>NZ_JBFBAM010000097.1:0-27970 GCF_040682195.1 Kutzneria sp. NPDC051319 | reverse complement strand
CGGGCAACCATGTGTCGAGTTCATGACTGCCCGAGAGCGGGACTCGCGGCGTTGACAGGGCGGGTTGGGGCTGGCTAATTTCGGGGGCGGAGTCGAGAGGCGCTGCAGCGGACCGTGTCCGCCACGCTCGGCTCCGTGTGAACGTCACAAGGGCGCCTCCCGAAGCGGGAGGCGCCCTTCGTCATGAGGGTGGGCCTCCCGGTCAGCATGCGGAGGAACCGGAATGAACGGGAAACTGAGGCAGGTCAACGGAATCGACTTCGCCGTGGCCGACCTGGCGCTGGCCGAGGCGGGGCGCCACCAGATCCGGCTGGCGGAGCTGGAGATGCCGGGCCTGATGGCGCTGCGGGCGGAGTTCGGCGAGAGCAAGCCGCTGGCCGGGGCCAGGGTCGCGGGCTCGCTGCACATGACGGTGCAGACGGCGGTGCTGATCGAGACCCTGGTGCACCTGGGGGCCCAGGTGCGCTGGGTGTCCTGCAACATCTTCTCCACGCAGGACGAGGCCGCCGCGGCCGTGGTCGTCGGCCGTGACGGCACGGTGGACGCGCCGCGCGGAACGTCGGTGTTCGCCTGGAAGGGCGAGACGCTGGCCGAGTACTGGTGGTGCACCGACCAGCTGTTCACCTTCCCGGACGGCGAGGCGCCGAACCTGATCGTGGACGACGGCGGCGACGCGACCATGTTGGTGCACAAGGGAGTCGAGTTCGAGACGGCCGGCGCGGTGCCGGCGGCGACCGAGGAGGACGGCGAGGAGTACGGCATCCTGCTGGCCACCCTCACGGCCAGCATCGCCCGTGACGCCAAGCGTTTCACCCGGGTCGCGGAGCAGATGCGCGGCGTCTCCGAGGAGACGACGGCCGGCGTGAACCGGATGTACCGGCTGGCCGCCGAGGGCGAGCTGCTGTTCCCGGCGATCAACGTCAACGACTCGGTGACGAAGTCCAAGTTCGACAACAAGTACGGCATCCGGCACTCGCTGGCCGACGGCCTCAACCGGGCCACCGACGTGATGCTGGGCGGCAAGCTGGCCGTGGTCTGCGGCTACGGCGACGTGGGCAAGGGCGCGGCGGACTCGCTGCGCGGCCAGGGCGCGCGCGTCGTGGTCACGGAGGTCGACCCGATCTGCGCGCTGCAGGCGGCGATGGAGGGCCTCGAGGTCGTGCACCTGGAGGACGTGGTGCACAAGGGCGACATCTTCATCACCACCACCGGCAACCGCGACATCGTGATGGCCGAGCACATGGGCCGGATGAAGCACAACGCGATCGTCGGCAACGTCGGGCACTTCGACAACGAGATCGACATGGCCGGGCTGGCCAAGGTGCCGGGCATCCGCAAGGTCGAGATCAAGCCGCAGGTGCACGAGTGGGTGTTCCCCGACGGGCACGCGGTCATCGTGCTGTCCGAGGGTCGGCTGATGAACCTGGGCAACGCCACCGGCCACCCCAGCTTCGTCATGTCGAACTCGTTCTCCAACCAGGTGATCGCCCAGATCGAGCTGTTCACCAAGCCCGGCGAGTACGAGCGCCAGGTCTACCGGCTGCCCAAGCACCTGGACGAGAAGGTGGCCCGGCTGCACCTGGACGCCCTGGGCGTGCGGCTGACCGAGCTGTCCAAGGTGCAGGCCGACTACATCGGCGTGGACGTGGCCGGCCCGTACAAGCCGGAGCACTACCGCTACTGACATGCAGGGAAGGACGCCTTACCCGCGTTGAACGAGGGTAAGGCGTCCTTCCCTGCATCACCGGGGTCACGGGTGGCGGCTGCGGGACAGGAAGGCCGTCACGCCGCGTTGGAAGTCCTCATAGGACACTGCCGGGCCGCTGGCGAAGCTGTCGGCGGCGGCGCGGGTGGGTGAGAGCCCGACGCTGACGGCCTGCTTCGCGGCGACCAACGCGGCCCGGGGCTGCGCGGCCACGGCGGCCACCAGCTCCGCGGTCGCGGCGGCCAGCTCCGACGACGGCACGCGGCGGTTGGCGAGGCCGGCGGCGACGGCCTCGGCGGCGGTCAACAGCCGCCCGGTGTAGAGCAGCTCCCGGGCCAGGCCGTGCCCGGCCAGCAGCGCGAGCCGGGCGGCGAAGGCCGGGCTGACGAGAATCCCCAGCCGCGCGATGGGCATGCCGATGCGGGCGTCGTCGGCGAACACCCGGAGGTCGCAGGCCAGGGCCAGCTGGCAGCCCGCCCCGGCGGCGACCCCGTTGACCTGGGCGATCACCGGCGTCGGGCACTCCTCGATGGCGGTGCAGGCGGCCTCCATCGCGGCGAAGGCCCGGTCCACGTCGTCGGGCGCGGCGTGCACCCACTCGCGCAGGTCGGAGCCGGCGCTGAAGGTGCTGCCGCTCCCCCGCACGACCACCACGCGGACGTCGTTCGGCAGATTCCGAAAGGCCAGCTCCAGGGCCCGCCAATCCTCGTGCCCCAGGGCGTTGGCGCTCCCGCCGGAACCAAGCACCACTTCCGCGCCACGCCCATCACTGCGCACCGTCACGTTGGCCGACACCGGACCTCCTGCGTCAACTGTGGATCCCCGCCATCACTCTGGTCGTGAACTAGCGTCTACCGCACCCTCAACGGCGAGGTGGTGACGTATGTACACCCCGGTCCTTGCCCCGATCGCCGGCTCCCTGCTCCTGTCCGCCCTGCTCGCGGCGCTGCCGCTGGTGGTGCTTTTCGTGCTGCTGGGCGTGTTCCGGATCCGGGCCTGGCTGGCCGCGGCGATCTCGCTCGCGGTGAGCGTGCTGGTGGCGGTGCTCGGCTATCCGATGCCGGTCGGCCAGGCGCTGCTGGCGGCCACGGAAGGCGCGGCGTTCGGCTTCTTCCCGATTCTGTGGATCGTGGTCAACGCGATCTGGATCTACAACATGACCGTCCACACCGGACACTTCGACGTGCTGCGGCGGTCCTTCGCGCGGGTCAGCGACGACCAGCGGATCCAGGGCGTGATCGTGGCGTTCAGCTTCGGCGCGTTGCTGGAGGCGCTGGCCGGCTTCGGCACGCCGGTCGCGGTGACGAGCGTGATGCTGATAGCGCTGGGTTTCCAGCCGCTGAAGGCGGCCACGGTCGCGTTGGTGGCCAACACGGCGCCGGTGGCCTTCGGCGCACTGGCGGTGCCGATCACGACCCTGGCCACCGTTACCGGCCTGCCGCTGCACGACCTGGCATCGATGGTCGGCCGGCAGACGCCGGTGCTGGCCCTGTTCGTGCCGATGGTGCTGGTCGGCATCATTGACGGCTGGCGCGGCGTGCGCGAGACGCTGCCGGCGACGATCGCCTGCGGCGTGGTGTTCGCGGTCGCGCAGTTCGCGGTGGCCAACTTCTTCAGCGCTCCCCTGACGGACATCGTCGCCTCGCTGCTCAGCGCGCTGGCCGTGGTGCTCGTCGTGCGCCGCCGCAGCCGGGCCGAGAACACCGACAGCCGGGCCGAGGTGCTGCGGGCCTACGCCCCGTACGCGATCATCATCGCCGTGTTCGCGCTGGCCCAGGTCCCGGCGATCAAGGACGCCCTGACCAGCGTCACCGTCACGTTCAACTGGCCCGGCCTGCACCTGAACACCCTGAGCGGCAAGGCATCCACGCTGCCGGCGTTCAAGTTCGACTGGCTCGACGCCGCCGGCAGCCTGCTGATCATCGCCGGCCTGATCACCATCCCCGTGATCAGGATCAAGCCCGGCGCCGCCCTGCGCGCCTACGGCGGCACGTACCGTCAACTGGCGACCGCCATCGTCACCGTGATGGCTGTGCTCGCCTTGGCATACGTGATGAACGCCAGCGGGCAGACCACCACCCTCGGCACCTGGATGTCCAACGCCGGCGGCCTTTTCGCCCTGCTGTCCCCGGTCCTGGGTTGGCTCGGCGTCGCCGTCACGGGTTCGGACACCTCGTCCAACTCCCTGTTCGGCGCGCTCCAGGTCACCGCCGCCCAGCATGCCGGGCTCAGTCCCACCCTGATGGCCGCCGCCAACTCCTCCGGCGGCGTGCTGGGCAAGATGATCAGCCCCCAGAACCTGGCCATCGCCGCCGGCGCCGTCGGCATGGCCGGCCGCGAGGGCGACCTGTTCCGCCGGGTCTTCCTGTGGAGCCTCATCCTGCTGGCCCTGATGTGTCTGCTCGTTTTCCTGCAGTCCACGCCGGTGCTGAGTTGGATGGTCGTGTGATTCACCAGGGAGCGACTCTCACGCCATCATTCCGCGAATTCCTGCCGCCATGGCTGGCAAGGCAGCCTTGGCACCGCGGCGACGGGGTGCCGGAGCTCAGGCCGGTCGGCTTTTTCCGCTTCGAGGACCCGGCCGGCGAGGTCGGCATCGAGATCCACGTGATCGAGGCTGGCGGCGTCGTCTACCAGGTCCCGATGACCTACCGCGGCGCTCCGCTGGACGGCGGCGCCCTGATCGTGACCGCGGAGCACAGCGTGCTCGGCCCCCGCTGGATCTACCAGGCCGAGACCGATCCCGTGTGGCGCAGGGAACTTCTCCGCCTGGTCCGTGAGAACGGCACCGCCGCCGCGAGCCGCGGATCGGCGTTCGAGGCGCGCGGCGTGCTGCTGTCGGAATTTACCGACGAGGAGGCGGACATCGAGCTGGCCCCGGATCCTGACAGACCCGGGCCAGCTCGATGATGATGTTGTCGGCCTGGTCACTGCCGGTGACCACCGCGTGGCCACGATCCGCCGCCCGTTGACGTGAAGGCGTCCTTCCTACACTCCGAGTAGAGGAATGGTCCCTTCCGAACACCGGGGGGATCGCGGAGGGTACTACCAGCCGCGGGTGGCGAGCTTCTGGGACTCGGGGAGCTCGGAGACGTTGATGCCGACCATGGCCTCGCCCAGGCCGCGGGAGACCTTGGCGATGACGTCGGGGTCGTCGTGGAAGGTGGTGGCCTTGACGATGGCCGAGGCGCGCTGGGCCGGGTCGCCGGACTTGAAGATGCCGGAGCCGACGAAGACGCCCTCGGCGCCCAGCTGCATCATCATGGCGGCGTCGGCCGGGGTGGCGATGCCGCCGGCGGTGAACAGCACGACGGGCAGCTTGCCGGTGGCGGCGATCTCCTTGACCAGCTCGTACGGGGCGCGCAGCTCCTTGGCGGCGGCGTACAGCTCGGCGTCGTCGAGCACGGTCAGCCGGCCGATGTCGGCGCGGATCTGGCGCATGTGCCGGGTGGCCTCGACGACGTTGCCGGTGCCGGCCTCGCCCTTGGAGCGGATCATGGCCGCGCCCTCGGCGATGCGGCGCAGGGCTTCGCCCAGGTTGGTGGCGCCGCAGACGAACGGCACGGTGAACGGCCACTTGTCGATGTGGTTGGCCTCGTCGGCCGGGGTCAGCACCTCGGACTCGTCGATGTAGTCGACGCCGAGGGCCTGCAGCACCTGGGCCTCGACGAAGTGGCCGATGCGGGCCTTGGCCATCACGGGGATGGACACGGCGTTGACGATGCCGTCGATCATGTCGGGGTTGCTCATCCGGGCGACGCCGCCCTGGACGCGGATGTCGGCCGGCACGCGCTCCAGCGCCATGACGGCGACGGCGCCGGCGTCCTCGGCGATCTTGGCCTGCTCGGGGGTGACCACGTCCATGATCACGCCGCCCTTGAGCATCTCGGCCATGCCGCGCTTGACGCGGGCGGTGCCGGTGGCGGGAGTGGGCTCGATGTTCACCGTGCCGACCTTTCGGGGTATGCGAGGGGGTACGCGCTCCATGCTAGGTCGAACGTGGCCTGGTGTTTGAGGCCAATCCGACACAATTACGGAAGGCCACTTCGCCGGCGGGCTTGTCCGACCAGCGGTTCGGGTGTGAGATCGAACACATCGAGGTGTGCTCCAGGCCAATTCGGTTCGTTCAGGAGGTGACCCCATGGGGTCCAAGAACACCGACAACACCCAATCCGGCGGCGCGGTCGCTGTAGCCGACCCGGCCAAGGTCCGCAACGTCGTGCTGGTCGGCCCGTCGGGGGCCGGCAAGACCACGCTCACCGAGGCGCTTCTGACCGCCTCCGGCGTGCTGACCAGGGCCGGGTCCGTCACCGAGGGCACGACCGTGTGCGACCACGACCCCGCGGCCCAGCGCCAGCAGCGCTCGGTCGGGCTGGCGGTGGCCCCGCTGGTCCACCAGGACGTCAAGATCAATCTCATCGACACGCCCGGTTATGTCGACTTCGTCGGCGAGCTGCGGGCCGGCCTGCGCGCCGCGGACGCCGCGGTTTTTGTGGTCGGCGCGTCGGAGGGCATCGACGCCATGACCATGGCGCTGTGGGAGGAGTGCGCGGCAGTCGGCATGCCGCGCGGCGTCGTGATCGCCCGGCTCGACCACCACCGCGCCGACTTCGACGCCGAGCTCGCGGCCTGCCAGGAGGCGTTCGGCGCCGGCGTGCTGCCGCTGTACCTCCCGGTCCCCGGCTCCGGCAACACCAAGCTGGTCGGGCTGATCACGCAGAGCGTCTTCGACTACTCCGACGGCTACCCGCCGACCGTGCGGGAACCCGACGCCGAGCTCGCCGACTTCATGGCCGACCACCGCAACGCGCTGATCGAGGGCGTCATCGCCGAGAGCGAGGACGAGACCCTGATGGAGCGCTACCTCGGCGGCGAGGACATCGACCAGGACGTGCTCATCGCCGACCTGGAGACCGCGGTCAGCCGCGGCTCGTTCTACCCGGTCGTGCCGGCGTGCGCGGCGACCGGCCTGGGGCTGGCCGAGATCCTGGACGGCATCGTGCGTGCCTTCCCGTCGCCGCTGGAGCACCCGCTGCCGTCGGTGACCGACCCGATCGCCGGCACCGTGCTGGAGCTGGCCACCGACCCGGACGGCCCGCTCGCCGCCGAGGTCGTGCGCACCGCCGTCGACTCCTACGTCGGTCGGGTGTCGCTCGTCCGGGTGTTCTCCGGGACGCTGCGGCCGGAGCGGTCAGTGCACGTCTCCGGGCACGGCATGAGCGACCGTGGACACGAGGACCACGACGAGGACGAGCGGGTCGCGCACATCTACTCGCCGCTCGGGTCGAGCCTGCGCGAGGTGCCGTTCTGCGTGGCCGGCGACCTCTGCGCGCTGACCAAGCTCGGCTCGGCCGAGACCGGCGACACCGTGTCCAGCCCCGACCAGCCGCTGCTGATGTCGCCGTGGCTGATGCCCGAGCCGCTGCTGCCGGTCGCGATCATCGCCCGCAAACGGAGCGACGAGGACACGCTGGCCCGCAACCTCGCCCGGCTGGTGGCCGGCGACCCGACGCTCCGGTTGGAGCGCAACACCGAGACGCACCAGATGGTGTTGTGGTGCATGGGCGAGGCCCACGCCGACGTCGTGCTGGCGCGGCTGCGCGCCGGCGGGGCCGAGGTGGACACCGAGGACGTGCGGGTGCCGCTGCGGGAGACCTTCGCCAAGGCCGCCCGGGGGCACGGCCGGCACGTCAAGCAGTCCGGCGGGCACGGCCAGTACGCCGTGTGCGACCTGGAGGTCGAGCCGCTGCCGCGTGGATCCGGCTTCGAGTTCGTCGACCGGGTCGTCGGCGGATCGGTGCCGCACCAGTTCATCCCCAGCGTGGAGAAGGGGGTGCGGGCCCAGCTGGCCAAGGGCCTGCACGGCGATCACCCGTGCGTCGACGTGCGCGTGACCCTCGTCGACGGCAAGGCCCACAGCGTCGACTCCTCCGACTCGGCCTTCCAGACCGCCGGCGCGCTGGCCTTGAAGGAGGCCGCCGCCAACAGCCGGATCTCGCTGCTGGAGCCCATGGACGAGGTGACCATCCGACTGCCCGACGACCACCTCGGGGCCGTGCTCGGCGACCTGTCCAGCCGCCGCGCCCGGGTGTTGGGCACCGAGGCCGATATCACGCCCGGGCACACCATGATCCGCGCCGAGGTGCCCGCGACCGAGCTGATCCGGTACGCCGTGGAGCTGCGCTCCCTGGCGTCGGGCACCGCGACGTTCACCCGGCACTTCGCTCGGTACGACCCTCTTCCGGACAACCTGGCGACGAAGATCTAAGGGAGAGAATGGAAATGGCGCGACCCGCATCGACCGCGCGGGCCGCGCCATCTCACATCGCACGGCCTGCGCGCCGGGCCGTGCGGGTCGGCGTCAGCGGACCGGCCGCACTACTCCGTCCCATTGCGTGGCAAGGAGATCCTCCAGCAGCGGGCCGAGCAGCGGCGGGTAGATCAGCTCGTCGGAGTCGGCCAGCTCCTTGGTGGTCCACCAGCGATGGTCGGTGACGGTGTCGTTCTCCAGCTGCGTGAACCCCGAGGTGTCGATGGCATTCGCCTTGGTGCGCAGGAGAAAGAACCACTCCTCGCCGAGGTGCCAGCGGCCGTCGAAGCAGAAGGTCACCCGGCGCAGCCAGACGGGGCCGGTGAGATCCGTTTCGGAGCAACGGATTCCGGTCTCCTCGGCCAGCTCGCGAACCGCGGCCTCGGTCAGCGCCTCGCCCTTCTCGATGCCGCCGCCGGGCGTGAACCACCACTGCTCGGCGTTGTTCGGCGGCGGATTTCCCCCGCGGAACAGCAGAACCCGGTCACGGTCGTCCACCAGCAGGATGCGGGCCGACGCCCGAGGAACCAGCGCCTGCTCGCCGCTCTCGGGCGCCACGGGCTCGGCGATCTCGAAGTAGCTGGGCAGCGGCGCGGTGCCGGCCAGCCGCAGCCAGCGCACCGATCGCTTGCGGCGCAAGGACAGCGTGTCCCGCACGGCGTCGTTGTGCACCCGGCGCGCCAACACCAGGCGGTGCTCGGCATCGGCCAGCTCGGTGGCGATCTCCCCCGGCAGCGACGTCCGGTCCAGCTCACCCAGCAACCGGCTGACCTCGTTCTCGGCGGCCTCCCGGTCCGGCCTCGACGCCCCCTCGGCCGATTCCGTCGCCTCCGTGGCCTTCGAGCTCGCCAGCCGGGCCAGCAACGCCCGCCGCGCCAACGCCGCATCCAACGCCGCCCACGCCGCGTCGGTGCGAATGTGCAGCCGGTCCAGGCGACTGGTGAGCCGAACCATCCTGGCGCCGAGGATGAGGAGCACCGCCAGCCCCGCCGCCACCACCTCGTAGATCACGAGCCGACATTACCTCTGTACGGCTGGTACTGACCCGAGGTGGCATTGGCGAAGGCGGTGTCGAACAGGGCTCGGACCACGCCGGGCTGGTTGAGGTCGAGGCCCCGGATCGTTGCAGTGGCGCGGCATCCGGACACCTACATTCGTGCGGGGGCAGGGCTGGCCGACGTGGCGGCCTCGTAGACGCGGAGGACCTGGTCGGCGACCACGGACCAGTCGAAGGTTAGGGCGCGCGCGGAGCCGGCGGAACCGAATTCCCTGCGGCGCACGGGATCGTCGAGCATCGAAGCCAGAGCGGCGGCCAACGCCATGGGGTCGCCGGGCGGGGCGAACAGGGCGGCGGGGCCGAGGACGCGGCGGAAGGCTTCGAGATCCGAAGCCACGATGGGAGCCCCGGCGCTCATGGCCTCGGCGAGCACGATGCCGAAGCTCTCGCCGCCGGTGTTGGGCGCGCACACAACATCGACGGAACGGAACAGGGCGGCCTTGGTGGCGTCCGAGACCTCGCCGAGCACAACAGCCTGCGGGCAGGCGGCGCGCAGGGCGTCGGCGTTGCCGCGGCCGGCGACCACCAGCCGCAGATCGGGACGATCCAGCAGCCGTACGGCTTCCACCAGCACGGACATGCCCTTGCGGGGCTCGTCGAAGCGGCCGACGAAGCCGATGGCGCCGCCAGCACGGGGAAAATCGGGCAGCGGCAAGGCATCGGCGAAGAACCGGACGTCGACCCCGTTGGGGATCTCGACGGCGTCGCCGCCGAGGTGCTCGACCTGCACCCGCCGGGCCGGCTCGGACACGGCGATCCGGGCGGTGACCTTCTCCAGCTGCGGCCGGAGCACTCCCCGCGCTGCCAACAGGATCCACGACCGGTCGAACGACGTGTGAAAGGTGGCGACGACCGGGCCCCGAGCCAGCGTCAACGCCAGGAAGGACAGGCTCGGCGCGATGGGCTCGTGCAGGTGCAGGAGGTCGAAATCGCCCTCACGGAGCCAGCGCCGCACCCGCACGTAGGCGCCGGGCCCGAAAGCCAGCCGCGCCACGGAACCGTTGAAGGGAATGGGCATCGCCCGCCCGGAAGGGGCCAGCACCGACACCTCGTGCCCCAGCCCGCGCAGCGCGGCGGCCAATCCGGTGACGTGGGCCTGGACCCCGCCCGGCACGGCGAGCGAATACGGGCAGACCAGGCCGATCCTCACTCGGAGAGGTCCTCGGTGAGCCACAGCCGCTGGAGCATGTGCCAGTCCTCGGGATGCGCGGCGATGTCGGCGGCGAACACGTCGGCCAGCGCCTGGGTGGCAGCCGGAATGCCGTCCACGCCGTTGACCTTGACCGGCGGGTGCACCCGCATCCCCCACCCGGTCTCGGTGAACCAGGTGCCGACCGGCAGCAGCGCCGCGCCAGTGGTGGCGGCCAGGTAGGCGGGGCCGGCCGGCATGCGAGTGGTGCCGTTGAAGAACGACACGGGCACGCCGCTGGCGGTGAGGTCGCGGTCGGCGAACAGGCACACGACCCCGCCGGCCCGCAGCCGCTGCGCCAAGTGCTCGGTGGGCCGGGTCTCGCCGCCGGCCGACGGCACGACGTCGAAGCCGAGCCGCTCACGGGCCCGGGTGAAGCTGCGGAACAGGGATTCGGGCCGCAGCCGCTGCACGACCACGCTGACCTGCCGGCTGTGCCCCAGCAGCCAGACGCCGGCCAGGTCCCAGCTGCCGCAGTGCGGCAGTGCCAGGATCACGCCGTTGCCCTCGGCGCACGCGGCGTGCAGGTTCTCCTGGCCGGTGGCGGTCCGCTCGACCGCCTGGTGCACGGCCTCGACGTCGCCGGGCCGCAGCCGGAACGTCTCGTACCAGTACCGGGCGTAGGACCGCATCGCCCGCGCGACGAGCTCGTCCAACTCCGCGGCCCCGGCCCGGGGCACCACGCGGGCCAGGTTCCGGCGTAACTGCGCGACCCCGGCCCCGTTGCGCCGGGTGGCGAAGTCCGCGCCCCACTGGAAGACGCCGACGGCGACCTGCTCGGGCGCGAGCCGCGCGAAGGCCCAGCCGGCCCGGTAGGCGGCCGTGACGAGCAGACCCTTCACCCGGTCTGCTCCTTGGCCGACCGGTGCACGGCGATCATCCGCTGCGCGACGGTGATCACCGCCAGCCCCGCCAGCACCCACAGCGCCACGTCCAGGGCGTAGGGGACGCCGAGACCGGTCAGGCCGGTGCCGACCAGGGCCAGGATCATGCGCTCGGCCCGTTCGACCAGGCCGCCGTCGGCCGTCAGGCCGGTGGCCTCGGCGCGGGCCTTGATGTACGAGATGACCTGCGCCCCGACCAGCGCGATCAGCGCCGCGGCGCCGCCGGAGCGGTCGCCGGCTCCGGCCAGGCACCACCAGGCGATGGCGCCGAGCAGCGCGCCGTCGGCGATCCGGTCGCAGCTGGCGTCGAGCACCGCGCCGAACCGGGTGCCGGCCCCGCTGGCCCGGGCGACGGCCCCGTCCAGCAGGTCGAACAGCACGAAGAAGGTGATCACGAGCGTGCCGGCGAACAGCTCACCGCGTGGCAGGAACCAGAGCGCCCCGAGCACGGTGCCCGCGGTGCCGACGAGCGTGACGGCATTGGGCGTGACACCGCGCCGCTGCAGCCACGTCCCGACAGGATCGGTGACGCGTGAGACGGAGGCGCGAGCGAAGATGTTCAGCATGGGGCGGCGGAGGCACCTACCTGCACTACAGGACCGGGTGGGACCAGCCTAACCAGCGGACGTGGGACAGCGGCCACCGACACCCCGGCGTCTCACTCGTCACACGGGTTCGCGGGGCATCCCTTGCTGGCCTGCGCGGTGATCGCCTCGGAAATCAGGCCGAGCTGCCGCACCTGCTCCTCGGAGAGCCCGTCGAACAGGACGCTGCGCACCTCGCCCACATGCCCGGGCGCGGCGGCCTCGACCGCGGCCATGCCGTCCTCGGTGAGCACGGCGAACGCACCACGTTTGTCGGTGGCACAGGAGCGGCGGACGACCCAGCCGTTCTCCTCCAGGCGGGCGATCGCGTGCGACAGACGGCTGCGGGAGGATTTGGTGAACTCGGCCAGCTCGCTCATCCGCAGCTCACGATCGGGTGACTCGGAGAGTGCGACGAGGATCTCGTAGTAGGTGGTCGGCATGCCGGAGTCGCGCTGCAGTTGGCGGTCCAGACGCTCGTTGACCAGCTTGGTCGCGGACTGGTACGCCCGCCACACCCACTGCTCGGAATCGGACAACCACCGCGGCTCGCTCATGAGTCACATCATACCTGTTGTTGAACTCTCAACCTCAGTGCTAAGGTTCAGTTGAGAGTTCAACCAAGGCTCATGGAGGACCGAAAGATGACTGCGGCAACCCAGATCCCCGGATACGTCGCCGGCACGTGGAATATCGACCCGGTGCACTCGGAGGTCGCCTTCATCGTCCGCCACCTCGGCGTGTCCAAGGTTCGCGGTCGTTTCAACACCATCAGCGGCACGATCGTTACCGGCGAGGACCCGAGCACGTCCTCGGTGACCGCCCAGATCGTGGCCGACAGCGTCGACACCAAGAACGAGCAGCGCGACGGCCACGTCCGCTCGGCCGACTTCCTGCACGTCGAGGAGCACGAGCACCTGACCTTCACGTCGAGCGCGGTGCGCATCGACGGCGAGGACGTCGAGATCGACGGCGACCTGACGCTGCACGGCGTGACCAAGGCCGTGACCCTGACCGGCGAGCTGGGCGGCTTCGGCGACGGCCCGAACAGCAAGGTCCTGGGCGTGTCGGCCAGCACCGAGATCAAGCGCTCCGACTTCGGCGTGGGCGGCGGCATCCCGTCCGCCGTGGTCAGCGACAAGATCAAGATCGAGCTCGACGTCGAGGCCCAGCTCCAGGCCTGACCCCCACCCCGACCCCGGCGAGTCCCGCCTAGCGTCATACCGAAAGCGTGAAACGGTTTCACGAGTTCGGTGTGACGCTGAGCGGGACTCACCGGGGTTTTAACTCGCCGGGGTTTTAGCGGGGCCAGGCCTTGCTGAGGAGGTCCCAGGTTTCGCCCAGGAGCTGGGGGATGGTGCGGGTCTGGCCGATGACGGGCATGAAGTTGGCGTCGCCGCCCCAGCGCGGCACCACGTGCTGGTGCAGGTGGGCGGCGATGCCGGCGCCGGCGATGGCGCCCTGGTTCATGCCGATGTTGAAGCCGTGCGGGGCCGAGACGCCGCGCACCACGCGCATCGCGGTCTGGGTGTACTCCCCCAGCTCCACGGTCTCGGCCGCGTTCAGGTCCGTGTAGTCGGCGACGTGCCGGTACGGGACCACCATCAGATGCCCCGCGTTGTACGGGTACAGGTTCAGCACCGCGTACACCAGCTGCCCACGGGCCAGGATCAGTGCCTGCTCGTCGGGCAGGTTGACGATGGAGCAGAACGGGCAGCCCGCCGGCTCGTCGCCCTCGGGCTTGTTCTCGCCCCGGATGTAGGCCATCCGGTGCGGGGTCCACAGCCGCTGCAACGCGTCCGGGACCCCCACACCGTGCTGCTCGACCCGGTCCGGCGAGGTCACGCGGTGGCCACCGCGAAGGTCTCCGCGCTGGGCGAGGCGTTCTCGCGGCGCTCGATCCAGTTCACGATCGACTCCACCGCCTGCTCCACCGACACGCCGTTGACCTGGCTGCCGTCGCGGAAGCGGAACGACACCGCGCCGCCCTCCACGTCCTTCTGGCCGGCGACCAGCATGAACGGCACCTTCTGCAACGTGTGGTTGCGGATCTTCTTCTGCATGCGGTCGTCGGAGGCGTCCACCTCGACCCGCACGCCCCTGGCCCGCAGCGCCTTGGTGACCTGCATCAGGTGCTCGACGTGCTCGTCGGCGATGGGGATGCCCACCGCCTGCACCGGGGCCAGCCAGGCCGGGAACGCGCCCGCGTAGTGCTCGGTCAGCACGCCGAAGAAGCGCTCGATGGAGCCGAACAGGGCGCGGTGGATCATGACCGGACGCTGCCGGCTGCCGTCGCTGGAGGTGTACTCCAGCTCGAACCGCTCCGGCAGGTTGAAGTCCAGCTGGATGGTGGACATCTGCCAGGTGCGGCCCAGCGCGTCCTTGGCCTGCACGGAGATCTTCGGGCCGTAGAAGGCGGCGCCGCCCGGGTCCGGCACCAGCTGGAGGCCGGAGTCCTCGGCCGCCTCGCGCAGCGCCGCGGTGGCCTGCTCCCACACCTCGTCGGAGCCCACGTACTTCTCGTCGTTGCGGGTCGACAGCTCCAGGTAGAAGTCGTCGAGGCCGTAGTCGCGCAGCAGGCCCAGCACGAAGCCGAGCAGCGACTTCAGCTCCTCCTGCACCTGCTCCGGGGTGCAGAAGATGTGCGCGTCGTCCTGCGTCATGCCGCGCACCCGGGTCAGGCCGTGGATCACGCCGGACTTCTCGTACCGGTAGACCGTGCCGAACTCGAACATGCGCAGCGGCAGCTCGCGGTAGGAGCGCCCGCGCGACCGGAAGATCAGGTCGTGGAACGGGCAGTTCATCGGCTTGAGGTAGTAGTCCTGGCCGGGCTTGCGCAGCGTGCCGTCCTCGGCGTACTCGGCGTCGAGGTGCATCGCCGGGTACATGCCGTCGCGGTACCAGTCGAGGTGGCCGGAGGTCTCGAACAGCGCGCCCTTGGTGATGTGGGGCGAGTAGACGAACTCGTAGCCCTCTTCCTCGTGCCGGCGGCGCGAGTAGTCCTCCATGGCCCGGCGCACGATGCCGCCGCGCGGGTGGAAGACGGCCAGGCCGGAGCCGATCTCGTCGGGGAAGCTGAACAGGTCGAGCTCGGTGCCCAGGCGGCGGTGGTCGCGGCGCTCGGCCTCGGCCAGCAGCTCAAGGTGCTGGTCCAGGGCCTCCTGCGACTCCCATGCCGTGCCGTACACGCGCTGGAGCTGCGGGTTCTTCTCGCTGCCGCGCCAGTAGGCGGCGGCCGAGCGGGTCAGCTTGAACGCCGGGATGTGCTTGGTGGTGGGCACGTGCGGGCCGCGGCACAGGTCGCCCCACACCCGGTCGCCGCTGCGCGGGTCGAGGTTGTCGTAGATGGTCAGCTCGCCCGCGCCGACCTCCATGACCTCGGTGGTGTCGACGTCGGACTTGATGTCGACGAGCTCCAGCTTGAACGGCTCGGCCTTGAGCTCGTCCTTGGCGGCGTCGACGGACTCGACCACGCGGCGGGAGAACCGCTGGGAGCCCTTGATGATCTGCTTCATGCGCTTCTCGAGGTCGGCCAGGTCCTCGGGGGTGAACGGCTTGTCCACCTGGAAGTCGTAGTAGAAGCCGTCCTTGATGGGCGGGCCGATGCCCAGCTTGGCCTCCGGGAAGGCCTGCTGCACGGCCTGGGCCAGCACGTGCGCGGCGGAGTGCCGGATCACGCTGCGGCCGTCCTCGGTGTCGGCGGCGACGGCCTCCACCTCGACGTCGGCCTCCGGCGTCCAGGACAGGTCACGCAGCTTGCCGTCGGCGTCCCGGACCACGACGATCGCGTCGGCGCCCTTGCCCGGCAGGCCCGCCTCGCGGACCGCCGTGCCCGCCGTCGTCCCGGCCGGCACCGTCACACGGGGTGCTGCTCCTGGGCCTGAGGGACGCGGCTGCGACACGATGACTCCTTCACACGGGATAACGGCCTGGTCGGCCCCTCATCGTATCCAGCGGACACCGGGGCGTTCGCCGTAGCCCTCGGCTGGGCGCACAGCGGCAGCGCGACGGCCGCCACGACGCCGGCGGTGATCGCTCCCGTGGCGACGATCACCAGGTCGGTGACGCTGGTCAGGCTGACCACCCCATATCCGGCCAGCACGGCGGCGGCCGGCGCGCAGGTCGCCATCAGCGTCGCCCACCACACCGGCCGCACGTCCGAGAGCAGCACCGCGAAGGTCCCGCACAGCGCCAGTGCCCCGATCGTGTCGCTGAGCCGGTGCCAGCCCAGCTCCGTGGTCGTGGCGGCGACATAGGCCGTCAGCACCGCCCCGGCGACCAGGGCGATCGGCCGCACCTCCAGCGGCAGCACCAACAGCAGCGCCAGCACGATCGCCGCGCACGCCGTGACGTGGCCGCCGGGGAAGCTGTTGGCGATGGGGCCGTCGCGGAACAGCAGCGACACCTTCAGCAGCTGCGCCGACGCGATCGCACCGGCCATCAGCACGGCCGCGGCGCCGGTCTGCTTCCAGCGGCGCCGCGTGGCGCCGATCGCCAGCACCGCGATGATGCCCAGCCCGATCAGCTGCGGGCTCATCGCCGCGATCGGACCGCCGTCGGTGGGGGTCGGCAGCGTGGCGTCCTCCAGCCGGCGGCCGGCCGGGGACACCACAAAAACCACGTAGGCGAGCAGGAACCCGAACACACACCCCGCCGCGGCCAGCAACCTCATGAGATCGACCCCATGAGAACGACACTGCCCGTGTCCTGTGTGGGAACCGTGCGTGTCACGTCATGGTTTCGCTACGACTTCGACAGCTTCCGCTCAGCGGGAGCACAGCCCGTTCGCACAGTCTGGTGTTCAGCAGCCCGAATTGACCCAGGAGCAGGCCAGATGTCCGAGCCGAAGACCCCAGACGAGCAGCCGACCGAGCAGCACCAGCGGCCCGTGGCCGGCCCCGACGCCCAGCAGGCCCCGGAGCCGGCCACCGCCGAGGCACAACCCCAGCCGGCCCCCGAGGAGCCCGAAACGCAGGCCTTCGCGGCGGAACAGCCGCAGGCGTCCTACGCGCCGCCCCAGCCGGGAGCGGCGCCTCACCCCGGAGCGATCCCGCCCGGAGCCCCCCAGCCGCAGGTGATCTACGTCCAGCGGCCGCCCGGCAAGTTCGCCAACTTCGCCCGCCACCGCGTCACGCAGGTCGTCGCCGCGCTGGTCGTCGGCCTGATCGTGGGCGGCGGCATCGGCGGCCTCATCGGCGCCGCCCACCACGGCGGCGGCTTCGGGCCGGGCGTGCACCGGCCGTACAACGGCCAGTTCGGCGGCCCCCAGGGCGGCTTCGGCGGGCCCCGCGGCGACCGTGGCCAGAACCAGCAGGGCGGCACCCAGCAGGGCTAGTTACACCTGTTTACTAGCGGGTGGCATCATCGTCGGATGAGCACGAACACAGTCCGCATCGGGGTGCTCGGCGCGGCGCGCATCGCGCCGACCGCCCTGATCGCGCCGGCGCGGGACAACACCGAGGCCGAGGTCGTCGCGGTGGCGGCGCGGGACCGGAACCGCGCCGCCGCGTACGCGGGCAAGCACGGCATTCCCAAGGTGCACGGCAGCTACGATGAGCTGCTGGCCGACCCGGGCACCGACGCCGTCTACAACCCGCTGCCCAACGCGCTGCACGCCGAGTGGACGCTCGCGGCACTCGCCGCCGGCAAACACGTCCTGTGCGAGAAGCCGTTCACCAGCAACGCCACCGAGGCCGCCACCGTCGCCGAAGCGGCGGACGCCAGCGGCCTCGTCGTGATGGAGGCGTTCCACTACCGCTACCACCCGCTGGCCAACCGGGTCGCGGAAATCCTGGCCAGCGGCGAGATCGGCACGCTCAAGCACGTTCACGCGGCCCTGTGTTTCCCGCTGCCGAAGTTCTCCGACATCCGCTACAACCGCGATCTCGCGGGCGGCGCGATGATGGACGCCGGCTGCTACGCGCTGCACATGACGCGGCTGCTGGGCGGCGGCGAGCCGGAAGTCGTGTCGGCACAGGCCAAACTGCACAAGCCCGAGGTGGACCGGGCGATGACGGCTGCCCTGGTGTTCCCGGGCGGTCACACCGGTTCCGTCACGGCCTCCCTGTGGTCGGCCGACCTTCTCAAGATCGCCGCCTCCGCGGTCGGCGACAAGGGCCGGATCGACATCTTCAACTTCGTGATGCCGCAGGCCTATCACCGGCTCACCGTGCGCACGGCCAACGCCAAGCGTGTGGAGCGGCTGTCCAAGCGGCCGTCCTACAGCTATCAGCTGGATGCCTTCTGCGACGCGGTGCTGCGCGGCAGGCCCGTGCTCACGCCACCGTCCGATTCGGTCCGGAACATGACCGTGATCGACGAGATCTACCGCAAGGCCGGCCTGTCCCCCAGATAACGCCAGAAAACTCTTGGGTTCAGCACGCCTTCGCCTCAGGTTCCTCATATGTGGCGGCCCCACAGTTAAGGCATGACCGAGACGCCCCGCACCCCTGAGCCCGCCGCCGCCGTCCTCACCGACGACACGCCGACGCCGCCGACCGGCTTCCAGAACCCGCTGTTCATGCCGCCCCCGCCCGAGCCGCCACGCAAGGCCCGCAAGGGAACCGCCGTGCTGGTCGGCGCGGCGGTGCTGGCGGCGGTGGTCGGCGGCGGGACCGGCGCGTGGATCACCACCGCCACCGCCTCACCGTCCACTGTGGTCAGTTCGGTGAGCGGCAGCACCACCGGCACCACCGCCTCCAACAACACAGCCACCAACGTGAGCACGGTGGCGGCCAACGGACTGCCCGTGGTCGTGCAGATCGCCAACTCACAGGGCCTCGGCTCCGGCGTCGTCATCAGCTCCGACGGCCTGGTGCTGACCAACAACCACGTCATCGCCGGCGGCGGCCAGTTCACCGTCACCTTCAACGACGGCAGCAAGCACTCGGCGACCGTGGTCGGCGCCGACCCGTCGACCGACCTCGCGGTGGTCAAGGTGCAGGGCGTCAGCGGCCTGAAGACGGCCGTGTTCGGCGACTCCTCGCAGGTGAAGGTGGGCGACCAGGTGGTGGCCATCGGCTCGCCCGAGGGCCTGCAGGGCACCGTCACCTCCGGCGTGGTCAGCGCGCTCAACCGGAACATCACCGCCGGCGAGCAGGACCAGAACCCGTACTCGCAGTCGCAGTCCGCCTCGACCAGCTACAAGGGCATGATCCAGACCGACGCGCCCATCAACCCCGGCAACTCCGGCGGCGCGCTGTTCAACGCCCAGGGCCAGGTCATCGGCATCAACACGGCGATCTACTCGCCGTCCAAGGGCAGCATCGGCATCGGCTTCGCCATCCCGAGCAACTCGGCAAAAACCATTGCCCAACAGCTGGTGGCAAACGGCAATTAGCCACCTTCGCGCCGCCGAGCACCTATGCTCGCTCCGGTGAGCGACGTCGATGCGCTGTCCGACCGGTACGTGGGCCAGCTGGCCGCGACCGATCCGTGCCACGCGGCCATGATGGGGATCGCCGGACACGACGGCGAGCTGACGGATTACGGCCCCGACGGCTTCGCCGCCCGGCACGAGCTGGCCGAACGCACCCTCGCCGAACTGGCCGCCACGCCCGTCAACTCGGACACCGAGCGGCGGGCCGCGGCGGTGCTGCGGGACCGGCTGGAGATCGAGCTGGCCCGGTCCGTGGCCGGTTACGTCGACGCCGAGCTGAACTCCGTGGACAGCCCGCCGCAGCGGCTGCGACAGGCCGTCGAGCTGCTGGACCAGGGCGACCGCACCGTGGTGGCGGACATGCGGTCGCGGCTGGCCGGCATCCCGGAAGCGCTTTCCGGGCTGCGGGTGTCACTGGAACGGGGCCGGCAGCAGGGGCGCGTGTCGGCCGTGCGCCAGGTCGTCAACTGCGCCCGGCAGAGCAAGGAGTTCGCCGACTATCTCGGCACGCTGCCGTCGGCCTACCGGGCCGAGACCGAGCGGGCCGGGACCGCCCTGATGGACTTCGCGGCCTACCTGACCGAGACCCTCGCCCCCGCCGCGCCGACCCGTGACGCCGTCGGCCGCGAGCGCTATGCCCTGGAGGCACGGAACTTCCTCGGCAGCGAGGTAGATCTTTTGGAGACGTACGAGTGGGGCTGGCAGGAGCTGGCCCGGCTGGAGGCGCAGATGCGCGCCGTCGGCGGTGAGATCCTGCCCGGCGAGCCGCTGGCCGCCGTGCTCGCCGCGCTGGACGCCGATCCCGCGCACCGGGTGGCCGGGGCCGAGCAGTTCCGGGTGTGGATCCAGGAGCTGGCCGACAAGGCCATCGCCGACCTCGACGGCACCCACTTCGACATCCCGGAACCGTTGCGGCGCCTGGAATGCCGGGTGCCCGCCTCCAACACCGGCATCTACTACCTCGCCCCGACCGAGGACCTCGCCCGTCCCGGCACCGTGTGGTACTCCACCACTGTGGACGAGCCGTCCACCTGGGCCGTGCCGTCCGTGATGTACCACGAGGGCGCGCCCGGGCACCATCTCCAGCTGGGGCTCAACGTCCTCAACACCCGTTCCCTCAACCGGTTCCAGCGCCTCAGCGCCGAGCTGCACTCCGGGCACAGCGAGGGGTGGGGCCTCTACGCCGAGCGGCTCATGGACGAGCTCGGCTACTACGAGCTGCCCGCGCACCGCATGGGCATGTTCGCCGGCGGGCAGCAGCTTCGCGCCGCGCGTGTCGTCGTCGACATCGGTCTGCACCTCGAACTGCCCATCCCCGCCGGGGCCGGCTTCCATGACGGCTCGGTGTGGACGCCCGAGCTGGCCTTCGAGTTCGTGCTGGCCCGCTCCGGCTCCATGGGCAGCGCCGAGTTCGCCCGCTTCGAGGTCGACCGCTACCTCGGCTACCCCGGCCAGGCCATCTCGTACAAGGTCGGCGAGCGCGTCTGGCTGGCCGCCCGCGCCGACGCCAAGGCCCGCCAGGGCTCGCGTTTCGACCTGCGCACCTTCCACAGCACAGCCCTCGACCTCGGTCCCATGGGCCTCGACCTGCTGACCTCGGAACTGTCCCGCCTCCTCACGTGATCGGAGCACCGTGAAGATCGTCGTCATCGGCGGCAGTGGCCACATCGGCACCTTTCTCGTGCCCCGGCTGGTCCGCGCCGGCCACGAGGTCGTCAACATCAGCCGTGGCGCCAGCACCGCGTACGTCGACGCGCCGGAATGGCAGCAGGTGCGCGCGGTTGTCGCCGACCGGCAGCAGGAGGACTTCGGCGATCGGGTCGTGGGGCTACGGCCCGATGTCGTCGTAGATCTGATCTGCTACACCCTGGAATCGGCGACCGCGCTGGTCGACCGGCTCCGCGGCGAAGTCGGCCACCTGCTGCACTGCGGTTCGATCTGGCGGTACGGCCCGAGCCACAAGCTGCCGATCACCGAGGACGCCGGCACGCCGCCGTTCGGCGACTACGGCATCGCCAAGGACCGCATCGCCCGCATGCTGAAGGCGGAGACCGACCTCGCCACGACCTCCCTGCACCCGGGCCACATCGTCGGTCCCGGCTGGCATCCGGTCGGGCCGCTCGGCAACTTCGACCCCGCCGTCTGGCACACCCTGTCCGCCGGGAAACCCTTGGCGGTGCCGGGAATCGGAGCCGAGCACATGCACCACGTGCACGCCGACGATGTCGCCCAGGCCTTCGAGCTGGCGATCTCGCACCGCGACGCGGCCGCCGGCGAGGACTTCAACGTGGTCGCGCCCACGTCGTTGAACGTCCGCGGCTACGCCGAGATCGCCGCCGGCTGGTTCGGGCAGGCCGCCACCCTTGACTTCGTGTCCTGGGAGGAATTCCGCCGCTCGACCGACCCCGAGCACGCCGACGTCAGCTGGGGCCACCTGTTCCGCAGCCAGGTGTGCTCCATCGAGAAGGCCACCCGCCTCCTCGGCTACGCCCCTCGCTACGAACCAGAGGCGGCCGTGCTGGAGTCCCTCCGCTGGCTCATCACCCACGACCAACTCCAACTCCCCCACCCCCTACTCTGACTCCAAATCAAGTTTGGAAGGGGGCTTTCCTCCACTCGGAGTGTAGGAATGGTCCCTTCACACACTCAGTCCGCTCAGCTGAAGTAGGCGCCGGGGGTGGTGCCGGTGACGCGTCGGAAGGCGGCGACGAAGGCGCTGGGCGTGGCGTAGCCGACGCGGCGGGCGGCGGTGGCGACGGGCATGCCGGCGGCGAGCAGCGGCAGGGCGGCGAGGAGGCGGACCTGGGTGCGCCAGGCGCCGAAGGTCATGCCGGTCTCGGCGACGAACGCCCGCGCCAAGGTACGGGCCGAGGCGCCGACGAGGCGGCCCCAAGCGGCGAGGTCACGGTCGTCGGCCGGGTCGTCGGTGAGGGTCTGGGCGATGCGCGCCAGCCGAGAAGACACCGTAGGCACGTGGATGGTCGAGACCGGGACCGGCACGAGCAGGTCCCGCAACACGGCCTCGGCGCGGCGGCGGGGAGCCGTGTCCAGGGTGAGGTCGGCGAGGTAGCGAATGAGCTCGGACAGCAGAGGCCCGACAGCGACCACTGTGGGTTCGCCCCACTGCCGCCCGCCGAAGTACACGCTGTGCATGGAGGAAGTGCTGGCCGCGCCGGTGCGGTGCAGGGTCCCGGCGGGGATCCACAGGGCGCGGCTGGGCGGCAGGACGTAGGTGCCGTCCCCGATCTGCACGGTGAGCATGCCCTCGGCCGCCCACGCGAACTGGTGCTCAGGGTGCAGGTGCCAGTCGAACCACTCCCCCTTGGGCATGGTCACGCTGAGCACCATCAGGGCCTGACCGTTTCGCGACATCACCTGTCACCCTACGCGGTAGCGGACAACGCACAAGGGTTCTACCGTCGAGGACATGCCGATGAATCGTGTGCACCGAAGGATCTGTTCGTCGGAGGACTGGGCCCGGCAGGTCCGCGAGCAGAAGCTGCCGTGGTCGCTGCGGGACGTCGACCTCGGCGCGAAGCTGCTGGAGATCGGGCCGGGATACGGGGCCACCACGCGGGTTCTGGTGGACATGGCGCCCGATGTCACCGCGGTGGAGGTGGACGAGCGCTCCGCGCTCGACCTGCAGCGGGAGTTCGCCGGCAGGGCGACGGTCCTGCACGGCGACGGCAGCCGGATGTCGTTGCCGGACAACGACTTCAGCTCGGTCGTCTGCTTCACGATGCTGCACCACGTGCCGACCAGGGCGATGCAGGACGGCATCTTCGCCGAGGCGTTCCGGGTGTTGGAGCCGGGCGGGGTGTTCGCGGGCAGCGACAGCCGGCTGAGCTTCCGGTTCCGGCTGCTGCACATCGGCGACACGATGAACGTCGTGGACCCGGAGGAGTTGCCGGAACGGCTGCGCCGGGCCGGGTTCTCCGACGTCGAGGTCACGCTGCGGGACGGCACGTTCAAGTTCCGTGCGGCCAAACCGGTCGCACCGACGTCATAGTAAGTAGTAGCGTACTAATGTGCCCCGTGACGAGAACGTCCGCCGGATCCGGTCCAGTGTGGTCCGGCTGTCCCGCCGGCTGCGCGCGGAACGGCCGGCGGACGCGCTGGCCCCGACCAAGATCAGCGTGCTGGCCCAGCTCTGGCGCAACGGCCGGATGTCCGCGGGCGACCTCGCCGACCTGGAACGGGTCCAGCCGCAGTCGCTGACCCGGACCCTGGCCGCGCTGGAGGCGGACGGCCTGATCCTGCGGCGGCCCGACGAGCTGGACCGGCGGCAGGCGGTCATCGGCATCACCGAGAAGGGCCTGACCGCGCTGTCCGAAGACATGCAGGCCCGTGAGCGCTGGCTGGCCAAGGCGATGGACATCCACCTCACGCCGTCCGAACGTCAGCTGCTGGCCGACGCGGCCGAGCTGATGGATCGGCTGGCCGATGACTGACAACTGGATCCGCCGCCTGCTGCCGTTCCTGAAGATCCAGCGCCGCAGCATGGTCATGACGTTCACGGCCGCGCTCGCCGGCGCCGGGCTGGCCGCGGTCACGCCGCTGCTGGAGCGGCACATCGTCGACGACGTCATCCTCACCCACAAATCGGCGCTGCTGCCGTGGCTCGGCGCGTTGGTCGCGGTCGGCGTGCTGACCTTCGCCGCGTCCCGGATCCGCCGCTACCGGGCGGCCAAGGTGGTGCTGGAGGTCCAGTACCAGATCCGCAACGCGGTGCACGAACAGTTGCAGCGCCTGGACATCGGCAGCCACCAGGCGATGCCGACCGGCCAGCTGGTGTCCCGCATCTCCACCGACGCCGGCGTGATGGTCCGGGTGCTGTCCTACCTGCCGTCGCTGAGCAGCAACGTGCTGCTGATCGTGGTGTCGCTGGTGGTCATGATCGTGCTGTCGCCGCTGCTGGCGCTGATCAGCGCGCTCGTGGTGCCGGCGCTGGTGATCGTCGTCTACCGGATGCGGCGGCAGGTGCGACCGGCCACTTGGGACAGTCAGCAACGCGGCGCCGAGGTGACGCAGACGGTCACCCAGACCGTGTCCGGCATCCGCGTGGTCAAGGCGTTCGGCCAGGAGGACCACGAGCTGGACCGGTTCGTCGAGGCCAGCCAGAAGCTGTTCGGGGCCCGCATCCGGTCGGTGCGGCTGATCGCCAAGTACCAGCCGCTGCTCCAGGCCATCCCGGCCGTCGGTCAGGTGTTGTTGTTGGCGTTGGGCGGCTGGCTGGCCCTGCACGGCAACATCACCGTCGGCACCTTCCTGGCCTTCGCCACCTACCTGTCGCAGGTGATCGGGCCGGCGCAGATGTTCGCGGCGATGATCAGCGCCACCCAGCGGGCCGGCATCTCCGCGCGGCGGATCTTCGACCTGCTGGACTCGGTCCCGGCCGTGACCGACAAGCCGGGCGCCTCTCCCTTGCCTCCGGTACAGGGCGACATCGCCATCACGGACGCCAGGTTCGGCTATCTCAGCTCGGAACCTGTGCTCGACGGGTTCAGCCTGCACGTTCAGCCCGGCGAAACGGTTGCCCTGGTGGGGACCTCCGGCTCCGGGAAGTCCACTGTGGCCATGCTGCTGGCCCGGTTCCACGACGTGCAGGGCGGCAGCGTCAAGATCGACGACGTCGATATCCGTGACGTGACAGTGGATTCCCTGCGCAGCCAGGTCGGCATGGTGTTCGAGGAGAGCTTCCTGTTCTCCGAGACGGTTCGGGCCAACATAGGTTATGGCCGCCCGGACGCCACCGACCTGGAGATCGAGGCGGCGGCCCGGTCGGCCGAGGCGCACGAGTTCATCATGGCTCTGCCACAAGGTTACGACACACAGGTCGGCGAGCGGGGCCTGACGTTGTCCGGCGGTCAGCGGCAACGGATCGCGCTGGCCCGCGCCCTGCTGACCGATCCCAGGATCCTGGTCCTGGACGACGCGACCAGCGCCGTGGACGCCCGGATCGAGGAGGGCATTCACGCCACCCTGCGCCGCGTGATGGTCGACCGAACCACGCTGCTCATCGCCCACCGCCGCTCCACCCTGCGGTTGGCCGGCCGGATCGTCGTGGTGGACAAGGGACGCGTTGTGGCGCACGGCAGTCACGACGAACTGATGGCGTCCAGTGCGCTGTACCGGCGGCTGCTGGCCGGTGCCGACGAGGACATCGACGTCGAGGTGGTCGAGGACGCCCAGGGCGTCACCGAGGAGGCGTGGCAGGCCTCCGATGGCAAACGGAAGCAGCTGGCGATCATGGAGACGCCGGCCGAGATGGCGGCGGGTATTGCGTTGTTGCCTCCGGCCCGTGATCGCGCCGAGGTCGACACCGTAGGCGACGACGGCCCGCACTTCTCCTTCCGTCACTTCGTGTGGCGGCACCGCACGGCCCTCGGTCTCGGACTGTTCCTCGTGCTGCTGGACGCCGTCGCGACGGCCGCCGGCCCGTACTTCTCCCGTGAGGGCATCGACAACGGCGTGCTCAACGGCTCGTCGGGCGCGTTGGTGTTGTCGGCCTTGCTGTTCCTCGCCGTGGTCCTGGGCGATCTGGGCGTGTCGGTGGCGATGACCTTGGTTAACGGCCGCACCGGCGAGCGCCTGCTGATGGCGTTGAAGGTCCGCGTGTTCAAGCGGCTGCTGAAGCTACCGGTCTCGTTCTACGACCGGGAGATGATCGGCCAGGTCATGACCCGCATGACCACCGACACCGACTCGTTCTCCTCGTTGCTGCAGAACGGTTTGCTCCAGGCCGCGGCCAGCGTGCTGACGTTCACCGGCGTGCTGGTGGCGATGGGCGTGATGAACCTGGAGCTGACCGGCGTCGCCGCGTTGATCCTCATCCCGTTCGTGTTGGCCACCACGGTGTTCCGCCGCAAGTCCAAGAGCAGCTACGTGCAGGCGCGGGAGAAGATCTCCGACGTCAACGCCGGACTCCAGGAAACCCTGGCCGGGGTGCGGGAATCGCAGGCGTTCGGGCAGCAGGGGCGTCGGCACACGGAGTTCAAGCGGCTCACCCGCGGCTACCTGGACGCCCGGATGAAGTCGCAGCGGCTGATCTCCGCCTACTTCCCGTTCCTGGAGTTCCTGTCCGACCTGGGCGCGGCGCTGGTGCTCGGCGCGGGATACTTCCTCATTGCCCGCAACGAGTTGACGCCCGGCGAGCTGATCGCGTTCGTGCTGTACCTCGGGTTGTTCTTCGCCCCCGTCCAGCAGCTGTCCGGCGTGTTCGACGACTGGCAGCAGGCGCGGGTGTCGATGACCCGGATCAACGACCTGCTGGCCGAGCCGGATCTCACGCCGACTGCTACGGAGCCGGCCCATCCGGGGCGGTTGCGTGGTCGGATCGTGTTGTCGGATGTGTGGTTCCGGTATCCGGGTGTGGACAGCGATGTGCTGCGGGGCGTGGATCTCGTGGTGGAGCCGGGGGAAACGGTCGCCTTGATCGGCGAGACCGGGGCCGGAAAGTCCACTGTGGTCAAGATGCTGGCCCGGTTCTACGACCCGGACAAGGGATCCGTGAGCGTGGACGGGTTTGATCTGCGTGCGCTGGATCCGTCCGAGTTTCGGCGGCAGCTGGGCTATGTGCCGCAGGAGGCGTTCCTGTTCCCCGGCACGATCCGGGACAACATCGCCTACGGCCGGCCGGATGCCACCGATGCGGAGGTGGAGGCGGCGGCGCGGGCCATCGGGGCGCACGAGTTCGTGGCCCGGCTGCCCGGGGGTTACCTGCATGAGATCGGCGAACGGGGCGGGTCGTTGTCGGCCGGGCAGCGCCAGCTGCTGTGCCTGGCCCGTGCCCAACTCGTCGATCCGGTGCTGTTGCTGTTGGACGAGGCCACCGCGAACCTCGACCTGGCAACGGAATCCGTGGTCTCGGCCGCGATGTCCACGCTGGCCGAGGACCGCACCACCATCCTCGTCGCGCACCGCTTGCAGACCGCTCGCGGCGCCGACCGGATCGTGGTGATGGACGCCGGCCGTGTGGTCGCCGTCGGCACGCATGAGCAGCTGCTCGCCGACAGCGACCACTACGCCCGGTTGTGGCAAGCGTTTGCCCTCACACCAGCGACGCGTCCAGCGTGATCGTGGTGCCGGTCAGTGCCTTGCTGACCGGGCACGTGTCCTTGGCCGTCTTCGCCAGCTCGGCGAACTTCTCCGGGTCGAGGCCCGGGATCTTGGCGTTCACCGTGACGGCGATGCTGGTGATGGCGAAGCCGCCGGCCGGGTCCGGGCCCAGCGTCACTTCGGCGCTGACGTCAAGGCCTTCGGCGGTGAGACCGGCCGCGCCGAGGACGCCGGAGAGGTTCATCGCCAGGCAGGAGCTGTGCGCCGCGGCGATCAGCTCCTCGGGCGAGGTCTGACCGTCCGGGTTCCCCGTGCGGGTGGGGAAGGAGACGTCGAACTGCCCCGCGTTCGAGGAGTCGAACGTGACGGTCCCCTTGCCGTCCTGAAGTCCGCCTTCCCAGTGGGTGGTGGCGTCGCGGCTGGGCATTGTGGTGCCTCCCTCGGTGGGTGGTTGCTTGGGGCAAAGCGTAGCGCACTCTTTAATCGTGCGCAATGCTTCTGGGGTGAGGCGAGGTGGATGGGTGAGGCGAGGTGGATGGGTGAGGTGGGGGGATGGGTGAGGTGGGTGGGTCTGGCGTCGCGCTGTCGCGTGCCTGAGGCCATCTGATCGGCAACGAAGGCGCGGTGTCCTTCCTGGCCGACTCACATCTGTCCGAAATGGACCGAACCAGGATTGCCCACGGCAACGCGGACGAACTGCTGCACCTGAACTAGTGTCCTGAGTTGTTAATGCGGGTGCAGTAGCGGGCGATGGAGTCGAGGATCTGGTCGGCGGTCTTGGTCCAGACGTAGGGCCGAGGGTTGT
>NZ_JBFBAM010000096.1:0-29044 GCF_040682195.1 Kutzneria sp. NPDC051319 | reverse complement strand
GTAAGGACGCCTTACCTGCGTTGAACGCAGGTAAGGCGTCCTTCCCTGCATCAGCCGGGGGCGGGATCTGGGCGGTCAGGCGGTGAGCGACCGGCCGACCATGAGGCCGGAGTTGTCCTCCCACGCGTCGACCACCACGGTGTCGCCGTCCCGGATCTCGCCGGCCAGCAGCTCCTTGGCCAGCTGGTCGCCGATCGCCGACTGCACCAGCCGGCGCAGCGGCCGGGCGCCGTAGATCGGGTCGAACCCGTTGAGCGCCAGCCAGTCGCGGGCCGCCGGCGAGACCTCCAGGGTCAGCCGGCGCTGCGCCAGCCGCTTGCCCAGCCGGGCGACCTGGATGTCCACGATCGCGGTCAGCTCCTCGGTGGCGAGGGCGTGGAAGACCACCAGGTCGTCCAGCCGGTTGAGGAACTCCGGCTTGAAGTGCCGCTGCACGGTCGAGAGCACCGCGTCCTTGCGCTGCTGCTCGGTCAGCAGCGGGTCGGCGATGGCCTGCGAGCCGAGGTTGGAGGTGAGCACCAGGATCGTGTTGCGGAAGTCCACCGTGCGGCCCTGACCGTCGGTCAGGCGGCCGTCGTCCAGCACCTGCAGCAGCACGTCGAACACGTCCGGGTGCGCCTTCTCCACCTCGTCCAGCAGCACGACGGCGTAGGGGCGGCGGCGCACCGACTCGGTCAGCTGGCCGCCCTGGTCGTAGCCGACGTAGCCGGGCGGCGCGCCGACGAGGCGGGCCACCGAGTGCTTCTCGGCGTACTCGCTCATGTCGATGCGGATCATCGCCCGCTCGTCGTCGAACAGGAACTCGGCCAGCGCCTTGGCCAGCTCGGTCTTGCCGACGCCGGTCGGGCCGAGGAACAGGAACGAGCCGGTGGGGCGGTCCGGGTCGGCGACGCCGGCCCTGGTCCGGCGCACGGCGTCGGACACCACGCGCACGGCCTCGGCCTGGCCGACCACGCGGCTGGCCAGCTCGTCCTCCATGCGCAGCAGCTTGGCCGTCTCGCCTTCGAGCAGCCGGCCGGCCGGGATGCCGGTCCAGGCGCTGACCACGTCGGCCACGTCGTCCGGGCCGACCTCCTCCTTGAGCATCACGTCGCCGCTCGGCGTGCTCGCCGTCGCCGCCGCGAGGTCCTTCTCCAACGCCGGGATCCGGCCGTAGCGCAGCTCGGCGGCGCGGCCCAGATCGCCATCGCGCTCGGCCCGCTCGGACTCGCCGCGCAGCTGCTCCAGCTGCTCCTTGAGCTCGCGGACCTTCTCGATGGAGCCCTTCTCGTTCTGCCACCGGGCGGTCAGCGCGGACAGCTGCTCGCGCTTCTCGGCCAGCTCGGCCCGCAGCGCCTCCAGCCGCTGGACCGACGCCAGGTCGGACTCCTTGGCCAGGGCCATCTCCTCGATCTCCAGGCGGCGGACGGCCCGCTCCACCTCGTCGATCTCGACGGGCCGGGAGTCGATCTCCATCCGCAGCCGCGAGGCGGCCTCGTCGACCAGGTCGATGGCCTTGTCCGGGAGGAAGCGGGCGGTGATGTAGCGGTCGGACAGGGTCGCGGCGGCCACCAGCGCGGTGTCGGTGATGCGGACACCGTGGTGCACCTCGTAGCGTTCCTTGAGGCCACGCAGGATGCCGATCGTGTCCTCCACGCTCGGCTCGCCCACCAGCACCTGCTGGAACCGGCGCTCCAGCGCCGGGTCCTTCTCGATGTGCTGGCGGTACTCGTCCAGCGTGGTCGCGCCGACCATGCGCAGCTCGCCGCGGGCCAGCATCGGCTTGATCATGTTGCCGGCGTCCATCGCGCCCTCGCCGGTCGCGCCGGCGCCGACGATGGTGTGCAGCTCGTCGATGAAGGTGATGACCTGCCCGGCGGAGTCGGTGATCTCCTTGAGCACGGCCTTGAGCCGCTCCTCGAACTCGCCGCGGTACTTGGCGCCGGCGATCATGGAACCCAGGTCGAGCGCCATGACCCGCTTGCCGCGCAATGACTCCGGCACGTCGCCGGCGACGATGCGCTGGGCGAGGCCCTCGACGATGGCGGTCTTGCCCACGCCGGGCTCGCCGATCAGCACGGGGTTGTTCTTGGTGCGCCGGGACAGCACCTGCACGACGCGGCGGATCTCGGCATCGCGGCCGATCACCGGGTCGAGCTCGCCGTCGCGGGCGCGCTGGGTCAGGTCGACGCCGTACTTCTCCAGCGCCTGGAAGGTGCCCTCCGGGTCCGGGCTGGTGATCCGGGCCGAGCCGCGGACCTTGGTGAAGGCCTCGCGCAGCGCGTCCGGGGAGGCGCCGTGCCGGCGCAGCAGGTCGGCGACCTGCCCGCCCTCGGCCGCCAGCCCCACCAGCAGGTGCTCGGTGGAGACGTACTCGTCGCCCATCTCGGTGGCCAGGCGCTGGGCGTGCGTGATCACGCGTAGGCCGTCGCGGGACAGGTTGGGGGCGGACATGCTGGCGCCGGTCGCCGACGGCAGCGAGTGCGCGAGCTTCTCCAGCTCGGCGCGCACCTGCGCCGGATCGGCCCCGACCGCGGTGAGCAGCGGGGCGGTCAGACCGTCACCCTGGGCCAGCAGCGCGGCGAGCAGGTGCACGGGCGTGATGTCGGGATTGCCGGCCATCGTGGCGGCCTGCGCCGCCTCGGACACCGCCTGCTGCGTCTTCGTGGTCGGGTTGAACTCGTTCATCTCCCACCTTCGGGCGAGACGTCGGGACACCAGCTTCAACGTCAGAAAAGTTGAGTCTGTTCCGCTCAAGTACGAGCATACCGGAGTGAGCCGGCTCACCCAACGCTGTCACGGCTGGTCAGCGCCCGCTTCCGGGCTTTCACCCACATGCGCGTCAGGGTTGTCCCCAGCGCCCGGCCGGTTGTCCACAATCCCCAGGTGACGATCCACAGGACTGCGCCGTCCGGGTGGTCACGCTTCCAGGGACGTCCGCAGCGAGGCGATCAGCTCGCGCAGCACGCCGTTGGCCGCCGCCAGGCGCCCGTCGTCCCACTCCGCGAACGCGGCCCGGATCAGCTCGGCCTGCTTCTGCTTCCAGCCGGCCAGCACCTCCAGCCCCCGCTCGGTCGGGCTGATCAGCGCCACCCGGCCGTCGCTGGGCGACGGCCTGCGCTCGACCAGGCCGACCTTCTCCAGCTGGGCGATCTGCCGGCTGACCACCGAGGTGTCCACCACCCGGTGCTCGGCCAGGTCGGACACCCGGACCTCGCCGCGGGCCACCACGTCGGCCAGCAGCGCGCCGGCCGCCGGGTGCAGCCCGAACTCGTCGTTCCAGAACCGCGTCCGGGCCGCGTTCTGGATCTGGTTGAGCATCCGCAGCTGGCGGATCAGCTCCAGCGCCTCGTCGACCGACGGACCCATCACAGCACCTCGTTCAACCGATCCAGCAGGGTGGAGAACGTGTGCATGTCCTCGCTGGACCAGTGCGAGAGCCGCTCCCACAACAGCTTGCGGCGGTCGCTGCGCACGGCGCTGAGCCGGTCGTGGCCGGTCGCGGTCAGCTGCACGATGCGGGCCCGGCCGTCGGCGCTGTCCACGGCCCGCTCCAGCAGGCCGAGCTCCTCCAGCCGGGCGATCTGCCGGCTCACCGTGGACTTGTCCAGTCCGGTGCGCTCCACGATCTCGGCGGCGCGCACCGGGCCGGTCTCGTACAGGTGCACGAGCAGTGCGTAGGAGGCGGTGTCCAGCCCGGGGTGGACGGCCGCGGCGACCTGGAGGGAGAAGCTGCGGGCCCGGCCGAACAGCACCGAGAGGGCCCGCTCCACGGCCTGGGCTGCCTCCCGGCGGTCAGCCTGATCGTGCTCGTCCACCCTGTGGTCCTCCATCCGCGTCACACGAACGTCAAACCGTAGTGGTCGGGGTGTCCGATCCCCGCTAGCGGGCCGCCGTTCTGGCCGATCGGACGCCGAAGTAGTCCCCGCCCTTGCGGCGACCGTCATCGGTGCCCCAGTCCCGGGTGCGATCGACCGGGACCAGCCTCGGGATGTGCTTGCGGCAGTGAATGTAGGCCTCGACCACCTCCAGCACCACCCAGCGCTCGGGCGTGCGGCCGCGGTCGAACTCGGTCGGCAGGTCGGGGTGCACGGCGCGCAGCTCGGCGTCGTCCACGATCCGGGCCCGGCCGTTGACGTGCAGGCCGATCAGGTCGGTGGCGAAGTCGACCATCAACATCGCCACGTGGGCGTTCTCGCTGATGTTGCCGAGACTGGCCATGACGCCGTTGCCGCGGTACTCGGGATAGGCCAGCCAGCGCTCGCCGAGGACCTGGACGAAGCCGGCCGGGCCGGCACGGAAGGACACGTCGCACTCGCCGGCCGCGTCCGAGGTGCCGATGAAGGCCATGTCCATGCGTGTAACGAAAGCGCGCATCTCGTCGTTGAGATGGTCGAGGACCTGATCGCGGTAGAACCGGTTGGCCCGGTCGACGGTGCCGAAGGCTCTTTGCAGCAGGTGCTCGCCTCGGGACCCGGGTAAGCCGGCGGCGTCGGGCATCGCGCCCAGCGGATCGTCGGGGTGCAGGGTGATGTCGGTCACCGCGGGGGACGGCGCATCCGACAGCTCCAGTTGGAGCAGCTCGGGCCCGGCGGTACCGGTCGGAGCAAGGTGGACGGGGGTCACGGTGATCCACCGTGTCATGTCGACCGCGCTGTGCACACCCCCGGACCATTCTTCGCCCGTTCGTGGGAAGGTCTGTCAACGGTTAGTTACCCCAGTCCACTCGAACGTGGCATCAAGTCCCACAAGGACCCGATGTCGAGTTAGGGTCCACCCTGTCGGGGGACGGATGCTTGACCACGGGACCGCCTTGCCAGGTGCCCCTGACTACGTGGAGACTGCGCCCGGACCATGACAGCCAACGCCGTGTTGAATCCCTTGCCTGCGACCAACCCTCAACGCGAACCGCCACCTGGTGTCACCGCGATGGTGCGGATGATTCGCGAGAGCTTCGCGGTCGTCGAGCCATGCGCCGAGGAAGTGGCGAAGTTCTTCTACGGGATGCTGTTCAGCCTCGCGCCGACCACCCGTGACATGTTCCCCGTGAACATGTCGGTGCAGCGCAGCCGCCTGCTGCGCGCCCTGGTGCACGTGGTGCAGATGGTCGACCGCCCCGACGACCTGATCCCCTTCCTGCGCCAGCTCGGCCGTGACCACCGCAAGTTCGGCGTGGTCTCCAGCCACTACGAGGCCGTCGGCACCGCCCTGCTCGCCGCGATCAAGAAGTTCGCCGGCAAGGCATGGACGCCGCAGGTCGAGCGGGCCTGGGCCGAGGCCTACACGATCATGGCCCGGTCCATGCAGGAGGCCGCGGCCGCCGACGAGGGCCCCGCCTTCTGGCCGGCCACCGTCGTCGAGCACAAGCGCCTGAGCTGGGGTCTGGCCATGGTGCGGGTGCAGCCCGACTACCCGGTGCCCTACCAGCCCGGCCAGTACGTCAGCGTCGAGACGCCGCAGCGGCCCCGGCTGTGGCGCTACTACAGCCCGGCCAACGCGCCCCGCGAGGACGGCACCGTCGAGTTCCACATCCGCGCGGTCAACAGCGGCTGGGTGAGCCGCTCGATCGTGGCCCACACGCAGGTCGGCGACCAGTGGCGACTCGGTGCCCCGATGGGCCGGCTCACCGTGGACCGTGAGAGCGAGCGGGACATCCTCATGGTCGCCGGCGGCACCGGCGTCTCGCCGATGCGGGCGATCCTGGACAACCTGGCCCAGTGGGGCGAGAACCCCCGCGTCCACCTGTTCGTCGGCGGCCGCACCCGCGAGGACCTGTACGACCTGGAGAACCTCCAGCGCATCGCCCAGAGCAACCCGTGGCTGACCGTGGTGCCGGTGGTCGAGTCCGAGCCGGGCCTGCAGGGCTACGAGCACGGGTCGCTGGCCGACGTGGTCACCCGCTACGGCTCGTGGTCGGACCGCGAGGTCCTGGTCTGCGGCTCCCCGGCCATGATCCGCGCGACGGTCTCGCGGATGCTGGTGGCCGGCACTCCGCTGGACCACATCCGCTACGACCCGTTCACTTTGGACTGATGCTGAAAAAAAGGGGGGCCGGCCGGCCCCCCTTTTTTGTGCCCGACTACTGCTTGGGCTTCCAGACGACGATCTGCTGCTGATGGCGGATGGGGACCAGGTCCCGCCGGTAGGAGGCGTGCACGGCGGCCGCCGCCTGCTCGGCCGCCACGTGCGCCGCGGCCAGCTCCTCCAGCACCTCGGTCAGCCGGGCCTTGAGCGCGTCCACCTGGTTCTCCAGGTCGATGATGCGCTTGATGCCGGCCAGGTTGACGCCCTCCTCCTGGGACAGCCGCTGCACCTCACGCAGCAGCGAGATGTCCCGCGCGGAGTAGCGCCGCCCGCCGCCGCTGGCCCGGCCCGGCGACACCAGGCCGAGCCGGTCGTAGCTGCGCAGCGTCTGGGCGTGCAGCCCGGACAGCTGAGCCGCCACCGAGATCACGAACACCGGCGTGTCCTCGTTGGTGCCCGGCGGGAACGAGAACGGGTTGCCCATCATGCGTCACCCTTTCCGAGCAGCGCGTCCAACTCCGCCCGCGGGTCGTGGTCGGCGGTGGCCTCGGCGTACGCCTTCAGCGCCTCCTCGGCCTTGCCCTCCAACCGCGACGGGACCGCGACCTGGAGCGTCACCAGCAGGTCTCCCTTGCGGCCGTCCCTGCGCTCGATGCCCTTGCCGCGCACCCGCAGGATGCGGCCACTGGCCGTGCCCGGGTGCACCTTCACGTTGACCGTCGAGTCCAGCGTCGGCACCGTCAGTGTGGTGCCGAGCGCCAGCTCGGGGAAGGTCACCGGGACCGTCACCGTGAGATCGTCACCGGAACGTCCGAACACCGCGTGCGGCGCCACGTGGACCCGGACGAACAGGTCGCCGTTGGGGCCGCCGTTGCGCCCGGGCTCGCCCTGCGCGGCCAGCCGGATCCGCTGACCGTCGTCGACACCGGCCGGAATCCGCATGGTGAGCGTGCGCACCTTGGTGCTCACGCCCTCGCCGGCGCACTCCGGGCACGGATCGTCGATGATCTTGCCGGTGCCCCGGCAGTCGCGGCACGGCTCGCTGAACGCGAACGCGCCCTGGCTCCGGCTGACCAGCCCGGCGCCCTTGCAGGTCGGACAGGTCCGCGGCGTGGTGCCCGGCCTCGCGCCGGAGCCGCCGCAGGTGCCGCAGGCCGCCGGGCTGGACAGCCGCAGCGGCACCGTCGCGCCCTTGACCGCCTCCACGAAGTCAATCCGCACGTCGGTCTCGACGTCGTCGCCGCGCTGGGGCCGCGTCGCTGACGCCGCCCCGCCCCGGCCGCCGCGGCCGAACAGGCCGCCCAGCAGGTCGCCGATGCCGCCCTGGCCGGCGCCGGCCTGGGCCCCGCCGAACAGGTCGCCCAGGTCGAACGAGCTGGAGCCGCCGCCGAAGCCGCCGCCACCGCCGGGCCGGAACCCGCCGGAGCCGAACAGCCGCCGCGCCTCGTCGTACTGCTTGCGCTTCTCCGCGTCCGACAGCACGCCGTAGGCCTGCGACACCGACTTGAAGCGGGCCTCGGCCTTGGCGTCGCCGGGGTTGGCGTCGGGGTGCAGCTCCCGGGCCAGCTTCCGGTACGCCTTCTTGATCTCGTCGGCCGAGGCGTCGGAGGAGACGCCCAGGTCGCCGTAGAAATCCTTGTCGATCCAGTCCCGTGCGCTCACCGGGCGTCCCTCCCTTCCCTGTGGTTGCTACTCAGCGGTCGCGGGCTCATGGTCGGTGACCGCCACGAGCGCCGGCCGCAGCAGGCGCTCGCCGAACCGGTAGCCGCGCCGGAGCACGGCCGTCACGGTCGGGCCGGTCACCTCGGCCGAGGTGTTGTGCTGCACCGCCTCGTGCACCGAGGGGTCGAACTCCTCGCCCTCGTGGCCGAACGACTCCAGGCCGGTCGCCTGGAGCACCGCCACCAGCTTGTCGCTGACCGACTTGAACGCGCCGGTCAGATCGCCGTGCGCGCCCGCCCGCTCCACGTCGTCGAGCACGCCCAGCAGCTCGTTGACGACCTGTCCCTTGGCGGCCAGCGCGTTGACCTCGCGGTCCCGCTCCACCCGCTTGCGGTAGTTGGCGAACTCGGCCTGCACACGCTGGAGGTCGGCGGTCCGCTCGTCCAGCTGCGCCTTGAGCTCCGCGGCCGGGTCGGCCACGGGCTCCTCGGCGGCGTGCCGGCCGGGAGACTCGGTCTCCTCGGCCAGCTCGCCCGGCTCCACGTCGCGGAGCTGGCCCGTCTCCGGGTCGATCCGTCGGCGGTCGTTCACGACCACCGGCTGCTCCTGGTTTTCGCTCACTTCTTCGGGTCCTCGTCCACGATCTCGGCGTCCACCACGTCATCGGCCTGCGGGCCGGCCTGCGCGCCCGGGGCGTCGCCCGCGGCCGCGCCCTCGGCGCCCGGCGCGTTGGCGTACATCGCGGAGCCCAGCGCCTGGGACTCGGTGGCCAGCTTCTCCACCGCGGACTTGATCGTCCCGAGGTCGGTGCCCTTGAGGGCCTCCTGGGCCTCGACGATGGCCGCCTGCACCTTCTCCTTGGTGTCGGCCGGCAGCTTGTCGTCGTTGTCCTTGATGAACTTCTCGGTGCTGTAGACCAAGGTCTCCGCCTGGTTGCGGGTCTCGGCCTCCTCGCGGCGGCGCTTGTCCTCCTCCGCGTGCTCCTCGGCGTCCTTGATCATGCGGTCGATGTCGTCCTTCGGCAGCGCCGAGCCGCCGGTGATCGTCATCGACTGCTCCTTGCCCGTGCCGAGGTCCTTGGCCTGGACGTGCACGATGCCGTTGGCGTCGATGTCGAAGGTGACCTCGATCTGCGGCACGCCACGCGGGGCCGGCGGCAGGCCGGTCAGCTCGAACATGCCGAGCTTCTTGTTCTGGGCCGCGATCTCGCGCTCGCCCTGGAACACCTGGATCTGCACGGACGGCTGGTTGTCGTCGGCCGTGGTGAAGATCTCGGACCGCTTGGTCGGGATCGTGGTGTTGCGCTCGATGAGCTTGGTCATGATGCCGCCCTTGGTCTCGATGCCCAGGGACAGCGGGGTGACGTCGAGCAGCAGGACGTCCTTGACCTCGCCCTTCAGCACACCGGCCTGCAGCGCGGCGCCGACGGCGACGACCTCGTCCGGGTTGACGCCCTTGTTCGGCTCGCGGCCGCCGGTCAGCTCCTTGACCAGCTCGGTCACGGCCGGCATGCGGGTGGAACCGCCGACCAGCACCACGTGGTCGATGTCGGCGATCTTGACGCCGGCGTCCTTGATCACGTGGTTGAACGGCGCGCGGCAGCGGTCCAGCAGGTCGGAGGTGATCCGCTGGAACTCGGCGCGCGACAGCGTCTCGTCCAGGAACAGCGGGTTCTTGTCGCTGTCCACGGTGATGTAGGGCAGGTTGATGCTGGCGGTCGAGGAGGAGGACAGCTCGATCTTGGCCTTCTCCGCGGCCTCCCGGATCCGCTGCAGCGCCATCTTGTCCTTGGTCAGGTCGATGCCGCTGCTGGTCTTGAACTTCTCCACCAGCCAGTCGACGATGCGCTGGTCCCAGTCGTCGCCGCCGAGGTGGTTGTCGCCGGAGGTCGCACGGACCTCGACCACGCCGTCGCCCAGCTCCAGCAGCGAGACGTCGAAGGTGCCGCCACCGAGGTCGAAGACCAGGATGGTCTGCTCCTTCTCGCCCTTGTCCAGGCCGTAGGCCAGGGCGGCGGAGGTGGGCTCGTTGACGATGCGGAGCACGTTGAGCCCCGCGATCTGGCCGGCCTCCTTGGTGGCCTGCCGCTGCGCGTCCTCGAAGTAGGCCGGGACGGTGATCACCGCGTCGGTGATCTCCTCGCCCAGGTACGCCTCCGCGTCGCGCTTGAGCTTCATCAGCACCCGCGCGGAGATCTCCTGCGCGGTGTAGGCCTTGCCGTCGATCTCCTGCGTCCACGACGTGCCGATGTGCCGCTTGACCGAACGGATGGTCCGGTCCACGTTGGTGACGGCCTGGTTCTTCGCCGGCTGTCCCGTCAGCACCTCGCCGTTCTTGGCGAAGGCGACGATGGACGGGGTGGTACGCGAACCCTCGGAGTTGGCGATCACCGTCGGCTCACCGCCCTCAAGGACGGCGACGACGGAGTTGGTCGTCCCCAGGTCGATGCCGACCGCACGCGCCATTGAACTGCCTCCCGATACTGGTGCACCGCTGCCGGTTGAGCAGCGTCGACTCAAGTTTGCCAGGTGGACCGGAGTTGAGTCCAGTCCGCTCAAGCTTCCTGCTCGTCCAACGCGAGAGCCCGGGCCTGTGTTCCCGGAGTGGTGCGAGCCACGCCACGTCAAGTAGTTACTGACCAGTAACTTCGATTAGGCTTCCCGGACGACTTGTCCGTAACGGAAGGGCGAGGGAGCAATGGGTGCTCTGCAGATCACGCTCGGTGTGATCGGTGTTGCCGTCAGCCTCGTCGCGTGGGGCATGTTCGCCGCGGCCGTGCTGCGCCAGGTGCGCACCATTCGGCTCGGCCAGCCCGACCCCACCCGCAACGGCCCGTTCCTGCCCAGGATGGCGACCCTGGTCAAGGAGTTCGCCGCACACACCAGGATGGCCAAGGTGCGCACCGTCGCGCCGTGGCACTGGCTGGTCATGTGGGGCTTCCTGATCGGCTCGCTCGTGCTGTTCGAGGCCTACGGCGAGGTCTTCGTGCCGGCCTGGCACTGGCCGGTCATCGGCGACTGGGCGGTGTGGAACTTCGTCACCGAGGTGCTCGGCGTCGGCACCGTGGTCGGCGGCGTGGCGCTGGCGGTCATCCGCCAGCTCAACCACCCGCGCCGGGCCGACCGGCTGTCCCGGTTCGCCGGCTCCAACTTCAAGCAGGCCTACTTCGTCGAGGCCGTCGTCATCATCGAGGGCCTCGGCATTCTCGGCGTGAAGGTGTTCAAGGAGGCCAGCGGGCTGGAGGACCAGCCGCTGTGGGCCAACTTCGTCACCGCGCCGCTCGGCCACCTGCTGCCGGCCAACCCGGACCTGGTCTCCGTGATGGCGATCATCAAGCTGCTGTCCGGCATGATCTGGCTCGCCGTCGTGTCCAGGAACCTGACGATGGGCGTGGCCTGGCACCGGTTCAGCGCCTTCTTCAACATCTACTTCAAGCGCGAGGACGACGGCGCCGTGGCGCTGGGCGCGCTGCGGCCGATGATGAGCGGCGGCAAGCCGCTGGACTTCGAGGAGGCCGACCCGGAGAAGGACGTCTTCGGCGCCGGCCAGATCGAGGACTTCAGCTGGAAGGGCTGGCTGGACTTCAGCACCTGCACCGAGTGCGGCCGCTGCCAGTCCCAGTGCCCGGCCTGGAACACCGGCAAGCCGTTGTCCCCCAAGCTGCTCATCACCCAGCTGCGCGACCACGCCTACGCCAAGGCCCCGTACCTGATGGCCGGCGGCCGCAGGGACATGGCCGGCGACGAGATCGGCATCGTCGGCGACGACGCCGAGGCCCGGCTGGCCAAGATCGACGTGCTGGCCCTGGCCGAGTCCGGCCGGCCGCTGATCGGCGGGGCCGAGGAGATGGGCGTCATCGACCCCGACGTGCTGTGGTCGTGCACCAGCTGCGGCGCCTGCGTCGAGCAGTGCCCGGTCGACATCGAGCACGTCGACCACATCGTCGACATGCGGCGCTACCAGGTGCTCATCGAGTCGAACTTCCCGACCGAGCTGGGCGGGATGTTCAAGAACCTGGAGAACAAGGGCAATCCCTGGGGCCAGAACGGCAAGGACCGGTTGGCCTGGACCGAGGGCCTGCCGTTCGAGGTGCCGGTGTTCGACGGCGAGCTCGCCGCCGACGTCGAGTACCTGTTCTGGGTCGGCTGCGCCGGCGCCTTCGAGGACCGGGCCAAGAAGACCACCCAGGCCGTGGCCGAGCTGCTGCACAACGCCGACGTGAAGTTCACCGTGCTGGGCCCGGAGGAGACCTGCACCGGCGACCCGGCGCGGCGGGCCGGCAACGAGTTCCTGTTCCAGATGCTGGCGCAGCAGAACGTCGAGGTGCTCAACACCGTCTTCGAAGGCCGCGAGCCCGGCAAGCGCAAGATCGTCGTCACCTGCGCGCACTGCTTCAACACCCTGGCCAACGAGTACCCGCAGCTGGGCGGCACGTTCGAGGTGGTGCACCACACGCAGCTGCTCAACAAGCTGGTGCGGGAGAAGCGGCTGGTGCCGGTCGCGCCGATCGCCGAGGACGTCACCTACCACGACCCGTGCTACCTGGGCCGGCACAACAAGGTCTACGACGCGCCGCGTGAGCTCGTCGGGGCCACCGGGGCCGAGCTGCGGGAGATGCCCCGCCACGGCGACCGCTCCATGTGCTGCGGCGCCGGCGGCGCGCGCATGTGGATGGAGGAGCGGATCGGCAAGCGCATCAACGTCGAGCGCGTGGACGAGGCCCTCGGCACCGCCCCGACGAAGATCGCCACCGGCTGCCCGTTCTGCCGGGTCATGCTCAGTGACGGCCTGACCGCCCGCAAGTCCGAGCAGGCCGCCGCCGAGCACGTCGAGGTCGTGGACGTGGCCCAGCTCCTGCTCGCCGCCGTGAAGCGCGGTGGGGAACAGCCCGCGAACGTCTAGTTCTCGCACGGAAAAGGGGCGGCGCCATCCGGCGCCGCCCCTTTTTGTTCGGTTGTCAGGCCCGGCGGCGGCGGGCGAACAGCACCGTGCCGACGCCGGCCGCCAGCAGCACCAGGCCGCCGATCAGCGGCCACGTCGGGTCGGCGCCCGTGTTGGCCAGCGCCTTGACCTCCGGCGACTTAGCGACGACCGGCTGCGGCTTGGGGCTGGGGTTGGCCGCGGGGCTGGTCGGCTGCGTCGCGACCGGCGTCGAGGTCGGCGTGGTCGACGTCTCGGCCGTCTTCAGCGGCGCCGACGACTTGTCGTTGGCCCCGTCGACATCGCTGGCCCGGTCGATCAGACCCACGGTGACCAGGCCGTCGATCGGCTTGGTCACCTTGCCGCTGACCTCGCGGGTCCGGGTCTCGTTCGGCTCGATGGCCCGCAGGAACCGGATGTCCATGCCCGTCGTGCCCACCGGCTCGGCCCAGGAGCTCACGCCGGCGAACGGGTCCAGCGTCACGCCGTCGGGGAAGACCACCCGCACGCCGACGTACGAGGGGAACGCGTTGTTGTCGATGGCGATCTCGTAGGCCACGTCGTCGCCCACGTGCACCGGGCCGGTCTGCTCGGGCGTGATCTTCACGGCAGCGTCGTTCCTGGTCGGCATGTAGCCCACGTCGATGTTGTCGAGCAGGCCCTGGACCGGCGCCTCGTTCGTCTGGAGCCAGCCGTTGTTCCAGTCGAAGTCGGAGTTCGTGCCGGCGGGGCCCTGGCTCGGCCGGGTCAGCACGAACCGGCCGTCCTCGATGCTGCGGCCGGCCTGGATCGCCGGCGACCCGGCGCCGTCGGGCGACGACGGCATCTCGAGCTTGTAGCGGCCGGCGGCGTCGGTGGTGGTGCTGCCGATCTTGATGTCCGGCAGCAACGGCTCGCTCGACTGGCGGATGCCGTCGCCGTTCAGGTCCTTCCAGGCGACACCCGACACGGTGTACGACTGCGTAGAGGCGTGCGCGGTGGCGACGGACAGTAGCGGCAGACCGACGGCAAGAGCCGCCACGGCGAAGCGCTTCATCGGAAATTTCCCCCCTGCGGTGGTGTCTCAGATATTCTCAAGACGTCACGGCGGTTGCCCCGGTTGCCTTGCCCCGCAACGGAAATCGTCCGTCCATCATCGACTGTTCAGGTGAACATCACAGGACGCGTCACGTTGTCACCCGGTTGCGTCGCAACTCGGTTACGGTAATTCCCGTGGCGGATGAAGGAAGTGGCGAAAGCACACTCACTGTGTTGGTGGCGCTCGGCATCAACATCGGGATCGCCCTGATGAAGGCGGTGGCCGGCGTGCTCAGCGGCTCCGCCGCCATGCTGGCCGAGGCCGGGCACTCCGTGGCCGACTCGATCACCGAGGCCCTGCTGCTCACCGCGCTGCGCCGGTCCGAGCGGCCCGCCGATCGCAAACACCCCTTCGGCTACGGCAAGGAGCGCTACTTCTGGTCGCTGCTGGCCGCCGTGTCGATCTTCACCTCCGGCGCCGTGTTCGCCCTCATCCAGGGCTACGACGCCCTGGTCGGCGGCAACACCGAGGAGGGCAACCCGACCGTCGCCTACATCGTGCTGGCGTTGGGCTTCGTGCTGGAGTCCGTGTCGCTGTCCCGCGCCGTCGTGCAGATCCGTAAAGAGGCCGCCGGGGACGGCACGTCGATCATGAAGTACCTGCGGGACATCGACGATCCCACCGCCAAGACCGTGTTCTTCGAGGACGCCGCCGCGCTCATCGGCCTCGTGCTGGCCTTCCTCGGCCTGCTGCTGCACCAGCTCACCGGCTCCGTCGTCTACGACGGTGTCGCGTCCCTGCTCATCGCCGCCCTGTTGGCCGGCTGCGCCTACGTGCTGGGCCGCACCAACCGGGGCCTGCTCATCGGCCGCCAGGCCGACGTCGCCTTGGTCCGCACCCTCCGGGCCCGGCTCACCGCCGCCCCCGAGGTCGAGGTCGTCGTCGACCTGCTCACCATGCTCACCGGCACCAGCCGGGTGCTGCTCTGCGCCCGCCTCGACTTCGACGACAACCTCGGCGCCGCCGACCTCGAACGCGCCTGCGTCCGCATCGCCGCCGAGCTCAACGCCGAGTTCCCCTCCCTCGACGAGATCTTCCTCGAACCCGTGCCCCGGGAGGACCAGAGCCTCCGCGCCCGGGTCCTCGCCCGCTACGGGCAGGAGTTCGTCGCCGAGTAGCTCAGCGCTTCGTGTCCGTGCGCTGGAAGTTCAGGTACGCCCGCGACGGCGTCGGGCCCCGCTGGCCCTGATACCTCGAGCCCGCCTGCTTCGAGCCGTACGGGTGCTCCGCCGGGCTCTCCAGCCGGAACAGGCACAGCTGGCCGATCTTCATGCCCGGCCACAGCGTGATCGGCAGGTTCGAGACGTTGGACAGCTCCAGCGTGATGTGCCCCTCGAAGCCCGGGTCGATGAACCCCGCCGTCGAGTGCGTCAGCAGCCCCAGCCGGCCCAGCGAGCTCTTGCCCTCCAGCCGCCCCGCCAGGTCGTCCGGCAGGCTCACCCGCTCGAACGTCGACCCCAGCACGAACTCCCCCGGGTGCAGCACGAAGGGCTCGTCCCCCTCCGTCTCCACCAGCGTCGTCAGGTCGTCCTGCTGACGGCTCGGGTCGATGTGCGTGTACTTGGTGTTGTTGAACACCCGGAAGTACCGGTCCAGACGCACATCGATGCTCGACGGCTGAACAAGATCCACATCCAGCGGCTCCAACACCAGCCGTCCGGCGTCGATCTCTTTGCGCAGGTCCCGGTCACTCAGCAGCACCCCGACACCATAGCCGCCCACCCACACGCTGGACGCCCCCGCCGCATCGTGTAAGCTACGAACGATCATGCGGGTGTAGTTCAATGGTAGAATGACAGCTTCCCAAGCTGTAAACGCGGGTTCGATTCCCGTCACCCGCTCGGGCTGAGGGCTCCGTGTGCGCATAAAGCGCGCACCGGGGCCCTCGCCGTTTCACTGGGGCTCGCGCCCCAGACCCCCGGGCAGGGCGGGCTTCGCCCCCCTGCACCCCCCATGGCGCTGTGAAGGTTTCCTGGGGTGAGGGCTGCTGTGTTTGGCGGTGCGCTGGGTATTCGCTGTCGCCTCAGGCTTCGTTTTCTCGAACTCACTCTTGCTTCTTCTACCTCACCGCGCCCTTGCGGCGGCTTCCTCCTTGTGCCGCATCAACGCTGCTTTCCTCCTCTCGCTGCGGTCTTTGCGTCGGGATGCTCACTTCCTTCTCATCACCTTGTGCCGGGGGTGGCCAGGAGGGCGTCGAAGAGGGTCTTGAGGTGGGGGCGGGACTGGCGGCCGCGGCGGGTGGCGAGGTAGACGGGGTTGAGGACGGGGGTGGCGGGGCGGTGAAGGAGGGCGAGGCGGCCGGCGGCGAGGGCGGGGCGGGCGTGGTGGAGGGGAATCACGGACAGCAGGGTGCTGGCGGCCACGTAGGTGATGATCGAGGTCATGTCGGGCATGGTGACGGCGGCGGGTGGGGCGGGGAGGTCCCAGCAGGAGCGGAAATAGCGGCGGAACATGGGCATTTCCTCGGAATAGCCGATGAAAAGGCGGCGGGGGAGGTCGGAGGGGTGAAAAGGGGGCTGGTCGGGGCGGCCGACGAGGACGAACTCCTCGTCGAACCAGTGGCGTAGGTGCAGGCGGGAGCGGGGGGTGCCCTCGATCTTGGTGATGACGGCGATGTCGAGGCGGTCGTCGAGCAGGGCGGCGACGAGGTCGTCGGAGAGCCCGATGCGGTGGCGCAGGCAGACGCCTTGGTCGGCGAGGGGGCCGAGGACGGCGGCGATGTGGTGGTCGAACTGCGAGCCGGGGGAACCGAGGAAAACGGGGCCGGCGTCGACGGCGTCGGTGCGGCGGCCGTCGATGACGAGGTCCAGCACGTCGAGGTGGGGGGCGACCTCGGCGGCGAGGGCGTGGCCGGCCTCGGTGGGGGCGATGCCCCGGCCGGCGCGGGCGAACAGGGGGCGGCCGGTGAAGGTCTCGACGGCGCGCAGGTGATGCGACACAGCAGGCTGTGACAAGCCCAACTGCTCGGCGGCCCGCGCGACGCCGCCGGTGCGGTAGACGGCGAGGAACGAACGGAGTGCGACCAGCTCCTGGGCGGTGGACACGGCACCAGCTTATCGGTCGCGAATATGCCATAAACGTGGCGAATGAGTGGGGTGACGGAGAGTCATGGCCCCGGCGTGGGCGGCGGTCGTTTCATGGGCGCGTCAAAGAACGACTGAGGAGGAGCCCATGCTCGACCGCCGCACTCTCATCGGCCGGGGCGGAGCGGCCGTGTTCGGCGCGCTGGCCCTGTCCGCCGTCGCCGACGGCACGGCCACGGCCACCGACACCGGCACGCACCTGATGCCCGACCCCGCGACGACCCCGGTGCCGAACCCGCCGTTCGCCGGCAACCTGACCGCGCAGGAGCGGGAACACCTGAAGAAGTTCGACGAACTGGACTTCGTCGTGTTCTCCCAGGCCGACTGGGCCCGGCTGAACGAGAGCCACGCCCGCACGATCCGCGTGCACTGGCCCGACGGGCACTACACCGACGGCATCGACAAGCACATCGCCGACCTGGCCGCGATGTTCGTGTGGGCGCCGGACACGCACATCAACAGCCACCCGCTGCGCATCGCCAAGGACAACCTGACCGCGGTCACCGGGGTCATGAAGGGCACGTTCAGCCGCCCCATGCCCGACGGCAAGGGCGGCTTCATCGCGCCGACGGGCCGCTCCTACTCCATCAACATGGCCACGGTGGGACTGTGGAACCGCCAGGGCACGATGGACGAAGAGTTTCTGTTCTGGGACAACACGAACTTCTACCAGCAGATCGGTCTGGGCTGACCGCTACCCTGGCGGGATGGCTCTGGGGGACCTGACACGAGACGGCGTGCTGCGGGCAGTCGCCGAGTTCGATGACCTCGGCCGGGAGGAGTTCCTCCGGAAGTACAGCTTCGGCAAAGCGAGGTCGTACTTCCTGGAGATCGACGAGCAGCTCTACGATTCGAAAGCGATCGCCGGGGCCGCGCTTGGCCTGGCCACGGACGCCTTCTCCGGCGGCGATCAGACAGTCGCGCGCCAGCTCGAGGCGCTGGGCTGCACAGTGCGGTACTTCCCTGTGCGGCCGTGGACCCGAGAGGAGATCCTCCTGGCCTGTGTGATCGTGGCGGCCAACGACTGGCGGCAGCCGTCCGGCGGCGAGCGCGACGTGCAGGTCATCGAGCTCTCAGAATTGCTTCAGACCACGGAGTTTCATCCACTCGAGGAACATGGCCCGGACTTCCGTAACGCTAATGCTGTGGCCAGGAAGATGGCGGACATCGTGACCAGCCATCCCGACTACAGAGGCAAGCGGACCCGAGGCAACCGGCTCGACGCGGTGGTCGCCAAGGAGCTCATCGACGACCCCATGAAAGTCCTCGCGGAGGCCCGTGCGCTTCGCGCCAGGCTGCTTGGTCTCCGGCCGGAGCAGGTGGCAACCGTGGATGTGGTCGACCGGAACCTGGGGACGGTGGTCTTCGACATGCCCGTCGAGGCCCATCGAACGACGACGTTCCCGGTGCGTGGGACCACGAAGCGAAACGCGAGCCGGGTCGAGGCGGAGCTGACGAAGCGGTTCCGGGAGTGGCGGGACGCCGACGACCATGGTGTCATCGCGAAGGGAATCCTGCTGCAGGGCGAGACAAGGCCGTTGCGCGTCGATCTGTACGACGTGGACCGCAAGGAGCTGATCGAGGCGAAGGGATCGGCGGAGCGGGAGTACGTGCGGCAGGCGCTGGGGCAGGTGCTGGACTACGCGAGGTTCGTGGAACACGAGCACCTAGCGGTGCTGCTGCCCGAGCTCCCGAAGGCTGACCTCGTCGATCTGCTGTCCAGCCATCGAATCCGCTGCATCTACGAGACGGCAGAAGGCGAATTCACTAGCACTTAGACGAACTGGGTGAGCGACAGGGTGTTGCCGTCGGGGTCACGGAACCAGGCGATCTGGGAGCCGTCGGGGGTGGTCCAGATCCCGAGGGAGTCCTGGGGCATGCCGTCGTAGCGGGTGAACTCCACACCACGCGAAGCGAAGTCGGCGATGGTGGCGCGGATGTCGGGCACGGACCAGCCGAGGATGGTGAAGGGCTGGGGCGCCAACGCGTCGACCTTGGTGACGCGGAGCATGACGGCGCCGGCGCGAAAGACGGCGGCGAAGGGATTTGTTTCGACATGTTCGAGGCCGAGCACGGAGCCGTAGAAGTCGGCGGCACGGAGAAGGTCCGTGGCGGGCGCGAAAGCGATGAGGTCCAGGGGAGGTCACCGTCCCGGCTCGACGATCAGAACTGAACGACGAGCCGGCAGGTGAGCGCGACTCGGCGGATGGCTCGTCCTGCGTCGGGGGGCGTCCGCAGGACGAGGTCTCCACACGTGCGCGGATCGCCGCGCGATCAGCACGGTACGCAGGCCCGGGGGCAGTCCGCAGAGTCGTAAGGCCCTAATCCCCCGTTCGGATGGACGTCGCCGCCGGGCGGAGCACACAGAACTGGTTCCCCTCGGGGTCGGCGAGCACCGTCCACGGCACATCGCCCTGCCCGATGTCGGCCGGCACGGCGCCGGCGGCGAGCAGGCGGGCGACGTCGGCGGCTTGGTCGTCACCGGGTCGCGGCCGGACGTCGAGGTGCACACGGTTCTTGGCGGCCCGGGTGGCGGGGCTGTGGACGAACTCCAGCCACGCGCCGGCCTCACCGGGCAACGACGCCCAGTCGGGACCGGAGCGGGTCACCGTCCGGCCGGTCGCCTCGGCCCAGAACCGGGCCTGGGCAAGGGAATCCTGGGCGGCGACGACAACGGCGGCGACGGGCCCGATGCCGCTGTACTCGTCACGGTGCTCCAGCACGCAGAACTCGTTGCCCTCGGGATCGGTCAGCACCACCCACGGCACATCCGGCCCCTGGCCGATGTCGGCGTGCTCGGCGCCGAGCAGCAGCAGCCGCGCGACGATGGCGGCCTGGTCGTCGGCGGACTGGCTGGCCAGGTCCAGGTGCACCCGGTTCTGCTCGACCTTGGGCTCGGACACCGGCACGAAGACGAGGTCGAAGCCGGGCAGGCCGACGTCGACCTCGTTCTCGTCGTGATAGCTGATCGGGACGCCGAGCGCGGCCGACCAGAAGCCCGCGAGTGCGAGCGGGTCGGCCGCGTCGACGACCACGTTGTCCAGTCGGGTAGCCATGTCCGGCACGCTACCGACGGGGTCGGACAGAAATCAGACGTTCACGCGATCGCGCAGTTCCAGCTCGATCTGCTCCAGCGTGCGGCCCTTGGTCTCCGGCACGAACTTCGTCACCAGCAGCACCAGGATGACGCAGACCGCCGCGAAGATCCACGCCGCGCCGGCCAGGCCGAGGTTGCCGTACATCACCGGGAACACGAAGGTGATGGTGAACGTCGCCGCCCACAGCACGACACTGGCGGTGCCGGTGCCGATGCCGCGGACCCGCAGCGGGAACACCTCGCCGATCATGACCCACACCACCGCGCCCCAGCCGAGCTCGTAGCCGGCCAGGAACAGGATGAGCAGCACCAGGGTGATCGGTCCGATGACGCTGGTGTCCTTGATCAGGGACACGCACAGCCCGAGCACGATCAGCGTGCCGGCCATCAGCGCGCCGCCGACCTGGAGCAGCGGACGGCGACCCCACTTGTCGACCACGAACATCTCGGCCACCGTGAACAGCACCTTCACGACGCCGAGCGCGACGGCGGCCAGCAGGGCCGCGGACGCGCCGTAGCCCAGGTTGCTGAACATGATCGGGGCGTAGGTGTTGACCGCGTTGACGCCGGAGAACTGCTGGCCGACGGCCAGGATCAGGGCCACGACCAGGGCCGGCCGGGCCCACTTGGCGGTCAGGTCCTTGAACGTGCCCTTGGCCTGCTCGCCGTCGAGCCGGATGATCTCCTTGATCTCGTCGAACTCCGCGTCGACGCCCTGGCCCTGCAGCGTGCTGGCGAGCACCTCGCGGGCCTCGGTGTCGCGGCCGTTCTTGAGCAGCCAGCGCGGCGACTCCGGCATCCGGAGCATGCCGACGAGCAGGATCACCGCCGGGATGATCGCCGCGGCGATCATGGCCCGCCAGTTGGCCGAGTCGGCCAGGATGTCGTCCACGATGTACGCGATCAGGATGCCGCTGACGATCATCAGCTGGTTCAGCGAGCCGAGCATGCCGCGGACCTTGCCCGGGGCGAGCTCGGCCAGGTAGGTCGGCACCGTCGCGGACGACGCGCCGACCGCGATGCCGACGATGAACCGGAACGCCACCAGCGTCTCGAACGTCGGCGCGAAGGTGCAGCCGATGGTGCCGACCGCGAACACGCTGGCCGCGACGATGATCGTCTTACGCCGGCCGAGCGAGTCGGCCAGCTTGATCACCAGCAGCGCGCCGATGATCGCGCCGGCCGCCAGCGCGCCGTTGACGAAGCCCTGCTGGACCGGGCTGAGGTTCCAGATCTTCTTGATGAACAGCAGAACACCTGAGATGACGCCCAGGTCGTAGCCGAACAGGATGCCGCCGAGGGCACCGAAGAAGAACAGCGTTCCTCTGTTGATGTTCCGCCGTGCTGGCAGACCCTCCGTTTGCGTCACGCCAGATCGCCTCGTTTCTCTGCGCCGACCCGTGCGCGAGTCGGTCCGTGCGGAAGTCCGCGATCCGGCGGCGGTCGGACCCGGCATCCACTCAGGATGTGTGACGTAGGTCCTACGTGCGTATTTCGGCGCGGGGAACCCTTCCGGGGGGATTGAGTCACATTTGTGACTGACTTTCAGATAGGTGAACATCACGCGCCGGCGTCCCCCACTTGGGGGATAAAACCGCTGCTCCGTGCGCCGGTCACGTCAGGCGTGCGGGTGGCCCTCGTCCCGTCGGCATGACCGCACCACACATCGCTGGCCAGCGGACCGCCCCCGCGCAGCGGCGACGCCAGGCCACGATCGGCGTCGCCCTGCTCGACCAGGTCCCGCTGTTCCGCGAGGGCCTGTCGACGCTGGTCAACCGCACGCCCGGCCTGCACTGGAGCGGTGCCGCCCGTGATCACCGCGCGGCCGTCCAGCTGCATGAGCGCCATCGACCGGACGTGCTGCTCGTCGATTCGGCCCTGGATCCGCTCGGACACTTCACGCGGCTGCTGACCGAGCAGGACGAGGCCCTGGTGGTGCTGATGGTGCTGCGGGACGCGCACTGCACGGCGGAGTTCGCCCAGCGGGTGTTCCGCCGGGGCGCCCGCGGCGTTGTGCCGAGGCAGGCGGAGCCGGCGGAGGTCCTCCATGCCATCCACCACACGCCGATCAGCCGCCGCTACGTCGACCCGACGCTGGCCCCGCTGCTGGCGGCGGCCGACACCGACGGCCAGCCGGCATCGTGCGGGCTCACCCGGCGCGAGTTCGAGGTGCTCCAGCTGATCGCCGACGGCCTGGAGAACCGGGCCATCGCGTCGGCACTGTTCGTGTCCGTGGAGACGGTCAGAACCCATATCAAGGGGATGCTGCGCAAGCTCGGGGCGCGTGATCGGGCACACGCCGTCGCCATCTCTTACCGAATCGGGTTGCTCGTGGCCGGCACGGACAGGTGAACTAGGGGCCGTGATCTCCCTGGCCTTCGTCCTCACCTGCCTGCTGATCATCATCGCCCCCGGACCCTCGCTGGCCGTGATGCTGACGCAGTCGCTGCGCTCCGGGCGCACGGCTGGGCTGGCCACGGTCGCCGGCAACACCCTGGGCCTGGTCGTCTGGGCCACGGCGTCGGCGTTCGGCCTGACGGCGCTGGTGCGCACATCGGAGATCGCGTTCGTGGTGTTGAAGGTCGCCGGCGCGGTCTACCTGTGCTGGCTGGGCATCCAGTCGCTGCTGCGCTCCCGCCGCGAGCCGGCACGCCTGGCCGAGGAGCAGCCGACCGCCAAGCGCAGCCCGTTGGCCTCGCTGCGCGCCGGCTTCATGACCAATGTGACCAATCCCAAGGCCGCTGTGCTCTATCTCGCCCTGCTGCCGCAGTTCCTGCCGCCGGACGGCAACCCGCTGGTCGACACCTTCGTGCTCGCGGCCGTCCAGATGGCGCTGTCGGCCAGCTACTACACGCTCGTGGTGCTGGCGATCGGTCTGGCCCGGCGGGTGCTCAGCCGCCCGCTCGTTCGGCGCTGGATGGACCGGGTCAGCGGACTCGTGCTGGTCGGTCTGGGTATTCGCATGGTCACCCTCAGTCGAGCGGCCCTGTGATGTGTCGCCACAACCGGGGGAAGACCCTTGCCGGTGTTACTGGCAGGTAATATCCTGTTGTTACCGGCTAGTAGGGGAGCAAGGAAGCCATGGGCCACTACAAGAGCAACGTGCGTGACCTGGAGTTCAACCTCTTCGAGGTGTTCAACGTCCAGGAGAGCCTCGGCACCGGGCCGTTCGAGCAGGCCGACGAGGACACGGCTCGTGGCGTGCTCAGCGAGCTGAACAACCTGGCGGTCGGGCCGCTGGCCGAGTCGTTCGCCGACGCCGACCGCAACCCGCCGGTCTTCGACCCCAAGACGCACTCGGCCACGCTGCCCGAGTCGTTCAAGAAGTCCTACAAGGCGCTGTGGGACGGCGAGTGGTACCGCCTGTCCCTGCCCGTCGAGCTGGGCGGCTTCGGCATCCCGCCGTCGGTGCAGTGGGCCGCGGCCGAGCTCATCCTCGGCGCCAACCCGGCCGCCTTCATGTACATGGCCGGCGCCAGCTTCGCCGCGATCATGCACAAGAACGGCAACGCCGAGCAGAAGCACTGGGCGCAGATCACCATCGACCGCGCCTGGGGCGCCACGATGGTGCTCACCGAGCCCGACGCCGGCTCCGACGTCGGCGTCGGCCGCACCAAGGCCGTGCTGCAGCCCGACGGCTCCTGGCACCTCGACGGCGTGAAGCGGTTCATCACGTCCGGCGACCAGGACATGACCGAGAACATCATGCACATGGTGCTGGCCCGCCCCGAGGGCCCCGGCATCGAGCCGCGGCCGGGCACCAAGGGCCTGAGCCTGTTCCTGGTGCCCAAGTTCCACTTCGACAGCGAGACCGGCGAGCTGGGCGAGCGCAACGGCGCCTTCGTCACCAACGTCGAGCACAAGATGGGCCTCAAGGTCTCCACGACGTGCGAGCTGACCTTCGGCCAGCACGGCGTGCCGGCCAAGGGCTGGCTGCTGGGCGACGTGCACGACGGCATCGCGCAGATGTTCCAGGTCATCGAGCACGCCCGGATGATGGTCGGCACCAAGGCCATCGCCACGCTGTCCACCGGCTACCTGAACGCCCTGGCCTACGCCAAGGAACGCGTGCAGAGCGCCGACCTGACGCAGATGACCGACAAGACCGCGCCCCGCGTCACCATCACCCACCACCCGGACGTGCGCCGCAGCCTGATGCTGCAGAAGGCCTACGCCGAGGGCCTGCGCTCGGTGTACCTGTACACCGCGACCTTCCAGGACCAGATCCTGGCCGGCGCCGGCGACGTGAAGCTGGCCGAGGGCATCAACGACCTGCTGCTGCCGATCGTCAAGGGCGTCGGCTCCGAGCGGGCCTACGAGCAGCTGGCGCAGTCGCTGCAGACCCTGGGCGGCTCGGGCTTCCTGCAGGACTACCCGATCGAGCAGTACATCCGCGACTCCAAGATCGACAGCCTGTACGAGGGCACGACCGCCATCCAGTCCCTGGACTTCTTCTTCCGCAAGATCATCCGGGACAAGGGCCAGGCGCTGGGCTTCATCAACAACGAGATCCAGAAGTTCCTGGACAACGAGGGCGGCAACGGCCGGCTCAAGGAGGAGCGGGCCGCGCTGGCCCAGGGCCTGCAGGACCTCCAGGGCATTCTCGGCACGATGATCGGCTACCTCACCTCCTCCCAGGAGGACGTGCGCAACGTCTACAAGGTCGGCCAGAACACCGTGCGGCTGCTGCTGTCCGCGGGCGACGTGCTCGTCGGCTGGCTGCTGCTGCGCCAGGCCGAGGTCGCCCTGGCCGCGCTGGCCGGCACTCCCTCGGCCAAGGACAAGGCCTTCTACGAGGGCAAGGTCGCGGTGGCGTCGTTCTTCGCCAAGACCGTGCTGCCGGAGCTGTCCTCGCGCCGCAAGATCGCCGAGACCACCGACAACTCGCTGATGGACGTGGACGAGTCCGCGTTCTGAGCCCGCCTCACCGCCGACACCGGCGGCGGTTCCTGCTTCACGCAGGGCCGCCGCCGGTTTTTTCGTGACTCACGCCCGGAATGTCAGGGTGGCGTGCCAAGATGCGCGTCGTCCGGTTCTCTCAGGGGGAGTGATAGCGGTGCTCTACTTCGACGGCGCCGTCGGCGTGGCCATCTTCTGTCTGTGGATCTTCTGTCTGGTCGACGTGATCGTCAGCGACGAGTCGGTGACGCGCCACCTGCCCAAGATGCTGTGGCTGCTCGTCGTTCTGCTGCTGCCGCTGGTTGGCTCGATCCTGTGGCTGGCCGTGGGCAAGCCACGCACGGCGACCTACCCGAGCCGCGGCACGTCCCGGTTCCCGGAGTACGACCGGCCGGGCCGGCACGTCGCCGGGAACCCCGACGACGACGCGGAGTTCCTGCGGCAGTGCCGGGAACGCGCGGAGGAGCAGCGCCGCAAAGGCCGGGAACTCTAGAGGTACAGCCCCGTGCCCTGCTCGGCCTGCTCGTTGGCGATGGCGTGGATGTCGCGCTCGCGCATCACCGTGTAGGTCTGGGCCTGCACCTCGACCTCCAGCTGGTCCTCCGGGTTGAACAGCACCCGGTCGCCCACCTTGACGTTGCGCACGTGCCCGCCGACGCCGAGGACGTCGCCCCAGGCGAGCCGCTTGGCGACCTGGGCGGTGGCCGGAATGACGATGCCGCCGCTGCTGCGGCGCTCACCGTCCTCCGGCGAGATCTTCACCAGCACCCGGTCGTGCAGCATCTGGATCTGGAGCTTGGAGTCGGCCACGGGCGAATTCTACGTCGTCTGGTCGTCGACCCCGCCCATGACCAGCGCCAGACGCCGCGGACCGCCCGTGCTGACGCGCACCGGCACGCCCCAGTCCTGCCGGGTCAGCCGGCACACCGGGTGCTCGACGCCCGGGCCGTCGTCGCAGCTGGCGGCCTGCGCGACGACGTGCAGGACACCCTCGGCGAAGCCCTCCGCGATCGTCAACTTCCTTGTCAGGTCGGTGGATTCGCCCGCCCCCTGCGCGATCAGCCCGGGCGGCGAGGAGGTGATTTCCAGCCGGGTCGACGGGCCGTAGCGGTCGTCCAGCTTCTGTCCGGGCGGCGGCGTGAAGACCACCGCCAGTTCGAGCTCGCCGGTGCCGATGTCCGACGGCGGCCGGCGCACCTGGTGTGCGTCGCCGGCGACCAGCCGGGCCGAAACCCCCGGCGGCACCGGGCGTTCCAGGCGGTGCGCCGCGGAGGCGACGACCACCAGCTCACCGTCCACAATGGCTGCACCGGACGGCTCGGCGACATCGGTGGCCAGCGTCGACATCTCGCCGGTTTCCGGTTCGTAGCGCCGAATCGCCGAGTTGTACGTGTCCGCGATGGCCACGCTGCCGTCGGGCAGCACCGCCAGGCCGAGCGGATGTTGCAGCAGGGCCTGGTCGGCGGCGCCGTCGCGGTGGCCGAAGTCGAAAAGTCCTTGGCCCACAGCGGTGTGCACGTCGAAGTCGCTGTCGATCCAGCGCAGCGCCGATGTTTCCGAGTCGGCCAGCCACAGCTTGTCGCCGTCGGCCGCGAGGCCCGACGTCTGCGCGAAGAACGCCTCCAGCGCCGGCCCGTCCTTCAGGCCCTCCACCGTCGTGCCGGCGAACCGGCTCACCGTCCGCGCGATCGGGTCGAACAGGCTCAGCGTGTGATTCCCCGACATGGCAACAACAACACCGTTGGCCGGCGCCCACCAGGCCACGTCCCACGGGCTCGTCAGGTCGATCTCATCCGCCGGCCCGTCGGTGTCCCCCATGCGCCACTGCTCGCCCGTGCCGGCGATCGTCGTGACATGGCCGGTGCTCAGGTTGATGCCGCGCAGCAGGTGGTTCACCGTGTCCGCGACCACCACGTCGTAGCCGACCTTCTCCGCGATGTCCTTGGGCAGCAAGGCAATCCCCGCCGGCTCCGCGAACGTCGCCTCGTCCGGGCCGCCGTCCTGCCGCCCGCGAGCGCCCGTGCCGATGCGCCGGATGACCGTCTCGCCGTCCGCCTCCAGCTCCACCACGCTGTGGTGCGCCGAGTCCGTCACGAGGAGCGTGTCCTGCGGCGTGACAGCGATCTTCGCCGGGAACCTCAGCTCCGTTTCCTGTTGCTGCGGCGGCACATACGGTCCGTCACCCCTCCGGAGCGTGCCCTTCGCCTCATGCTCGTCGATCAGCTCCGCGATGATGCGGCGCAGCGCCTCCACGTGTCCTTCGCCCGCCGCCACGTGCACCACGTAGCCCTCCGGGTCGACCAGGACCAGCGTCGGCCACGCCTTCACCGCGTAGTTCTGCCACGTCGTCAGCTGCGGGTCGTCCAGCACCGGATGATGCACCTCGTACCGCTCCACCGCCGCCTTCAACGCGTCCGGGTCCGCCTCGTGCACGAACTTCGGCGAATGCACCCCGATCGTCACCAGCACATCCGCGAACTCCGCCTCCAGCGGTCGCAGCTCGTCCAGCACGTGCAGGCAGTTGATGCAGCAGAACGTCCAGAAGTCGAGCAGCGTGATCCGCCCCCGCAACGCGGCCAGCGTGACGGCCTTCCCCCCGGTGTTCAGCCATCCACGCCCCACCAGCTCAGGGGCGCGGACCCGTGCACGACGCTTCGCAGTGGTCACATCCCGAGTCAACACCAGCGGCCGAGCCCGGTGTTCCACGGTCCAGCATGTGATCGGCATCCGTAGCCTCGCCCCGTGTACATCAGAGCGGACTGGACCCTCAAGTCTCTGCTGCTCGACTTGCATCAGCGCGCGGCGACCGACCAACTGGCTTTGAGCATCGTGGACATCCTCAACGCCGAGACCACGAAGCGGGGGATCAGGTTCGTCCGGGCTCGCCGCGCCGGCCACTACGGCGCCTTCCGGATCCGCACCGACAACATGGCCGGGGGACTCGATCTCCTGGCTGACCGAATCGAGTTCATGCCCGACGGTCCGCACCTGGACCCCGGGTGGAGTCCCTCCTCGCGGTCGACGACGCCGAGTTGCTGGTCGGTGCGACGGTCCTCGCATTGCGGAGCCGGCAGCTGGACGAGATACAGCGCGTGGTCGAGAACCCCTACAGCAAGGAACAACGCCTCCAACAGGCTCTCGCCGGCGCACCTTGGCTGTTCGGCGGAGAGTTCGTAACCGGCAGTCCGGTCCGCCGGCTCGTGCCGGGACACGAGGTCGACATCACTCTGCTCCGGCCGGACGGCGTTCTCCACGTCATGGGCTGAAGTAGGCGAATATGACCGTCGTGAAGCGGCACCGTGGGGCGGCCGTTCCGACAGCGGCGGTACACGATGCCGTGATGCAGGTCGCCGACTACCTACGCGCGGGGTCGATGAGAGTCGGGGGAGATCTTCGAGCGGTTCGGCATCGGGGACGGTGGTCATCGGGCATCCGATGTACGACGTCAGTTTCGAGGAGCAGGCCGTCAACGAGACGCTGCGGAGCTACAACAGCCATCTCAGTCGGATCGACGTGATGACGTACAAGCAGCTGCTCGACAACGCGGCCCGGAGCCTCAGTCCTGACGGGGGTTCCTGACCGAGTGGGGGCCGAGGATCTCGGCGACGTAGGGGGCGACCCGGCGTTGGAGGCCGCGGTCGGCGGTGACGACGTAGATGGGGCGACCGCTGGTGGATTCGTCGGCGACCAGGTCGACGATGGCGTCGTCGCCGGAGTGCGGCGCCACGTGGACGTGGATGGTGTCAGAGCTGGTGACGGTGCGGGCCTTGCCTTCGACGACAAGGATCACGTCGATGGGGGAGCCGGTCTGGGGGAGTCCGGTGGCGGCGAGGCCGGCGAGGGAGTCACGCAGGCGGGTGGTGGCGCCGGCGCGGTCGCGCCACCAGCCGTCGGGCACGGATCCGACGACGTTGGCGGCGTCGATGACCAGCAGCGGTTTTGGCACGGGATGAAGGTACAACGTAAAAAGGCCCGATGCGGGTCGAGGAACCTTCAAGGCTCAACTCGACCCGCATCGGGCAAATTTTGTCCGGCGGCGTCCTACTCTCCCACACCCTCACGAGTGCAGTACCATCGGCGCTGGAGGGCTTAGCTTCCGGGTTCGGAATGGGACCGGGCGTTTCCCCTCCGCTAACACCACCGAAACACTATGAAAGAATCCCACAAACACCCACCCGCCAGGCCGAAGCCCTACAAGTGATGCCTGATTGGTTCTCTCAGAACCACACAGTGGATGCGAAGCGTCTTTGTAAACAAGCCCTCGGCCTATTAGTACCAGTCAACTCCACCCCTTACAGGGCT
>NZ_JBFBAM010000095.1:0-29058 GCF_040682195.1 Kutzneria sp. NPDC051319 | reverse complement strand
TTCGAGTTCTTCGCGGGACTGGCGCTGCCGCACGTGAGCGCGTGGATGCACACTGCCCTTAGGTCCGAGCCGACGCCTTCGCTCGCCACCTGCTCGTGCCCGTCGAGGGCCTGCACGAGTTCCTCGGGGATCGCGGACCGGTGACCCGGTCCACCCTCTCCGAGGAGGGAGTGCTGCCGTCCAAGCGACCGCCACCCTGCACGGGCGTCACGCTGGAGCTCCCGAGGCCGACGGGCAGCACTCGCTTTCTAGTACGCCCGGTACGCGTCACGCCGATGGCTGATCCGCGTGACATAAACCTGATGTTTGTCCTCGTGGATGCGATAGAGCACGCGATAATCGCCGCGGCGCGCCGACCACTGGTCGTCCATGGGCGGATCGAGCTGCTTGCCGACTCGATGGGGATTGGTCGCCACTGGTCCGGTGATCAGCTCGTACACCGCCATCGCGACGTGGACCGGGACTTGCTCGGCCATCGCCCGCCGCGCCTGAGGCGACCAGGCGATGTCATACGACTCGCTCAAGCGACGCTGTCCGTTCCATCCGCACGGGCACGCAGGATGGCCGCGATCTCGGCGCTGTCGTACACCTCGCCCCGGGCGTAGGCGCCGTCGGACTCCTTGATGTCCCGCAACGCCTCAGGGTCGGCCAGCACGTCGAGCGTCTCGTTGACGCTCTCCCACTCGCCCACCGAGACGAGGATCGCGGCCGGCTTGCCGTTGCGTGTGATGGTGATGCGATCGCGCTGCGTCTCCACCTGCACGACCAGCTCGGCCAGCCGGGCCTTCACCTCTGTGATCGGCATCGTCTCCATGGTCCGAATTATAGTCCTTATTCGGGACCACCACCACGACGTGGGCCAGGTTGACCGGTCTCCGCTCGCCGTGCACGGCACCCGTTCGCGTTCCACCATGGGGTGATGATCAGGATCGGGACGTCGGGGTGGAAGTACCCGGAGTGGCGGGGCGGCTTCTATCCGAAGGGCCTGGTGCAGCGGCGGGAGCTGGAGTTCCTGGCCGGGCACGTGAACACCGTGGAGATCAACGGCACGTTCTACTCGCTGCGGACGCCGGAGAACTACCGGTCGTGGGCGGCTCAGGTGCCGGCGGACTTCGTGTTCGCGGTGAAGGGCACGCGGGAGGTGACGCACGTCCGGCGGCTGCGTGGGGTCGAGGAGCCGCTGAAGAAGTTCTTCGACTCGGGGGTGCGGGAGCTGGGCGAGCGGCTGGGGCCGGTGCTGTGGCAGCTGCCGGACCGGACGGCGTTCGATCCGGGGGTGGTGGCGGAGTTCCTGGCGCTGCTGGATCCCACGGTGAGGCACGCGTTCGAGGTGCGGCACGAGAGCTTCCGGGACGAGAAGTTCTACGAGCTGGCTCGGGAGCACAACGTGGCGGTCGTGTACTCGGAGGGGAAGTGGCCGCTGTTCGACGTGACGACGGCGGACTTCCACTACATCCGGCTGCACGGTGCCGAGGAGCTGTACATCAGCGGCTACGACGACGAGGCGCTGCGGGGCTGGGCGGCCCGGGTGGAGGAGCTGGCGGCCGAGGGGGATGTGTTCGTGTACTTCGACAACACGATGCACGGGCGGGCTCCGGGGGACGCGATGGCGCTGGCCGAGCTGGTGCGCGAGCGGGGCTGACGGCGCAGGATGGGACGGTGATCCGGATCGGGACGTCGGGCTGGGTGTATCCGCCGTGGCGCGGGCCGTTCTACCCGAAGGGCGTGACGCAGAAGCGGGAGCTGGCCTACCTGGCCGAGCGGCTGAACTCGGTGGAGATCAACGGGACGTTCTACGCGCTGCAACGGCCGGCGAGTTTCGTGTCGTGGGCGGGGCAGACGCCGGCGGGCTTCGTGTTCGCGACTAAGGCGCCGAGGTTCATCACGCACATGAAGCGCCTGAAGGACGCGGAGATCCCGGTGGCCAACTTCCTGGCGTCGGGAGTGCTGCGGCTGCAGGAGAAGCTGGGCCCGATCCTGTGGCAGCTGCCGGGGACGCTGCGGTTCGACGCGGAGGTGCTGGCCGAGTTTCTGGCTCTGCTGCCGCAAAGCACGGTCGCGGCGGCGAAGCTCGGGGCGCGGCACGACGACCGGATCAAGGACGACGAGGGGCTGCGGATCGACGAGGACCGGCCGCTGCGGCACGCGCTGGAGCCCAGGCACGTGAGCTTCCAGGACGAGAAGTGCCTGCGCCTGCTGCGGGACCACAACGTGGCGATGGTGGTGGCCGACACGGCGAAGACATGGCCGTACTTCGAGGAGCTGACCGCGGACTTCACCTACGCCCGCCTGCACGGGGACGAGGAGCTGTACGTCAGCGGCTACACCGACGAGGCCCTCGACCGCTGGGCGAAGAAGGTCCGCAAGTGGCACCGCCGCGGCGACGTGCACGTGTACTTCGACAACGACGCCAAGGTCCGCGCGCCGGTCGACGCCATGGGCCTGTCGCAGCGCGTCGGCCTTGGATGAGCCGCTGGCCGGGCTCAGCCGGTGACGGCGACCCGGCAGACCGGGCGGGTGGTGGGGCGGGCCTCGTAGCGGCCGGAGCTGACCAGGCCCGCGTGGCCATCGATGTCGGCGACGACCTCGTCGGTGATCTCCACCTCGATCATCCGGCTGGCCGGCCGGGTGACGGTGGTGCCGGCGTACGTGGCGGTGACGACCATGCCGGCGATGGTGGGCTTGAGCACGAGCTCCTCGGCCGGCCGCGCGGGGGCGGAGCCGTCGGACCAGGTGACGGGACCGAGCAGCCGCAGCTGCCGGACGACGACGTCCTGGCCGCCACCGTCGCGCGTGACGGACACGGCGGGCTGCCGGGTACGCACCAGGCGGCCGTGCTCTCCGACGCCGTCACCGAGGACGACAGCGGGCACGTTCCAGTAGGCGGCGCAGCGCTCGGCCGCGGCGGCGAGGGAGCGGTTGGTGGCGACGACCAGGTCGGCAGCCGGCACGGAGGCGAGCTCGCCGAGGCCGGGCACGGGCGTCACGTCGATGATGTGACCGCCCTGCTCGCGGACGACCTCGTTGATGGCGTCGCGGGTGGCCCGGCTGGTCTTGTCGAATCCACGCAGCACGGCCACCGCTTCGAAGCCCGTCATTCGCCGGATCGCCTCCACCAGCGCGCGCTGGTCACGACGGAGCTGCGGGGCGGGACGGGTCAGGAGAGTGGTAGCCACAATCCCTGTCTTACCCCCTTCTGATCTTCGTTGAACACGCAGGGGAAGTGCCCTTGCTCACCACCGGGTGCACCGCTTGCACGGACGGGTGACGCGGCCCCGTTCGCCGGACGCGCAGGGCAGTCGCGGCAAGGCTCCTAGCAGGCACAACTAGGGAGAGGACTCGTTATGTCGGTGCGAAACCTGGGGTTCGCGGCGGTCATGGCGGCAGCGGTGGTGTTGGGCACAGCGTCGCCCGTCTGGGCGACGTCGAGTGCCTGCGATGCCGGCTCGTTCTGCGCCTGGAGCGGGGAGAACTACAAGGGCAAGGCCGTCCGGCTGAGCCTGGAGACGACGGCGACCAGCCAGTGCGTGGCGCTGCCGGACAAGTTCGTGGCCAAGTCGCTCGTGAACATGATGACCAAGGACGTCACGGTGTACGAGGGCGCGACCTGCTCGACCGAGGCCGAGTTCACCACGTATCCGAAGGGCGGCACCTACGTGCCGGATGCGCCTTTCGTGGTACGCGCGATCCAGGTCTGGGAGTGACGCACCTACTGTGGAGATCGTGAGCGTTGTGGTCGTCGGCGCCGGCATCGCCGGCCTGGCCTGTGCCCGGGTTCTGGTCGATGCCGGCATCGACGTCCGCGTGCTGGAGCGCACGCCCGTGGTCGGCGGTCGCCTCGCGACCCGCCGCTACGACGGGCGCCCTGCCGACGTGGGAGCCGCCTACTTCACGGTGAGCGACCCCGAATTCGACGCCGTCGTGCGGGCCTGGCGGGCCGCCGGGCTGGCTCGCGAGTGGACGGACACCCTCGTCGCCCTGGAGAACGACGCCTTGGCGAACCGCAGCCGGGAACCGCGGCCGGGGCCGATGCGCTGGGCCGCGCCCGGTGGCCTGCGCAGCCTCGCCGAGCATCTGGCCGAGGGGCTGACCGTCAAGCTGCAACACGCCGTGACCGCCGTGGAACCCGGGCCGCTGGTCGACGGCGTCCCGGTGGACGCGGTCGTGCTGGCGATGCCCGGTCCGCAGGCCCTCGACGTGCTGGATCCGTGCCTGCGGACTGCTCGGGCGGCGGTCGACGGGCAGAACTGGGTGCCCTCGTTCGCGGTGACGCTGCGCTACCCGGAGCGGGCCTGGCCGGACTTCCACGGCGCGTTCGTCAACGGGCACGACGTGCTGACCACGGTCTTCGACGACGGCGATCGGCGCGGCGACGGCGCCCCGGTCCTGGTCGCCCACACGACGGCGGCCTACACGGCGACCCGGCTGGGCGCCCACGACCAGGTGATCGCCGACGTCGAGGACGCCGTCGAGCAGGTGCTCGGCCTGCCCACACGGCCGGTCACCGCCTACGCGCAGGAGTGGCCGCACGCCCGGCCGGAAACACCGTCCGAAGCCCCGTTTCACCTGGACGAGGACAACGTCGGCGTGTGCGGCGACGCCTGGGGGCCCTCGCGCGTGCAGACGGCCTGGCTGTCCGGAACGGCACTGGGCCGGGCGCTGGCCAGCCGGCTGGGTTGACACATTTAGGCCGAATCGAGATCACCCCACTCGGCTACGTCTGTTGCGTCGACCGGGTGAGCACCCGGAAGAATGATCCCACCATGTTCACCCCGGCCCGCCTCAAACTCGCCCGCCAGCGGCGTCAGCTGACCGCCGCCGCCCTCGCGCGACAACTGGACGTGAGCCCGCGGTCGGTGTCGGACTTCGAGAACGGGCGTCGGGTCCCGACCGAGCCCGAACTGGCCGAGCTGGCCCGCGCCCTGGGCTTCCCGGTGGAGTTCTTCGCCGGCGGCGAGCCGGCCGAGCTCACCGAGGACGTCGTCTCGTTCCGGGCCCGGCCGAAGCTGCCGGCCCGGCGTCGGGCCGGGGCGCTGGCCGCCGGACGGTTGGCCATCGAGTTCAACGCCTTCCTGGAGCGGCGGTTCACGCTGCCCGAGGTGGACGTTCCCGTTGTCGCGCAGGGCACCCCGAGTGCCGCCGCCGATGCCGTGCGCGAGCAGTGGCAGCTGGGCAGCAAGCCCGCGCCGAACCTCGTGCACCTGTTGGAGGCACACGGGGTTCGGGTGTTCTCCCTCGGCGTCGACCACACCGACGTGGACGCCTTCTCGTTCTGGCACGAGGGCACCCCGTACGTCTTCCTCAACACCGCCAAGTCGGCTGAGCACGGGCGGTTCGACGCCGCGCACGAGCTCGGGCATCTCGTCCTGCACGGCGGCGGGCGGGCGGTGGACGGCGTCGACGTGGAGGCGGAGGCCGACGCCTTCGCCAGCGCGATGCTGATGCCGGACGTCGACGTGCTGACCTACGTGCCCGAGGATCCGTCCAAGGACCAGGTGCTGCGGGCCTGTCCGCGCTGGCGGGTGTCGCCGCTGGCGCTGACCCGGCGTCTGCGGGAGCTGCGGCAGGTCGGCGACGGCGTCTACCGGGCGTTGTGCGTGGACCTCGCGCGGGTCGACGCCGACAGCGACCAGGCCAGGGAGTCCTCGCAGCTGCTGGCCAAGGTGTTCAAGGCGCTGCGTGAGCAGGGCATGACCCCGCACGAGCTGGCCGCCGACCTGATGTTGAGCACGCAGGAGCTGAACAACATCGTGTTCGGGCTGGTGGTCACGGCGCTGCCCGGCCGGTCCACCGCGCTGCGCACTCCCGGCGGGCGCACCGCGCACCTTCGCCTGGTGTGACCACCCGCGAGGGTCTTTCCGCCGCCGGGCCCGACGCCTATCGTCGAGTGATCTTGTTCAGCCGGCGGAAATGGGTGAGTCATGGCGACGTGGGGCGACCTGGTGGCGTTCGTGCGCACCGAGTACCAGGTCATCGACCAGACTCCGGACGAGGTGAGCATCCACGTCGAGTTCGACGACGAGCGCAGCCAGATCATCTGGCTCAGCCACGAGGTGCTCGACGGCAAGGAGGACTGGGTGCAGATCGCCTCGCCGTGCGGCCTGGCCTCCAAGGTCGATCTCGCGGCGCTGCTCAAGGAAGTCGGGCACACCACCGTGGTCGGCGGGGTGGCGATCATCGGTGAGCACGTGGTGCTGCGGCACGCGCTGCCGCTGGAGAACCTGGACATCAACGAGTTCGTCGACCCGCTGACGCTGCTCGCCGGCACCGTCGACACCCTGGAGGAGCAGTTCTCCGGCGGGGACTCGTTCTAGCCGTGGCCGGACGCCTGCTCGTCGGGGCCGCCTTGGCGGTGGTGGTCGCCGGTTGCTCGGGCGGGCCTGCGGCTCCGCCGGCCGCGACCACGTCAACGTCCACTGTGGACCCGGTCGCGGTGTGCGTGAACCAGCTTGTGTACTGGGCCAAGGACATTCTAGGCAACGCCAAGGACACCGGCCTGGACTACCAGGAGATGGGCCTGGACGGCGACCAGTACGAGGCGTTGCAGGCGTTGGTCGACGAGGCCCGCAAGCACCAGTCCGGCGGCACGGTGCCGCCGGACTGGTTGCAGGAGCAGGCAAGGGCCGCCTGCACGACGCTTGCCGCCAAACCGAAGCCGACGACGTCGAGTCGAGCCGGCTGGCCGTAGCGTCTTCTGGTGTCAGGCGCCGGCGTTGAAGGTGTCGGGGTCCGGGCCGGTGCGGTAGCCGCGCTCCAGGCCGCCGATGGCCGCCAGGTCGTCGCCGTCCAGCTCGAAGTCGAACACCTCGAGGTTCTCGCGGATGCGCTTGGGGGTCACCGACTTCGGGATGACCACGTTGCCCAACTGGAGGTGCCAGCGCAGGACCACCTGGGCCGGCGACTTGCCGTGCTTGGCGGCGGTCTTCGTGATCTCCGGGGCGTCCAGCACCTCGCCCTTGGCCAGCGGGCTCCAGGCCTCGGTGACGATGCCGTGCTCGGTGTGGAACGCGCGCAGCGTCGCCTGCTGCAACGCCGGGTGCAGCTCCACCTGGTTGATCGCCGGCAGCGTCAGGCCCTCGTCGAGCAGGCGGCGCAGGTGCTTCGGCTGGAAGTTCGACACGCCGATCGCCCGGACCCGGCCGTCGGCGTGCAGCTTCTCGAACGCCTTCCAGGTCTCGACGTACTTGTCGGCCTTGGGCACCGGCCAGTGGATCAGGTACAGGTCCAGCTGCTCCAGGCCCAGCTGCGCCATGCTCTCGTCGAAGGCGCGCAGCGTGTTGTCGTAGCCCTGCGCGGAGTTCCACAGCTTGGTGGTGATGAACAGGTCGTCACGGGCGATGCCCGAGGCCTTGATCGCCTCGCCGACGCCGCGCTCGTTGGCGTAGGCCGCTGCCGTGTCGATGCTTCGGTACCCGGCCTCCAGCGCCGCCGTGACGGCCGCCGTCGTCTCCTCGTCGGGCACCTGGAACACCCCGAACCCCAGCTGTGGGATCTCGACGCCGTTGTTGAGCTTGATGGTGGGAACCACTGGCATAGGAGACGCTTCCCTCGCACTTTCTCGATTCACGGTCACGGTGTGCAACACCCCGACCGTCGTCTGTCTTCCACCTTGAGAGCCATCTCTCACCCCCGCAACTCGAACACCGCGAGTCCCGCTCTCCAGCAACCGTGTGTCGAGTTCCGGAACTCGACATTCAGTTGCCTGAGAGCGGGACTCGCGGTGGTTCAGGTGTCGCGGCCGGCGGGGAGGTTGACGGTGACGGAGAGGCCGCCGCCGGGGACGGCGTCGGCGTGGACGGTGCCGCGGTGGGCCAGGACGGCGGCCCGGACGATGGACAGGCCGAGGCCGGTGCCGGTGCGGGCCGTGCGGTCGACGCCGCCGCGGCGGAAGGGCTCGAAGAGCTCCGTGACCTGCTCGGGGGCGATGAGCTGACCGGACGAGGACACCCGGAGCTGGGTCCACTCCGGACCGCTCTCGGTGGCGACCTCGATCCAGCCGCCGTCGAGGTTGTGACGGACGGCGTTCTCCAGGAGGTTGCCGGCGACGCGTTCGAGCAGGGCGGGATCGCCGACGGTGGGGGCCGGTGCGGTGGCGAATCGGGCCTGGACGCCACGGGCGGCAGCCTCGCGGCCGGCGGAGCGCCAGGCCGAGGAGACGACGGCGGCGAGGTCGACCGGCTCGTGCACGACAAGGCCGATGCCGTCGGTGCGGGCGAGCAGCAACAGGGCCTCGACGAGCTGCTCGGCCCGGAGGGCGGCCGTGCCGACGACGTCGGCCATCCGGCGCAGCTCCTCGACGTCGGCCTGGTCGTCGGAGAGGGTGACGTCGAGCTCGGTGCGGATGACCGCGAGCGGGGTCCGCAGCTCGTGGCTGGCGTTGGCGACGAACCGCCGCTGAGCGTCGAAGGCGCCTTGGAGCCGGTCGAGCATGGCGTCGAAGGTGTCGGCGAGCTCGGCCACCTCGTCATCCGGGCCGTCGAGGGCGATGCGCTCGCCCAGAGACTCGGCGGACAGCCGGCGGGCGGTGGCGGTGACGTCGTGCAGGGGCCGCAGGGCGCGGCCGGTGAAGGTCCAGGCCAGCACCGCGGCGGCGACGAGCAGCAGCACGAAGGCGACGACACCGGCCCCGAGGACCTGGGTCCGGGCGTGCTGCTCCAGCACGTCACCGAGCCGCGAGGCCTCGACGGCGACGCCGTCCACGACGATCGTGCTGCTGGCCGGCAGCTGCGGCACCGCCCCGCGCACGACGAGGCCGACAAGCAGCCAACCGAGCCACAACAGCAGTGCGCTGACCGCCGCGACGATGACAACGGCGACAGTGGTGATGCGCAGCCTCAACCCCGGACCACGGCGCCGGGGCGAGGCTGCGGGCACGTCAACTTTCAGCAGGTCGGGCTCCCGTTGCCGAGTCCAGTGCCGGCCCGGCGACCCGGCCGGCGGCAGGCACACGGTAGCCGGAGCCGACAACGGTCTCGATGATGCCCGGTTCGCCGAGCTTCTTGCGCAGCGTCATCACGGTGACCCGCACCGTCGTCGTGAACGGGTCGGCGTTCTCGTCCCACACCCGCTCCAGCAGCTCTTCGCTGCTCACCACGGTGCCGCCGGCGGCCATCAGGACCTCCAGCACGCCGAACTCCTTGCGGGTCAGGTCGACCAGCTGCCCGGACCGCGTCACCGTCCGCTTGGCCGGGTCCAGCTCCACGTCCGCCGCCACCAGCACCGGCGGCGTCGCCGGCGTCGCCCGCCGGGCCAGCGCCCGCACCCGGGCCACCAGCTCCGCGAACGCGAACGGCTTGGCCAGGTAGTCGTCGGCGCCCAGCGACAGGCCCTCCACCCGGTCCTCGATGGCCGAGCTCGCGGTGAGCATGATCACCCGGGTCAGCGCGCCCGACCGCACGATCTCCTGGCACAGCTCGTCACCGGACATCTTCGGCAGGTCGCGGTCGAGCACCACCACGTCGTACCGGGTCACGGTGACCTTCTCGTGGCCGGACTCGCCGTCGAAGGCGACGTCCACGGCCATACCCTCACGCCGCAGGCCCCGGGCAATCGCCTCGGCCAGCGGCTGTTCATCCTCGACTACCAGGATCCGCACCTGTCCACCGTGCCACAGCCCGGCGAACAAGGGGTGGGCGGGCGGCCGGGAGACCCGCGTCTCCCGGCCGATCCCGGTCAGCCGTGCTTGCGTTCCTCGGCCGGAACGTCGTGCGGGACGGCCTGCGGCGGCGTCGACGGATCGCCGATGCGGCCGGCGACCCACTCCGTGACGCGACGGGCCACGTCCTGGGCGGTGAGGCCGACCTGGGCCAGGACCTCGGAGCGGGAGCCGTGCTCGAAGAACTGCTGGGGCACGGCCAGGTCGCGCATGGGCACGTCGACGCCGGCGTCACGCATCGCGGCGGCCAGGGCCCAGCCGAAGCCGCCGTGGCGGCCGTTGTCCTCGACCGTGACGACCAGGCGATGGTCGGCGGCCATCTCGACCAGCTCGGACGGCACGGGCAGCAGCCACCGGGGGTCGACGACGGTGACGCCGATGCCCTGGTCGGCCAGCCGCTGGGCGGCGGCGACACCGAGCTCGCCGAAGGCGCCGACGGCCACGAGCAGCACGTCGGCACCGGCGGAGCCGGCGGGCTTGCTGAGCACGTCGACGGCGCCGACGCGCTCCAGGGCCGGCACGTGCTCGACGACGGCGCCCTTGGAGAAGCGCAGGGCGGAGGGCCCGTCCTCGATCTCCAGCGACTCCCGGAACTCCTCGCGCAGCGTGACGGCGTCCCGCGGCGCGGCGACCCGGATGCCGGGGATGATGCCGAGGATCGACAGGTCCCACATGCCGTTGTGGCTGGGGCCGTCGGACCCGGTGATGCCGGCCCGGTCCAGCACCAGCGTCACCGGCTGCTTGTGCAGGGCCACGTCCATCAGCAGCTGGTCGAAGGCCCGGTTGAGGAACGTGGAGTAGATCGCCACCACCGGGTGCAGCCCGGCCATGGCCATGCCGGCGGCCGAGGTCAGCGCGTGCTGCTCGGCGATGCCCACGTCGAAGCAGCGGTCCGGGAAGGCCTTGCCGAACTTGTCCAGGCCGGTCGGGCCGAGCATGGCGGCGGTGATGGCCACCACGTCCTTGCGCTCGCCGCCGGCCCGGATCAGCTCCTCGGAGAAGATGGACGTCCACGACGTCGCCTTCGGCCCGAGCGGCTTGCCGGTGACCGGGTCGATGGCGCCGGTCTGGTGCATCTGGTCGGCCGCGTCGTTCTCGGCCGGCGCGTAGCCGTTGCCCTTGCGGGTCACGGCGTGCACGATGACCGGCCCGTTGAACGCCTTGGCCCGCTTCAGGGCGGCCTCCAGCGCGACCAGGTCGTGCCCGTCGACCGGCCCGAGGTACTTCAGGCCGAGGTCCTCGAACATGGCCTGCGGGGCCAGCGCGTCCTTGATGCCGCGCTTGGCGGCGTGCAGCGCGGCGTAGACGGCGGGGCCGACGACGGGCGTGCGCTGCAGAGTGCGCTTGCCGCTCTCCAGGGCCCGCTCGTAGCCGGGCTGCAGGCGCAGCGACGCGAGGTGGTCGGCGAAGCCGCCGATGGTCGGCGAGTACGAGCGGCCGTTGTCGTTGACGACGATCACCACCGGCCGGGTCTGGTCGGCGGCGATGTTGTTCAGCGCCTCCCAGCACATGCCACCGGTCAGCGCGCCGTCGCCGACCACGGCGACCACGTGCCGACGGCTGCCGGCCAGCTGGAACGCCTTGGCCATGCCGTCGGCGTAGGACAGCGCGGTCGAGGCGTGGCTGTTCTCGATGAAGTCGTGCTCGCTCTCGGCGCGGTTCGGGTAGCCGGACACCCCGCCGGTCTGCTTGAGCAGGTCGAAGCCGTCGGCCCGGCCCGTGAGGATCTTGTGCACGTAGCACTGGTGCCCGACGTCGTAGAGCAGCGCGTCCTTGGGCGATTCGAACACCCGGTGCAGCGCGAGCGTCAACTCCACGATGCCCAGGTTGGGGCCGAGGTGCCCGCCCGAACGAGCCACCTTCTCCACCAGGAAGGACCGGATCTCGTTCGCGAGCTGCTCCAGCTCACCCTGCTCCATCCGCTTCACATCATGGGGTCCGTGCACGGATTCCAGCAGCGTCACCGCTTCACCTCGCCTTTGGCGCCGGGGTTGATTCCTCGCCGTGTCCTGCGCGACGTCGCCGTCGCGGCGGCGCCCGTCAGTCTACGGAGATCTTCGGATTTCACCTGTCGAGGTGGTGACGCACCGTGCCGCCACCACCCGGGGTCACTCGCCCGTCCAGCAGAGCCGGCGCCTCCGACGGCCGGTCGGACCCCTGCTCAATTAGACGCTCGGTGTGCGAGCCGGTTGGTGTTCTGCACAGGATCACCACATCGTTGAGTCCTTCCTCACGGTGTCCGGGCCGGGAGCAAGGGTTCGGCCGGAGATCAGCCGCCAGCAAGCACAGTCGTCACCAGAGCCGCTCGGCCCCGCCGGTGCTTCGCACGGTTGCCGGATTTCGCCCGCCGCCACACAACGCAACCACCCACCCAAGCCGACGCGGCGGGCGAAATCCGGCAAGGGCGAGGCACCGGCTACTCGGGGGCCGAGCCCCGCGCGGAACGCGCGGAGAAGGTACTGCCGAGCCGCGACGCCGAAGGCGGCGCCGAAAGGCACAGCAGGGCGATGCACTCCATGTGGTGGGTCATGGGGAAGGCGTCGAACGCCCGGAGGCGCTCCAGCCGGTAGCCGTGCTCGGCGAAGGCGGCGATGTCGCGGGCCAGGGCGGCCGGGTCGCAGGCCACGTAGATGACCCGGGTGGGCTCGTGGGAGGCGATGGTGTCGACGACGGCCTTGCCGGCGCCCTTGCGGGGCGGGTCGAGCACGACGACGTCGGGGCGGCCGCTGAGCGTGGTCTCCTCGACCAGACCGGTCCTGAACCGCACCTGGGGGAGGTCGGCGAGGTTGCGACGGCCGTCGGCCACGGCCGGGCGGGAGGACTCCACGACGACGACGGAGCCGTCGGGACCGACCTGCTCGGCCAGCACGGCGGCGAACAGGCCGGCGCCGCCGTAGAGGTCCCAGGCGGTGCCGCCGACGGGTGTGGCGGCCCACTCGGCGACGATCTCGGCGTACAGGTCGGCGGCCTCGGGGTGCACCTGCCAGAAGCCGTGGGCCTCGACGCGCCACTCACGCCCGCCGGCCCGCTCCACGGCGACGCCGTCGCCGGTGACGGTGCGCGGGCGTCCACGCTGCGGGCGTTCCACGATGTCCATGCGGCCCATGGAGTCGGCGGTCAGGTCGATCTCGGCCCCACGCGTCCAGTGCTGCGCGGTGACCTCCTCCACGAGGTCCGGCGCGGCGATGGTGCAGCGGCGCACGGGCACTACCTTGTGGCTGCGGTGCGCGCGGAAGCCGGCACGGCCCTTGCCGTCGACGACCATGCGCAGCCGTGTGCGCCACTCGCCCAGGCCGCCCGGCAGCGCCTCCATCTCGACGTCCACCTCGAGCCCGGCCAGGCGGCGCAGCTGCTCGGCGACGATGCCGGCCTTCAACGACCGCTGCGCCTCACCGGACGCGTGCTGCCAGTCGCAGCCGCCGCAGCCGCCGGGGCGGGCGGCCGGGCACGGCGGCTCCACGCGGTCCGGCGACGGCTCCAGCACCTCGACGGCGTCGGCCCGGCAGAAGGAGCCGCCCTTGTCCTCGGTGACTTCGACGACGACCCGCTCCCCCGGCAGCGCGTGCCGGACGAACACCACACGGCCGTCGGCGCGGGCGACACAATGGCCGCCGTGGGCGACCGGGCCGACCTCGACCTCGAGGCGGCGACCGGTCCAGGGCTGAGTCTGCGTCACGTTCGAGTCTTCCTACGTTCGACGGGAGTGTCCAAGCCTCGGCGGATCTGGCCGGGCGTGACCACACTGTTGGATTCGTCGCGGCCCTTGGCCGAGGCCAGCTGCCACGGCACGCTCGTGACCATGACGCCGGGCTGGAACAGCAGCCGGCCCTTGAGCCGCAGCGCGCTCTGATTGTGCAGCAGCTGCTCCCACCAGTGCCCGACGACGTACTCGGGCAGGAACACCGTCACCACGTCGCGGGGGTTGTCGGTGCGGACCCGCTTCACGTAGTCCAGCACCGGCTTGGTGATCTCCCGGTAGGGCGACTCGATCACCTTCAGCGGCGTCTTGAACGCCTGCCGGTCCCACTCGGCGACCAGCTCGCGGGTGTCGACGTCGTCCACGTTGACGGTGACCGCCTCCAGGATGTCCGGGCGGGTGGCCTTGGCGTAGGACAGCGCCCGCAGCGTCGGCAGGTGCAGCTTGGAGATCAGCACGATGGCGTGGTTGCGGGACGGCATCACGGCGTTGTCCCGCTCGGCCTGAGCCATCCTCAGCTCGGCGGCCACGGTGTCGTAGTGCTTGCGGATGGCCGTCATCAGGGCGAAGATCGCGCCCATCGCAGCGATGGCGATCCACGCGCCGGCCAGGAACTTCGTGATCAGCACGACGATCAGCACCGCTCCGGTGCAGACCAGGCCGACGGTGTTGATGGTCTGCGAGCGCCGCATCCGGCGTCGCACGGCCTTGTCCTCCTCGGTGGCCAGCAACCGGTTCCAGTGCCGGATCATGCCGGCCTGGCTGCACGTGAACGACACGAACACGCCCACGATGTACAGCTGGATCAGCCGGGTCACCTCGGCGTCGAACGCGACGATGAGCACCACCGCCAGCGCCGCCAGGAAGATGATGCCGTTGCTGAAGGCCAGCCGGTCGCCGCGGGTGTGCAGCTGGCGCGGCAGGTAGCGGTCCTGGGCCAGGATCGAGCCGAGCACCGGGAAGCCGTTGAAGGCGGTGTTGGCCGCCAGCACCAGGATGATGCCGGTGACGAACGAGATGTAGTAGAACGCCGGCGGGAAGTTGCTGAACACCGCGGCGGCGATCTGGGCCAGGATCGTCTTCTGCTGGTAGTCCGCGGGCGCGCCGACCAGCTGGCTGGCCGGGTCGTCGGCGAAGTTGACGTGGGTCAGCGTGGCCAGCGAGATGATGCCGATCAGCATCACCACCGCGACCAGGCCCATCATCAGCAGGGTGGTCGCCGCGTTGCGCGACTTCGGCTTGCGGAAGGCCGGCACGCCGTTGCTGATCGCCTCCACGCCGGTCAGCGCGGCGCAGCCGGAGGAGAACGAGCGCAGGATCAGGAAGGCGAAGGCGACGCCGGTCATCGACGTCTCGGCGTGCAGCTGGAAACCGGCGCTCTCGGCCCGCAGGTCCGCGCCGGAGATCGCCCGCACGAAGCCCCAGATCATCATGCCGACGATGCCGATCATGAAGCCGTAGGTCGGGATGGCGAACGCGGCCCCCGACTCCCGCAGGCCCCGCAGGTTCATGGCGGTCAGCAGGCCGATCACCAGCAGGCAGAAGATCACCTTGTGCTGGCCGACGAACGGCAGGGCCGAGCCGATGTTGGCGATGCCCGACGCCGTGGACACCGCCACCGTGAGGATGTAGTCGACCAGCAGCGCGCTGGCCACCGTCAGCCCGAAGTAGCGGCCGAGGTTGGTGGTGGCCACCTCGTAGTCGCCGCCGCCGCTGGGGTAGGCGTGCACGTTCTGCCGGTACGAGGCGACCACGACCAGCATGACGAGCGCCACGACGATGCCGATCCAGGGCGCGAAGCCGTACGCGGACAGGCCCGCGACGCTCAGCGTCAGGAAGATCTCCTCGGGCGCGTACGCCACCGAGGAGAGGGCGTCGGACGCGAACACCGGCAGGGCGATCCGCTTCGGCAGCAGCGTGTGCGCCAACCGGTCGCTGCGGAAGGGTCGGCCGAGGACGAGCCGTTTGGCCGCGGTCGCAATCTTGGACACAACGGCACAGCGTAGGCGAGGTCCTCACCACTTCGGAGCAGTCCGTCGGTAGGTTGGGGAACAAACCGGTCCATTGGTGCATTGGGGGGTTGCGGGGGATCGCCGTCTCCGCCGCCAGGTACGGTGCAGCCGCATCGCGGAGGAGGACGATTCGTGCACGTGGTGGTCATGGGCTGCGGCCGGGTGGGGGCATCGCTGGCCAAGGCGCTGGAGCGCCTCGGCAACCAGGTCGCCGTCATCGACAAGAACGGCCAGGCGTTCCGCAGGCTGGGCAGCGATTTCCACGGCCAGCAGGTCGTGGGCAACGGCTTCGACCGGCAGGTCCTGGTGGCCGCCGGCATCGAGCGGGCGGGCGCGCTGGCCGCCGTGTCCAGCGGCGACAACTCCAACATCATCGCGGCCCGGGTGGCCCGCGAGACGTTCGGCGTGCAGCACGTCGTGGCCCGGATCTACGACCCCAAGCGGGCCGCCGTCTACGAGCGGCTGGGCATCCCGACGGTGGCGACCGTGCCGTGGGCCACCGACCGCTTCCTGCGCATGCTGGTGCCCGAGGGGCAGGCCGCGGCGTGGCGGGACCCGTCCGGCACGGTGGCGGTGATGCTGCTGCCGGTGCACGAGGGCTGGGTCGGCCGCAAGATCGCCGAGCTGCAGGAGACGGTGCGCTGCCGGGTCGCCTTCATCATGCGTTTCGGCACGGGCGTGCTGCCCGAGCCGAGCACCGTCGTGCAGGCCGACGACGAGATCTACGTCGCGGCCCTGTCCGGAACCATCACCGAAATCACCGCGGCGGCGGGCCAGGCACCCGAGGAGAGCCACTGATGCGGGTCGCGATCGCGGGCGCCGGGGCCGTCGGCCGGTCCATCGCCCAGGAGCTGCTCGGCAGCAACCACCAGGTGATGCTCATCGAGCGGGACGCGGCGCACTTCGAGCCCAACGCGGTCGAGCAGGCCGAGTGGGTGCACGCCGACGCGTGCGAGCTGTCCTCGCTGGAGGACGCCGGCATCCAGCTGTGCGACGTGGTCATCGCCGCCACCGGCGACGACAAGGTCAACCTGGTGGTGTCGCTGCTGGCCAAGACCGAGTTCGCGGTGCGGCGCGTGGTGGCCCGGGTCAACGACCCGGCCAACGAGTGGCTGTTCACCGAGGCCTGGGGCGTCGACGTGGCCGTGTCCACGCCGCGCATGCTGGCCGCCATGGTCGAGGAGGCCGTCAACATCGGCGACCTCGTGCGGCTGATGACGCTGCGGCAGGGCCAGGCCAACCTGGTGGAGATCACCCTGCCGGACGACACCAACCTGGCCGGCCAGGCCGTGGGCCAGCTCAACCTGCCCCGGGACTGCGCGCTGGTGACCATTCTGCGCGGCGGCCGGGTCATCGTGCCGCAGGCCGACGACCCCTTCGAGCAGGGCGACGAGCTGCTGTTCGTGGCCTCGGCCGACGTGGAGCACGAGATCAGGAGCGCGCTCGGCCTGGACTGAGCCGACAACGACTCCCTCATGCAGGGAAGGACGCCTTACCCTCGTTCAACGCGGGTAAGGCGTCCTTCCCTGCATGAGGGGGCCTTTGTCATGCCGCTTCTGGTTCTGCCGGGGCTGTCTCCTCGGCCGCCAGCAGCGCGAGGCGCTTGTCGGCCTTGCGCACGGCCCACACCGTGACGGCGATGGCGATCGCCGTGAGCGGGTAGCCCATCGCGATGCGGGCCAGGCCCAGCAGGCCCACGTTGTTCTGGTCGTACAGCCACTGCTGGACCACGAACTTGGACCCGAAGACCAGAATCCAGACCAGCGTGGCGATGTCGTAGTAGAGGCGGGCGGAGCGGTCGGCGCGCCACTTGAAGCCGGTGTTGTTCAGCGTCGACCAGATCACGCCGGCCAGCGGCCAGCGGACGAGGGCCGAGATCAGGAACGCGCCGCAGTAGACCAGGCTGCTCCAGATGCCGAAGGCGAAGAAGCCCTTGGCCGAGCCGGTGCGGATGGTGATGAACGCGGCGACGGCGATGCCGAACAGGCCCGAGATGGCCGGCTGGATCGGCTCCCGGCGGACCAGGCGCAGCACGGCGATGGCCACCGCCACGCCGACCGCCGCCCACAGCGCGACCTGCCACTCGAACAGGTAGTTGGCCAGCACGAAGACCACGATCGGCACCGAGGAGTAGATCAGGCCGCTGATGCCGCCCATCTGCTCCAGCAGCGTCGGCGTGGGCTTGCGCTGCTCGTCGTCCTCGGCCGGCTTCGCGTCGGTCGCCGATTCGACGGCCGGGGCTGGCTGTTCGCTCATGAAGTCGTCTGCAACTCGTAGTAGGGGTTGTAGAGCACCTTGCGGCCGTCGCGGACCGCGATCCGACCCCGGGCCTTGATGGTGCGCCCCGGCTCGATACCCGCGATGCGGCGCCGACCGAGCCACACTAGCGTCACGCCCTCGGTGCCGTCGTAGAGCTCCGCCTCCAGCGTCGCCGCCGCGTCCCGGGGGCACAGCTCCACGCTGCGCAGCCGGCCGAGCACGGTGACCTCTTCGCCGGAACGGCAGTCGCACGCCCGCTGCGCCCCGACGGCGTCGACCTCGCGCGACAGGTCGTCGGCGTCCAACTCGGTGACGTCGCTGGTCAGTCGGCGTACGAGACGGTTCCAGTAGCCGCCCCTTGTGCTCGCCATGGTCCGCGCTCCAATGCGCCTTGTGGCCCCCACGCCGGGCCGTGCACTCGCCAGGGTAGCCGCGTGGAGGCTTCGACAACCGCGTCCGAAGCTGCAAGATCTGCCGATGTGACCGACGTGGCCGTGCTGTTGCCCGGAACCGGATCGGATGACGTTTTCATCCGTTCGGTCTTCACCGCCCCGGCGGCCGCCGCGGGGGTGACCCTCGTCGCCCCGAAACCGGTTCCAGGGCCGGATCTGGGCCTCCGACACCTGCTTTCGCTCGACGCCGCGTACGAAGCGCACGGACCCGTGCTCGCCGGCGGCATCTCCTTCGGCGCCCACCTGGCCGCCGAGTGGGCTTGCGCACACCCCTCCCGCTGCGCCGGCCTGCTGCTCGCGATGCCCGCCTGGCACGGCGCCCCCGGCGACTGCCCCGCCGCCGTCGCCGCCCGCTACTCCGCCGCCGCCGTCCGCCGTGACGGCCTCTCCTCGGCCCTCGCCTTCGGCCCCGACGTCCCCCCTTGGCTCGCCGCCGAGCTCTCCCGCGCCTGGCGCCGCCACGGCCCCGGCCTCGTCGACTCCCTCCTGGCCGCCGCCGACCGCCCCGCCCCCACCCTCGCCCAGCTGGCCACGCTGTCCATCCCCGTCGGCATCGCCGCCGTGCAGGACGACCCCCTGCACCCCTCCCCCGTCGCTGCCCAGTGGGCCGCCGCCATCCCCGACGCCGTGGTCCGCTCCCTGTCCTTCGCCGACTTCAGCGCCGACCGCTCCGCCCTCGGCCACGCCGCCTTCGCCGCCTGGCAGGCGTCTAGGACTGGACGAGCTTCTCCGCAGTCGCCCACGCCGCGAACCCCGCCGTCCTGACCTTCGCCGGATAGCGGGCTCCATGGTCGATCAAGACGTTGACCAGGCCGGACACACCAGCCAGGGTCACCCGGCCGGCATGCACAGCCTCCGCGAAGAGCCAGAGCGTGCCGTGCGCGTCGAGGCCGTTGGCCATCGCGACGCGCTTGGCATCGCGGTCATCGATCAGAGCGATGCCGCCATGACCTCGGCCCACGCGCAGACCGTGGCCTCCCCGATATCGCGGGCGCCCGCGCCCAACGCCTGCGCCCAGGCAAACAGCGATCGCAGTTCGTCCGGCTCGTCGACGTGCACGATCTCGATCCATGGCGCGGCGAGGCTCAGGCCATTGCGGCGAAGCTCCGCGCTCACCGCCGCCGTGCTGACGTTCCGCCACGACGACGCCAGGTCGCCGAGCACGTCGACGCGGTCGGCGGCGATGGCGTGGTGCAGGGCGGACGCGTCCCAGACCAACGTCCGGGTCACGGAGTGTCGTCCTCGCATCGCGACGGCAGGTCCTCCGGGCCATGGGCGGCCCCGTGCAGGAGTTGGAGCGCCCGCACGCCCGTGATCAGCGACCGGCGGTAGGCCGCGAGCACCGCTCGCTTCCACACAGCCCCGGTCGCGCCGACGGGGAGGTCCCGCACGGGTTCAGTGCCCAGCTGGGCGAGGAAGTCGCCCAGGACCGGTGTCCGCGCGTCCAGCGCCTGCCTCTCGGCGGTGTCGATCAGCCCCAGGTCGCACGCACGGAGCACCGCGAGCTTCCACGAGACCCGGAAGGTGCCGGCCAGCCGGACAAGGGCCGTCCAGTGCTGGTCCGGGTTGACCGGCCAGTCGTGCCGGAGGGCGGAGGCCGGGAGCAGGAACTCGCGCGCGAACGCGTCGATGACCCGCTCCCGGTCGTCGGTGGAGATGCCGACGTCGGAGCTGTAGGCGTCGCCGAAGAGGTGGTGACCGAGTTCATGCGCGGCCGTCGACCGACGACGTCCGGGATCGGCCTGGCCGCCGATGACGGCCGCGCCAAGGCCGTCGACCTCGTCCAGCAGCATCGAGGCGCCGTCGGCATCGCGGTCGACGACGAGCAGGTAGAGCCCGAACCGCTCACAGACGTCCGCCAACGCCGGCAGCGGACCGTCGACACCGAGCCGAGCCCGGGCCTCACGGGCCAGCGCCTCGGCCTCCACCACGTCGGTCGGGGTCGCGGCGGTCATCCGGATCTCCGGGGCCTCGATCAGTTCGCGCCCGATGAGCCAGCGGATCGACGACGCGTGGTCCTCCAGGTCGACGTCGAGCCTCCAGACCGCCCGTGCTGCCTCGTCCAGGTTCTCGGCCACGGCGCTGCGGCGCGACACGACGGCGTCGGCGTGCGGGCTCAGGAAGTAGCTGAGCGGCACGTCGAACAGCTCGGCCAGGGCGGCCAGTTCCAGCGCCGACACCTTGCGTTGGCCAGCCTCCAGCCGAACGACGGACGACCTGTCGATGCGCAGTGCGTCAGCCACTTCGTCTTGGGTACGCCTGGTGCCGGTGCGGGCCGTTCTGACCCTGTCACCGATCGTTGACCAGCCCTGAGCTGCCATAGTGCGATTTTCTCACATCGGGGCGTCTCGAGAAAGCTCTCACTCAGGCGAGGGTTTCGGCCAGCTGCCTGAACAGGGCGGTGGCGGGGTCCTCGATGCCGCGGCGGACGTGGGACATGAGCAGGAGGACGGCGAGGGAGCGGGACCACTCGTAGGCCCGGGCCTCGTCGAGGGGGTTGAGGGCGACGATGCGGGCGTGGAGCTGGGTGTCGGTGGTGACGTCGAGGAAGGCCCAGTCGACGACGTCGAGGTCGGGGTCGCCGAGGCAGGGGCGGGGGTCGATGGCGACGGGGCCGCGGGCGGAGGTGAGGACGTTGCCGGGGTGGAGGTCGCCGTGCACGAGGCGGACGACTGTGCCGGAGTCGGCTAGGCGGCGGGCTGAGGCGTGGGAGGCATCGAGCAGCTCGGCGGGCACGCCGGGGTTGCGGCGGGCGGCGAGGGTGAACATGAAGTCGACCCGGTCGGCCACGGTGGGGAAGCCGGTCGGCGCGGGGACGTCACGGAGCTGCCTGAGGAGGTCGGCGGCGGGGCGCCAGGAAGCCAGGGGTGTGCCGGGCTCCAAGGCCTCGATGAGGAGGGCGTTGTCCTCGGCCGAGGAGTCGAGGAGGGAGACCACGGCCGGGCAGGAGGCCCAGGCCCGCAGGGCGGCGGCCTCGGTGGCGAAGACCTCGGCGTCGGGGGTGAGCTTCAGGTACGCCAAGGAGCCGTCGGAACGGCGGCAACGCAAGGTGACGGAGGTGCCGCCGGTCATCTTGGCGACGACCTCAAGGCCCCACCGGGCGCTCAGCCCGGACACCAGGGCGGGCACGGCGTCGAGCCAGGACTGGGCGTCCGGCCCGAACCGCGCCCGCATCCGGTCGGCGGTGGCGGCGGAGATCATCAGGGGAACATCAGCCCTGCTGCTGGGCCTGGATGTGCTGGGCGATGGCGGGCGGCAGCTCGACGGGCAGCGGGGTGCGCACGGGCTGGGGCTCGACGCCCCGCACGACGACGGTGCCCCGCACGACGGTGCGCAGCAGGTCGGAGGCCACCACGTTGTGCTCGCCGGGCCCGGCGACGACACCGCGCAGCATCCACCGCGGCCCGTCGACGCCGATGAAGCGCAGCACGACGTTGTTGGCGGTGGCGGCCAGCTCGGTCCCCCACTCGCCGGCCTCCTTGATCACCCGGGCCCCGTCCCCGCGCAACTGGGTGACCAGCTCCTCGCAGATCTCGGGCCACAGGCCGCCGCCACGGGGCGCGGCGTAGGCGCTGACGGTGATCTGCCCGATCGGGGTCACCAGGTGCACGGCCCGAACCGGGCCGGAGGGGTCGACCTCGACCTGGAGCTGCGCGCCGTCGGGCACGGGCACCCGCACGGACCCGAGGTCGAGGCGGGACAGGCCGTCCTGCGGGGCGTCGTGCTCGTCGAACGGGCCGGCAGTGGACTCGTTCTCGTCCACGGACTCGTCGACGGCGTCGTAGTCCGGCACCCCCAGGCGGCCGCTGTCCTTGCTGACGTGGTGGCGCCCACGCTTGCCGCGCTTGCCGAACATTCCGCTACTCCTTCGTCCCCTGCTGGGCCCCGGCGCCAGCCGCGGCCGCGAGCACCGCGTGCCCGCCGGTGGATCCGTAGCCGCCGGTGCCGCGCTCGGAGTCGGGCAGCTCGGCGACCTCCTCGAAGACCACGTGCTCGACGCGCTGCACGACCAGCTGGGCGATCCGGTCCCCCCGGGTCAGCGTGATCGGCTCGCGGAGGTCGTGGTTGATCAGGCACACCCGGATCTCGCCGCGGTAGCCCGCGTCGATGGTGCCGGGCGTGTTCACCACGGACAGGCCGACCCGCGCGGCCAGCCCGGAGCGGGGGTGCACGAAGCCGGCGAAGCCCACCGGCAGCGCCACGGCCACGCCGGTGCCGACCACGGCGCGCTCGCCGGGACGGATGACGACGTCCGAGGTCGTCACGAGGTCGACGCCCGCGTCGCCGGCCGTCGCATAGGACGGCACCGGGACACCGGGATCGATTCGGGAGAGGAGGACCTGCACGCTGGACACGGCGCGTGACACTACCCTGGACCCGTGACCGAGAGCGTGAGTGCGGTGGCAAAGGCCGAGGCCAAGTCCAAGCCGGTGTTCTTCGAACGCCTGCACGTGTCGTGGTGGGGCTGGCCGCTGCCCGTCGTCGCGGCCGTGCTGATGGCGGCCGAGGTGCACATGGGCTACCCGGGCGTGCGGGCATGGCTGCCCTACCTGATCACCATCCCGCTCGTGATCGGCGTGATGCTGTGGCTGGGCCGGGCCACGGTGAAGGTCGTCGACGGCGAGCTGTGGGTGGGCGACGCCCACGTGCCGCTGCGCCTGATCGACGAGGTCGAGGTGATCCCGGCCAAGGCCAAGCGCAAGGCGCTCGGCCCGGACCTGGATCCGGCCGCGTTCGTGTCGCACCGCGGCTGGGTCGGGCCGGTCCTCCGGGTCTACCTCAACGACCCGGCGGATCCGACCCCCTACTGGCTGTTCAGCGTCCGCAACGCGGACAAGCTGGCCGCCCTGTTGACGCACAACTGACCCCCAGAACGCCCGAAGGCCGCGCCGACGGCGCGGGGCTGTCTGGCCCGCACGCCGTTCGGTCGCGTCCGCTCAGGCGCAGTCCCTGCAGATCAACTGCCCGTTGTGCTCCTCGGCCAGTCGACTCCGGTGGTGCACCAAGAAGCAGCTGGAACAGGTGAACTCGTCAGCCTGCTTCGGCAGCACCTTGACGGTGAGTTCCTCGTTAGACAGGTCAGCGCCTGGCAGCTCGAAGTTCTCATCCGGCGCATCCACATCGACGTCGACCACGCCGGACTGCGTCTCGTTGCGCCGCGCCTTCAACTCCTCGAGGGAGTCCTCGGCCAGGTCGTCGTCCTGGCTCCGGCGCGGAGCGTCGTAGTCGGTCGCCATACTTCTTTCACCCCTGCAGTCACAATTCAGACTGTGTTCGTGCCGCTGGTCAACGCTCCAGGGCCCCAATTTGTGCCCGCCGCCGGAAGTGACGGTGGTCTCGCTCCCCGCCGGCTGCCACCCAGTGATCGTCAGTCGATTCCAGCCGCACCCGCGTGGCTCGGAGCGCGTGGATGATAGCCCACCGCGCAAGGCTGCACGCACACACTCACCCATCCGTGGCCCTAGCTGGCGGGACGGGCAGCGACGTCGGGGGAATTCGGCGGGGAAACCACTTGCCGACGGCGCGCGGGCGTGGTGCGATTCCGCCCGAGCAGGGTTGACAGTGCGCACACGGTCGATCGCAGGGCGCGATCGCGGTCGGCGGCGGGACACGGACCGGACACGGACGGCAGTGCCGGCCGACGCCGGTCGGCGGCAACGCCTAGGCTGATCACAGGCGACGGTCCGGGCGCCAGGTTGAGCAGACACAGGGGCTCACCAGCCATGACCCGCGGCGTCGGTGACGGTCGAGGGTCGGTCGGGTCGAGGAGGGCGGGGACGTGACTGCGCCAGTCGGGGTCAGGGGGAAGGCGAAGCCGCTGTACCGGAAGCGGCGGCCCTGGCCCGCCATGGTCCTGTTCGCCGTGCTCGCCGTGGTCGCAGGCTTCGTCTGGGTCAAGGTCATCAACACCACCGACGACGTGGACGCCGCCGTGCACTGCAACGCGCCGGGCCCGCTGCCGGCCGGGGCGACGCCGCCCGCCACGCCCGCGCCCAAGCCGGGCACCGCGCTGGCCCACGACGCCCTGGACAAGACCACGCCCGCGCCCCCCGCCCAGGTGCAGGTCCGCGTCTACAACGCCAGCGAGACCCGCAACCAGGCCACCATCGTCAAGTCCGCCGTGGAACAGGCCGGCTTCGCCACCGCCGGCGACCCGACCAACGACCCCATCTACCTGGCCGGCGACATGAACTGCCGGGCCCAGATCCGGTTCGGCCCCAACGGCGCCGCCGGGGCCCGCACGCTGAGCATCGTGGAGCCGTGCGCCGAACTGGTCCGCGACGAACGCCAGGACGCCACCGTCGACCTCGCCGTCGGCAAGAAGTACGACGAGTTCCGGGTCAACGCCAGCGCCAAGCAGGTGCTCCAGCAGCTGACCGAGTGGGGCAAGAACCAGCCGCCCCCGCAGGGCGGCCAACTGGCCCAGCCCACCGGCCAGCCCCCCGTCAGCGCCGACCTCATCGACGCCGCCCGCAACTCGCACTGTGTTTGATTGCCCTGCCTCCGGCAGGGCGGCTCGGCCCCTCGTGACCCCTGCCTCGCCCTTGCCGAATTTTCGAGGCCCGCATCCGACTTGGGTGGGCGGGCGCGTCGGGTGGCGGACCTCGAAAATTCGGCAACCGGGCGAAGCAGGGGCGGGGCCGAGCGATCTCCTGGGGTGGAGGGTCAGCCGACCTGGGTTGGGGTGGTCAGCGGAGCTGGGGCGGAGGGTCAGGGAGGGCTGAGGGGCTAGACCTTGCCGAAACCGCTTTCCACGAGGGCGGCGCGGAGCTGGTCGGCTACGGCGGGGGCGGCGGCGAAGGTGGCCTCGGGGCCGAGGCCGTCGTCGTCGGAGCCGGGGAAACGGACCACGGCGCCCGCTTCCTCAGCGATGAGGCCGCCGGCGGCCCAGTCCCAGCGGTGCAGGCCGTGCTCGATGTAGGCGTCCTCCCAGCCCGCGGCGACGGCGCACAGGTCCAGTGAGGCGGCGCCGCAGCGGCGGATGTCCCGGACCCTGCCCAGCATGCGGTTGACGGCGTCGGCCTGGCGCAGCCGGCGCGCGTGGTCGTAGGAGAAGCCGGTGCCCAGCAGGGACAGCTCCAGGCGGGTCGTGGCGGCGGCGCGCAGCGGCCGGCCGTCGCAGAAGGAGCCGCCGCCGCGGCTGGCCGTCCAGATCCGGCCGGAGACCGGCTCGACGACGGCGCCGGCCACCGACACCCCGTCCAGCTGGGCCGCGATCGACACGGCGTAGAAGGGCAGGCCGTAGAGGTAGTTGACGGTGCCGTCGATCGGGTCGACCACCCAGACCAGGCCGTCGAGCGAGTCGGCGCCGCCCTCCTCCTCGCCCAGCACGGGCTCGCCGGGGCGCAGGTGGGCCAGCCGGTCACGGACCAGCTGTTCGGACGCGCGATCTGCGGCGGTCACCACGTCGGTTTCGCTGGACTTGGTGTCGACCTGGGTGACAGCGTGGCTCCGGGCGTTGCGGACCAGCTCGGCGGCTTCGGTCCCGACGGTGACGGCAATCCTGACGAGTTCCTCGGATTCAGCGGCTAGCACGCCGCTCACCGAACCACACACGTTAGGGTCTGCGCACACTCCCGAAGACCCGCGTGCGGGGTCGAGGACTGGCAGCGGACTGAATCGAGTAGGAAGGGTCCGACGGATGGGCACAACCCGCGGGTTCGGGATCGACATCGGTGGATCCGGCATCAAGGGCGGACTTGTCGACCTGGAGACCGGCGAACTGGACGGCGAGCGCCTGCGCATCGTGACGCCGCAGCCGTCCACGCCGGACGCGGTGGCCGAGGTGGTCGCCGAGATCGTGGAGAAGTTCGGGTGGACCGGCCCGGTCGGGGTCACCCTGCCCTGCGTGGTCAAGCGCGGCGTGGCGCTGACCGCGGCCAACGTGGACAAGGGCTGGGTGGACACCGACGCGGCGAGCCTGTTCGCCCGGCGGCTCGGCCGCCAGCCCGGCGAGGTCGTCGTGCTCAACGACGCCGACGCGGCCGGCATGGCCGAGGTCCGCTACGGGGCCGGCAAGGACCAGCAGGGCGTCGTGGTGCTGCTGACCTTCGGCACCGGCATCGGCAGCGCCGTGTTCCTGGACGGCAAGCTCCTGCCCAACACCGAGTTCGGCCACCTCGAGGTGGACGGGCACGACGCGGAGAAGCGGGCCGCGGCGTCGGTGAAGGAGGAGAAGGACCTGTCGTGGGAGGAGTGGACCCACCGGGTCAGCAAGTACCTCTCCACCCTGGAGGACCTGATCTGGCCGGATCTGGTGATCGCCGGCGGCGGCGTCAGCAAGAAGGCCGACAAGTGGCTGCCGCTGCTCAAGGTGCGCACCAAGGTGGTCGCGGCCGCCCTGAAGAACGAGGCCGGCATCGTCGGGGCGGCCGCCGCGGCCGCCCACGGGATCGGCCACTAGTGGTACCCCGAAAAAACTGACCGAATCGTGTTCCGGCGATCTACCTGCGGGAACACGGAAAAAGGGCCCGGTGACGGCCGTGTGGCGGCAACGCGACACGGCCGTCGTCGTTACAATGGAACAGCACCCCCGGTCAGCAACCGCCGGGTGCTCCCCCGAAACCCCCTGGCGGCCGAGGTTCGCGCCCTTCGGCCTGCCATGAAGGACCGTCGCGAAAGGGCGTACGTGGCAGCCGCAGAAACCGCAACCCGACGCTCGGCCACCCCCGCGAGCGCCGCGCAGGCACAGAATCCGGTCGACGGCGACGAGGCCGTGAAGGCCGCGCCGGCGCGCGGTGCGGCCAAGACGGGCGCCGCCAAGCCGGCGGCCAAGAAGCCGGCCGGCCCCCGGGCCGCCGCCGGCAAGAAGGCCGCTCCCGGCAAGGCCGGTCCGGCCAAGGCCAAGAAGGCGGGCGAGGGCGACGAGCCCGAGGACCTCGAGGGCGACGTCGAGATCGACGCCGCCGAGCTCGAGGACGTCGTGGTCGAGGACGTCACCGTCGAGGAGCCCGACGAGGAGCCCGAGACCAAGAACAGCTCGGACTTCGTCTGGGACGAGGAGGAGTCGGAGGCGCTGCGGCAGGCCCGCAAGGACGCCGAGCTCACCGCCTCGGCCGACTCCGTCCGCGCCTACCTCAAGCAGATCGGCAAGGTCGCGCTGCTCAACGCGGAGGAGGAGGTGGAGCTGGCCAAGCGGATCGAGGCCGGGCTCTACGCCGCCGAGCGGGTGCGCAAGGCCGAGGACGAGACCGAGAAGCTGCCGCCGCAGATGCGCCGCGACCTGCGCTGGATCGTGCGTGACGGCGAGCGGGCCAAGAACCACCTGCTGGAGGCCAACCTCCGCCTCGTGGTGTCACTGGCCAAGCGCTACACCGGCCGTGGCATGGCGTTCCTGGACCTGATCCAGGAGGGCAACCTGGGCCTGATCCGCGCGGTCGAGAAGTTCGACTACACCAAGGGCTACAAGTTCTCCACGTACGCCACCTGGTGGATCCGGCAGGCGATCACCCGCGCGATGGCCGACCAGGCCCGCACCATCCGCATCCCGGTGCACATGGTCGAGGTCATCAACAAGCTCGGCCGCATACAGCGCGAGCTGCTCCAGGACCTCGGCCGCGAGCCGACGCCGGAGGAGCTGGCCAAGGAGATGGACATCACCCCGGAGAAGGTGCTGGAGATCCAGCAGTACGCCCGGGAGCCCATCTCGCTCGACCAGACCATCGGCGACGAGGGCGACAGCCAGCTCGGCGACTTCATCGAGGACTCCGAGGCCGTCGTCGCGGTCGACGCCGTGTCGTTCACGCTGCTGCAGGACCAGCTCCAGTCGGTGCTGGCCACCCTGTCCGAGCGTGAGGCGGGCGTGGTGCGGCTGCGCTTCGGCCTCACCGACGGCCAGCCCCGCACCCTGGACGAGATCGGCCAGGTCTACGGCGTGACCCGCGAGCGGATCCGCCAGATCGAGTCGAAGACGATGTCCAAGCTGCGTCACCCGTCGCGGTCCCAGGTCCTGCGCGACTACCTGGACTGAGCCGACAGGCTTGAGCGGACGCCCCGTCCGGCCACTGGCCGGGCGGGGCGTTCGTGTTGCCCGGGGCGTCCCCGCCGGTGATCGAGTGCGGGGTGGAGATCCACTCGGGGTGGGGCGTTCACCCCGGCGACGGCCGTTCGTGGCCCCTGGTTGGCCCGTAGGACGCCCGTGACGCGATCGGCGGGGTGTCGGGGACCCGCCGGGGCCTGGACGCTCACCGGGGGCGAAACGAAGGCCTGAACGACTGTTCGCCAGAAGCGAATATCACTCTCTGTTGTGTGACTCATCCCACAACAGGGGTGGTGATACGAACCCGGTCGTGGTTCTCTGACGTAGCTTGAGTCACTGAGTTCGTTGCGGTGAGTCAGTTCAGACCCGATCTGACGACAAAACGTAACCGACTCGGCACCTGTGGGCGGCCCCGGCAACGGACCATCGACAGGGGTGGGATGTCACGGAGTGTGGCTTGCTACATCCGGGTACATCTCACGTGACGGGCGTCGCCACTACGGTGGGGAACACCGGGAAGGCGCCGAACGTCTGCAATGGTGATGGCAGCGAGCACCGAGCCCCCCGGGCGGCGACCCGGCAGGTAGGTGGTCGCAGCTGTAAGTAGGCACCGGAGCACCGGTGCCGGGACGGAGGGAGAATTTCCATGACGACCTTGCTCACCCGCCCCGAGCTGACCGCTGTCGACCGCTGCGACCGGTGCGGCGCGGCCGCTCAGGTACGCGCCATTCTCCCGTCCGGAGGCGAACTCCTCTTCTGCGGCCACCACGCCCGCGAGCACAACGCCAAGCTGCGTGAGCTCGCGGCCGAGATCCAGCAGGGCTGAGACGGGGCCAGAGAACACATCCAAGCGATCAGGGGCGCGGGCCCGGTGTGGACCCGCGCCCCTTTCGCTACCCACGACGTCCCGGTCATGCAGGGAAGGACGCCATACCCACGTTGAACGCGGGTAAGGCGTCCTTCCCTGCATCACAACGAGCGGCTCAGCCGGACAGGGCCTGTTG
>NZ_JBFBAM010000094.1:0-30426 GCF_040682195.1 Kutzneria sp. NPDC051319 | reverse complement strand
GCAAGGACGCCTTACCCGCGTTGAACGAGGGTAAGGCGTCCTTGCCTGCATCAGACCCGCAGGGGGAACACGATGTCCTATCCGGAGATCAGGTACGACGGCGAGAGCGGCGAGGTCACGGCCTGGATGCGGCCCGCCTCGGCGCCGGCCGACCTGACCAGCAAGGCCGGCACGAAGTTCGGCTACCTGGCCACGGGCGCCGACACCGGCGGCGACTTCGGGCTGTACCGGCTGGACATGCTGCCGCGGGCCGGCGGCGCGTCCGACCACTTCCACCGCACCATCACCGAGTCGTTCTTCATCCTGTCGGGCACGATGAAGCTGTTCAACGGCGACAAGTGGGTCGACGCCCGTGAGGGCGACTTCCTGCACGTGCCGCCGGGCGGACGGCACGGGTTCCGCAACGAGTCGGACGAGCCGGCGTCGATGCTGCTGCTGTTCACGCCGGGCGCGCCGCGTGAGGCGTACTTCGAGGGGCTCAAGACCGTGTCCGGACTGTCCGACCAGGAGCGGCTGGAGTTCTTCCTCCAGCACGACAACCACTTCGTCGACTGACCAACAACCGCGAGTCCCGCTCTCCAGCAAGCGAATGTCGAGTTCCGGAACTCGACATTCAGTTGCCCGAGAGCGGGACTCGCGGTTTGTCAGGGCTGGTTTTCGGAGGCTATGCCGGCGGGGGCGTGGTCGAGGGCGGCGGTGATGGCGGCCGCCAGGGCTCGGGCCGCCTCCTCGGTGAGTTCCACGGCGACGCGGGCGCCGGGGCCGTCGGCCGGGTTGAGGAAGTCGATGTTCAGCGTGTGGGTGTAGCGGGCATGCGTGGGGTGGTCCACGTAGACGGAGCCGTCGGTCAGCCGGAACCAGCCGCTCGCGCCCTTGCCCGCGCCGTCGAGGAGGACCTTCTCGGTCAGGTACGTGCACATCGGGGACTGTCCTTTCAGGACGCGAGGTGGCGGCCGTAGAAGTCGAACACCTTGAGCCAGCCGTCGGCGGCGGCCTCGGAGCGGTAGCTCGGGCGCTCCACGGAGAAGAAGGCGTGGTTGGCGCCCTCGTAGGTGTGGAACTCGGTGGTCTTGCCGTGCTGCTTGAGGACTGCCTCCAGCTCGGCGGTCTCCTCCGGCGTGGGGAACTTGTCGTCGGCGCCGAACAGGCCGAGCAGCGGCGCCGACAGGTTGGGCGCGATGTCCAGCAGCGGCCCCATGGTCGTGATGCCCATGGCCGGGTCGGGGCCGCGGGTGACGAACGCGCCGTAGCAGTCGACGGCGGCGTCGACCTGGAGCGAGCAGGCCACCAGGAAGGTGTGCCGGCCGCCTGAGCAGTAGCCGATGACACCGACCTTGCCGTTGCTGGACTCCAGTGACTTGAGGTGGCGGATCGCGCCGTCGGCGTCGCCGACCACCTGCGAGTCGGGCACGCCACCCTGCGCGCGGGCGGCCGCGGCGGCGTCGTCGGGGCTGGCGCCGGGTGCGACGCGCCAGAACAGGTTGGGGGCGATGGCGTTGTAGCCGTTCACCGCGAACCTGCGCACGATCTCCTTGGTGCCCTCGTCGTAACCGGGCATGTGGTGGATCACCAGCACGCCGCCGCGCGGCGTGGTGTCGAGGGGCCGGGCCAGGTACGCCTCGATCTCGTCACCGCCGTCGCCGGTGATGGTGATGGTCTCGGCCAGCATCGCGTCGGACACGTCTGTCGTCCCTCCGTCGTTCGTCAGCGAGATCCAGCCTACACGGAGGAAAGGTTCCGCTTAGAGCAGAAGGCCCGCATCGAGTTCCCGCACCCGCAACGCGGCCGCGGTGAGCACGGCGACGGCGGCGTGGTGCCGGGGACCGGGTTCCAGCATCGCCATCCGCACCTGGTCGACAGGGATGTCCAGCGGCCATGCCACCAGCATCGGCGGCTGGTCGGCGGGGGAGACCTCGATGCGGCTCATGGGCATCCGCAGCCCGTGCCCGGTGGCCTTGAGCAGCGCCTCCTTGCGTACCCACAGCCGCTGGAAGTCCACGCCGGGGTTCTCGGAGGCGTCCAGGGCGGAGAGTTCGTTGGCGCTCAAGGTGTTCTCCGCCAGCTCGTGGTCGAAGTGCCCGATCAGCGGCGTGTGCTCGACGTCGACGCCGACCTCGCCCAGGCGGGTCAGCGCCACGGCGACGCGCTCGCCGGCGTGCGAGACGGACACCTCGATGCCGGAGCCGGCGGGCAGCCGCGGGCGTCCGTGCTGCTGGCCGCAGTCGGTGCAGGTGCGATCCAGCAACACTTCGTACGGCCGTTCCCCGGTCTGCGCGGCCACGGCGGCCCGCAGCAGCCATGCCCCGGTCAGCGACCGCTGCCGGTCCACGCGTTGCCGGTACCGGCCGGCGCGGCGCTGTTCCGACTCCGGCACGGCGGAGGCGAGCACGTCGTCGGGCACCTGGTCGGGTCGGGCCCACCAGATCTGGCACTCACCGTCGAGCAACTGATCAGCAGCCACGGTTGCCACGGTAGGGCCGGGGCAACGGGCTATTCCGGTGACTTTGGCGTCCGATCCGGTGTACTGTACTCACCTATCGAGTTCGACCTGTCGAGTACGACGCGTGGGGGATTTCGGTGACGATGGGTGGCGGTCGCCCGGGGCGGCGGTCGAGGACGACCACGGTGCCGGACAGCGGCCTGACCGGCTCGGTGGACATTCCCGATCCGGAGCCGCCGGACGAGCCCAAGGACCTCCGGTCCCGGCTCGGCCGGCTGCGCCGGTCGCTGGGCGGCCTGGTCAAGGGGCTGCCGCGGGTGATCAAGCTGGCCTGGGACGCCGGCCGCTGGCCCACGCTGTGGCTGGTGTTCGCCACCGTGATCGCCGGTCTGACGCCCACGGCCACGGCCTACATCTCCAAGCTGCTGATCGACTCCGTGACCCACGCCATCGCCGTGCACACCGGGCACCTGCCGGACGCGGTGCGTGTCGGCCCGCTGGTGCTCACGACCATTCAGGTGATCATCGGCGTCGCCGGTCTGCAGCTGATCGTCTATGTGGTGAACGCGATGATGACGGCGGTCTCCACGATCAGCCAGCAGCTGCTCAACGACCGGGTGTCGCAGACCATCCGGCTGCGGGTGATGGCCCACGCCAGCCGGCTGGACCTGTCCTTCTTCGAGGGCTCGGCCTCGTACGACCTGATCCGGCAGGCCCAGGACGAGGCGCCGTCCCGGCCGGTGGCCATGCTGAACTCGGTGTTCGGGCTGGTCCGCACCGGCATCACCTTCACGTCCATGATCGCGCTGCTGCTGTCGATCAACCCGTGGCTGGCCCTGATCGCCGTGCTGTCGCCGATCCCGGCCTTCATCGCCGACTCCCGCTACGGCGCCCGCAGCTACGTCTACGCGGTGTGGACCTCGCCGATCCGCCGCCGCATGGAGTATCTGTCCTCTTTGGTCACCACCGACACCTATGCCAAGGAGATCAAGCTCTTCGGCCTCGGCGACTACCTGGTCGACCGGTTCCGCCGGATCAGCGCCGTCTACTTCGGACGGCAGCGCAAGCTGGTGACCGACCGGAACCTGCGCGGCACCGGCTGGGGTCTGATCACCACGATCACCGCTTCGCTGACGTACCTGTACATCGCGCTGGAGGCGGTCAACGGCCGGCTCACCGTCGGCGACCTGCTGCTGTTCACCCAGGCCTCGACCGCCGTGCAGCAGTCGGTGTCGTCGCTGTTCTCCGGTTTCACCGGCATGTACGAGAACAATCTCTACTTGGACAACCTGTACAAGCTGCTGGCCACCGAGCCCGCGGTGATCGCGCCGTCCCGCCCGCGGCCGCTGCCCAAGCCGGTGCGTGGCCACGTGGTGTTCGAGGACGTCACGTTCGGCTATCCCGGCACGGACTCGGTGGCGCTCAACGGGGTCAGCTTCGAGATCAGGCCGGGCCAGACCACCGCGGTCGTCGGCCGCAACGGCGCCGGCAAGTCCACCCTGTTCAAGCTGCTGTGCCGGCTCTACGACCCGACCAGCGGCCGGATCCTGTTGGACGGCATCGACATCCGCGAGTTCGACCCCGACGCGCTGCGCCGCCAGATCAGCGCCATGTTCCAGGACTACGTGACCTACCAGGCCAGCGCCTCGGAGAACATCGGCGTCGGCGACATCGAGCACGTCACCGACCGTGAGCTGATCGAGAGGTCGGCCGAGGCGGGCGGGGCCGACGAGCTGATCGCCGGCATGCGGATGGGCATGGACACTCCGTTGGGCCGCTGGTTCAACGAGGGCGCCAACCTGTCCGGCGGTGAGTGGCAGAAGATCGCGCTGAGCCGGGCCTTCATGCGGGACGCGCCGCTGCTGATCCTGGACGAACCCACCTCCGCGCTGGACGCCCAGGCCGAGCACGACCTGTTCGCCCGGCTGCGCAATCTCTCCCACGGCCGGACCACGCTCTACATCTCGCACCGGTTCTCCACCGTGCGCCAAGCCGACCGGATCCTGTTGCTGGACAACGGTCAGCTGGCCGAGTACGGCACCCACGACGAGCTGATGGCCACCGACAAGGGCTACGCGCACCTGTTCACGCTCCAGGCGGCGGCGTATCTGCCTGCGTCAAATGGGTCCGGCCCCGAGCGGAGCGCCTGATGTCGTTGCGGCACGCGCTGTTGGGGCTGCTCTCGGTCAGCCCCAACAGCGGTTACCAGCTGGGCCGGATCTTCCAGGACACGTTGCGGCAGATCTGGAACGCCCGCAACCACCAGCTCTACCCCGAGCTGTCCCGGCTGGCCGCCGACGGGCACGTGGAGTGCGTCGAGGAAGGGCCGCGTGGCAAGCGCACGTACGCCATCACCGACGGCGGCCGGGCCGAGCTGCGGCGTTGGTTGGTCGACGTGGAGCCCGACCGCACCATGCGCAGCGAGGCCTACCTGCGGGCCTGGTTGTTGTCGGTCGCGCTGAGCCGCGAGGACGCGTTGTGCGTGCTGGAACGGGACATCCAGGCGTTGCGGGACCAGCAGGAGGGCGTGCTGGCGCTGATGGCCCGCAGTGCCGCCATCTCCCCGCCGTACGGGCCGCACAACCTGTCGCTCGACCTCAACCTGCGGCTGACCGAGGCCATCCTGGACTGGTCGGAGGAGGCGGCTCGGCGCATTGCCGAAAGGCCGTAACGCTTTTCGGCGTAACGCGAAGAACCAGGCATGAGTTGGGTCATCGATGTCTTCTCGCTTCCGATCGACCGTACCGAGCCGCCGGCCCCCGAGCCGTTCCCGGGGCCGGTCACGCCCGAACCCGTCGACGCCGCAGCAGGTGTATGCCTAGTGCGGTGATGACGGCCATGATCGTCAGCGGGTAGCTGTTGCGGACCACGAAGGCCAGCGGTCCCTCGAAGTCGATCGAGATGATGCCCGTGGGCATGCCGTGCCCGAAGTCGATCGGCGGCAGCTCGGTGGGAACCGCCGCCCCGGCCAGGAACACCAGCGCCGGCACGGGCCAGGGCAGCCGCGCCGCCAGCGCGATGATCACCGGCAGGAACCAGACCCAGTGGTGCTCCCAGGAGAACGGTGACACCGCGGCGGCCGTCATGCCGACGATGCCGAGGGCAAGAACACGGTCGCCGCGCCGGTCGATCACTCCTGCCACAGCGGTGCCGGCCAAGCCCACCGCGCCGCCGAGGAGCAGCCACGGGGGCCCGGATTCCCTCTCGCCCAGCACTCGGGCGAGCATGCCGTGGATGGACTGGTCGGACCACGACAGCACCGGGCCAACCCGCGTGGAGTCGCCGAACACGCCGCCGATCCAGTAGTGCATGGCCTCGGGCACGAACAGAATCCCGAGGATCACCGTGACGGCGAAGGTGGCGACGGCGACGCCGGCCTCGCGCCAGCGGCGGGCGAACAGCAGGTACAGCACGAAGATCAGCGGCGTGAGCTTGATCGCGGCGGCCAGACCGACACCGATGCCCGCCCACCTCGACGGCCGACGGCGGCACAGGTCGAACACGACCAGCCCGAGCAGGATGATGTTGATCTGGCCCAGCGCCAGGCTGGTGCGCACCGGTTCGAGCCAGACGGCCAGGCCGAACAACACCAGCGCCAAGGGTGTCGGCAGGCCGACGGTCGCGGTGCAACGGCGCACGATCTGCCATAGCAGCACCAGATTGCCGGCAATCCACAGTCCACACAGGACCGGGTACGGGATGACGGCCAGCGGCAGGAAGAAGACGGCCGCGAACGGGGGATAGGTGAAGAACATCGGGCCGAGCACGCCCTGCGAGTACAGCGGCCGGCCCTCGATCAACGCCTGCGCGCCGGCCCGGTAGACCCGCATGTCGATCAGGCCGCCGCTGAGCCACAGCACGAACATCAGCACGGCCGCCCCGACCAGCACCGCGGACACGGCACGGGCATGGGCGGTGAGCCAGCGCCCGACCGCGTCCAGCGGCCGGTGGAACCCGTTGTCGGCCAAGGATCTCAACAACCGCCGACGGCCGGCCTCGAAGGCCTTGGTGGTCATCGGCGGCACCTCCTGCGCGATCAGGTCGACCAGCGCTGTCTCGTTCTGCATGTGGTTTATTGCCCGCGACCGGGCCGAGCGTTCCCGATCCGGTCACGACCGAAGGCCAGCACCGCGAGCAGGCCGAGGCCCAGCCAGACGTAAGCGGCCCCGGGAATGTGCTGCCACACGGCCCACTTCAGCTCCTGGTCCGCGCTCGACGTCAGCCAGCCGTAGGGCGGACCGATGCAGAACACGGCACAGGCCATGAGCACTAGTGGCAGACGTCGCCAGGCGCGGTCCCGCCAGATCGTCCAGCCGAACGCCATGAGCGCGGGCACCACCCAGACCCAGTGATGGGACCAGGAGATCGGTGACGCGAGCAGCCCAGCTGCGGCGATCGCCACCAGGGCGACGACGTCGTTGCGGGCTCGGTGTGCGGCCCGCCAGGCCAGGGCCAGCACGAGAACCGCCAGCCCCACCCACAGCAGTGTCTGCACGGAAGCCAAGGCCGGCAACCGATACAGCTCGGCTCGCAACGATTCGTTGGTCATGATGGACAGAGTGGTGATCCGCTCCGGATTGACCATGGCGTGGAACCAGAACTCCACGGTGTCCCGGGGCGCCAGCAGCAGACCGATCACCGCGAATCCCACGAAGGACGCCACCGCGGTGGCGGCGGAACGCCGGTCGCGTGTCACGACGAAGTGCACTATGAACACGAGCGGGGTCAGCTTGATCACGGCGGCCAGTCCGACGAGGACACCACGGAACCGCCGCACGGCAAGGCAATCCGCCACGACCAACGCCATCAGCACGAGGTTGACCTGGCCGTAGCCGAAGGTCGATCCCACCGGCTCCAAGTACAGCGCGGCCACCGCGGCCGCCGGTCCGAGTGTCCACTTCAGACGTTTGTCCAACCGGCCGGCGACCACGACTGTCACGGTCGACAGCGCGAGAAAGCCGACCACCGTGACGAGGGTTCGGGACAGCCAGAGCGGTATGGCGGCGAAGACACTGAACAGCACGGCGGCCAGCGGGGGATAGGTGAACGGCAGGTTCGGCCCGCTCAGCAGCGGACCGGGAAATCCCACGTAGAGCGGGATTCCCCGTAGCCAGGCCAGGCCGCCGTTGCGATACACCTCCAGGTCGAGCATCGTGGCGCCGCGCAACCAGACCAGGTCCACCGGAAGCCACACCAGCGCGATCGCCCACCCGCCGATGGCGACCCGGCGCGCGATCCGATGGCGGCGTTCCGACCGCAGGCTGCCCATCAGCCTTCGGCGGCCGGTGTCGAAGGCCTCGGCCGTCATCGGCCGGACCTCTCGCGCGATCAGGTCGACCAGCGCTGTCTCGTTGTGCATGCGGTGTATTGCCCACGGCCGTTCGGGTCGTTCCCGGCGCGTATGCGACCGGACGGGCCTTGACGCGGACTTTAGCTACTGATTGTCTCCAACCGGTCACCCAGAGAGTGGGGTGACAACGATGTCACCCGAAGGGAGCGCTGTTCATGCGGTTAACCCTGGGGCTGGTCCTCCCACTGGCCTTAGCGGCCTCCGCGCTCGCCGCCGTGCCGGCCGACGCGGACGCCGAGCACGGTTCGGACCTGGCCGGCTACGTCAACCCGTTCGTCGGCGCGGCCGCCGGCCAGACGCCGGAGACCAACAGCTACGCCGGCGACACGTTCCCGGGCGCGGACGTCCCGTTCGGCATGGTGCAGTGGAGCCCGGACAACCCGCTGGAACCCAAGGCGCCCGACGGCGCCGGCCGGTACTTCGTGCGCGACCGCGACAGCGGCTACGCGTGGGAGGAGAACCGGCTCCGGGGCTTCAGCCTCACCCACTTCAACGGGGCCGGCTGCGGCGGCGCGGCCGGCGACCTGCCGTTCATCCCCTACGCGGGGGCGGTCACCGTGTCCCCGGCGGCCGACCAGGCCCACTACTACTCGACCTTCCAGCACAGCAACGAATCCGCGTCGCCCGGCTACTACAAGGTGACCACCGACGCCGGTGTCGCCACCGAGCTGACCACCACGCAGCACTCGGGCCTGGGCCGATTCTCCTTTCCCGCCAACGGTCCCGCCACGCTGCTGGTGGACACCGCCGACTCCGCGATGGGCAGCGACGATGCCGCCGTGACCGTGGACGCGGCCAAGCACACCATCTCCGGCTGGGTCGCCAGCGGCCACTTCTGCGCCGGCCCCAACAAGTACAAGGCCTACTTCACCGCCACCTTCGACCAGCCCTTCGCCAGTGTCGGCACCTGGCAGAACGGGACCGTGACCCCGGGCGGAACGCAGGCCCACGGCGGCAACCTCAGCAACACCACCTGGGACAAGCAGGTCGTCACCGCCGACGGCGGATCCGGCGCGTTCGTGACGTTCGCGCCGGGCACCACCGTGCAGGCCCGCGTCGGTCTGTCCTATGTGGATCCGAACGGCGCCGTGAACAACGTGCGTGCCGAGCAAGGAACCAAGGGCTTCGACCAGCTGGTGAAGCAGGCGCGTCAGGCCTGGAACGACCGGCTCGGCCAGGTCCGGATCGGCGGCGGCTCCAAGGACCAGCTGACCACGTTCTATACCGCGTTGTATCACACCCTGTTGCAGCCCAACGTCTTCTCCGACGTCGACGGCCGCTACACCGGCTTCGACAACAAGATCCACCAACAGCCCCGCGGCCACGCCCAGTACGCCAACTTCTCCGGCTGGGACGTCTACCGCGACGAGATCCAGCTGCTGGCCCTGCTGGCCCCGCACGAGACCTCCGACATCGCGCAGTCCATGTACAACCAGGCGACGCAGGCCGGCGGCATCTGGGACCGCTGGTCGCAGAACAACGACTTCATGGGAGTCATGGGCGGCGACCCGTACCACTCGATGATCGCCAGCGCGGTTGCCTTCGGGGCCAAGGACTTCGACGTGCACGGCGCGCTGGCGTCCATGGTCAAGGGGGCCACCCGGATCCAGCAGCCGGGGGAACGGGCGCTGGAGCGGCCAGGCCTGTGGGACTACGAGACCCTGGGCTACCACGCCGACAACGTCTCCGACATGCTGGAGGAGACCACCGCCGACTTCGGCATCGCGCAGCTGGCCGGCCGGCTCGGGCAGGGCGACGTGCAGCGGCAGTTCATGGCCCGCGCCCAGTACTGGGAGAACGTCTACAACCCTGACACCGGCTATCTCCAGACCCGGGACCGCACCGGGCAGTTCGCCACGCCGTTCGACCCCGCCGCCTACCAGGAGTTCCAGTACCAGGAGGGCAACGCCGCCCAGTACACCTGGATGGTGCCGTACAACGTGTCCGGCCTGGTCACCGCCATGGGTGGGCCGGCGGCGACGATCAAGCGGCTGGACACCTTCTTCACCGTCCTGAACGGTTCGGCCGACCAGCCGTACGCGTGGATGGCCAACGAGCCGTCGTTCGAGGTGCCGTGGGAGTACTCCTACGCCGGCAAGCCGGCCAAGACCGCCGACGTGGTGCGGCGCAGCGCCGAGCAGCTGTTCAAGCCGACGGCCGACGGCCTGCCCGGCAACGACGATCTCGGCGCCACCTCGTCGTGGTACGTGTGGGCGGCGCTGGGCATGTACCCGGAGGCGCCGGGGCGGGCCGAGCTCGTGCTGGCCAGCCCGCTGTTCCCGAAGATCAGCATCACCCGCGAGGGCGGGCAGCGCATCGAGATCAGCGCGCCCGGGGCGTCCTCGGCCAACAAGTACGTGCAGTCCTTGCGGCTCAACGGAAAGAGCAGCACCAAGCCGTGGGTGCCGGAGTCGTTCGCGGTCAACGGCGGTCGTCTCGACTACACCCTCAGCGGCACGCCGAGCCCGACGTGGGGCACCGCCGCCAAGGACGCGCCGCCCTCGTTCCACGAAGGCGAGGTCCCGGTGCGTGGTGCGGTTTCCGGCACCGTGAAGTTGGCCCCGGGCGGGTCGGCGACCGCGACCGTGCGGGCCGAAGGCATCACCGGCTCGGGAACCGTGACGTGGAAGGCGAATCCACCGGCCGGCGTCACCGTGACGCCGTCCAGCGGCACGCTCACGGTCGGCCCGAACGGAAAGTCCACACAGGACGTCACCGTGACCGCGGCCAAGGAGACCTACACGACGGTTCCGATTGTGTTCAGCGGATCCGGCGCGCGGCAGCTACCCGCGCAGCTGACCGTCGACGCGGCCACACCGGGGACCCTTGCCGCGGCAGCAAACAACATCGGCGTCAGCGACGACAACACCGTGTGGATGGGGCACTTCGGCGAGACCAGCCTGTACCCGGGTGGCTTCTCCTATTCCGTGCAGCAGTTGGCGGCCAAGGGAATCACGCCCGGCGGTCAGGTCGACGGCTTCACCTGGCCGGCCTCGGCCGGCAGCGCCGCACCGGACAACATCGTCGCGAATGGACAGACGGTGCGGCTCAATGCGCCCGCCACCGCGACCAAGCTGGCGTTCCTGGGCGCGGCGACGGGCGGCGACGCCACCGGGAAGGTCACGATCACCTACGCCGACGGCAGCACACAGGCGGCCGATCTCGGGCTGTCCGAGTGGCTGCTACAAGGGGGCAAGGAGCAGCCGCAGTTCGGCAACACCGTGGTGGCGAGCTCGCCGTACATCAACTCGGCGTTCGCGCGCTACGGGTTCCGGCTGCACCGGCCGTACACGTCCTACCTGTTCGCCACCGCGCCGATCACGCTGGCGGCGGGCAAGCAGGTTCGCAGCGTCACGCTTCCGGCCGGCACGACCGGCGGCGCGGCGCATGTGTTCGCCGTATCCGTGAGCTAGTCTCGATTACGGTCTGACGTCCCGCTTGCTGGGCGGGTCGGCGGTGGCCTCCTGATTCGAGCAGGAGGCCACCCCCGCCGTGCTGACCCGGTGCCGACTGTTCCGGTGTCGAGTTGTTCCTGGGCGAACTGCCGCTGTGTTTAACAGTTCCTGGGCCGAACTGCCCTGGGCCGTGGTTCCGGCTCAGGCCAGGTCGTCGAACTCGCCGTCCTTGACGCCGCCGACGAAGGCCGTGATCTCGGCCTGCGTGTAGACCAGCGCCGGTCCGTTCGGGAACCGGGAGTTGCGGACCGCGATGTCGCCGTTGGCCAGCCGTGCGACCTCGACGCAGTTGCCGACCGCGCCGCTGCGACGGCTCTTGCGCCAGGCGACGTCGGCCAGGTCGGTCGCGGACATGCCGTTGTGGATGTCGATCTGGTCTGCCATGACCCCTCCCGGTCACTAGCGATTCCAGTGCACATGCACGTGCAGGGGCTCGTGCATGTGGTGAACCGTACCAGCTAATCGTGCACGTGCATATGGCTGTGCAGTCGGCTCATCGTCGTGACCAGCGGCAGTGACCAGGGCATTTCATCCCATCGGGTGACAGGATGGCCGCTAGGCGCACAGCCAGTGGTCGCGTTGCCGTGAGCTTCCCCCGCCAACGCCGTGATCACTCGTCGGCGACAGGATCCGGTCACGATTCCAGGGAGGGAAATCGATGATCGAGCGGATCCTAGTCGCCCAGGACGTCATGGTCGGCATTCCGCAGAACGTCCTCAAGGGATCATGCAGGGAAGGACGCCTTACCCTCGTTCAACGCGGGTAAGGCGTCCTTCCCTGCATGAAGGCCTCAGGGGATCAGCAGCAGCTTGCCGGTGGTGCGGCGGCCCTGGAGGTCGTCGTGCGACCGGGCCGCCTCGGCCAGCGGGTAGCGGCCGCCGATGCGGATGGTGAGGCGGCCGGACTGGATGGCCGCGAGCACCTCGCCGGACCGCCAGTCGAGCTCCTCGCGGGTCAGGACGTGGTGGGCGAGCGTGGGCCGGGTGACGAACAGGGAACCGGCGGCGTTGAGGCGCTGGAGGTCGAACGGCGGCACGGGGCCGCTGGCCGCGCCGAACAGGGCGAGCGTGCCGCGGACGCGCAGGCTCTCCAGGCTGGCGTCGAAGGTGTCCTTGCCGACGCCGTCGTAGACCACGGCCACGCCCTGGCCGTCGGTGAGGCGGCGGACCTCCGGCGCGATCTCCGTCTCGGTGTAGCGGATGATCTCGTCGGCGCCGGCCTCGCGGGCCAGCTTCTCCTTCTCGGCCGTGGACACCGTGCCGATGACGCGGCCGCCCAGCGCCTTGACCGACTGCGTGAGCAGCAGCCCCATGCCGCCGGCCGCCGCGTGCACGAGAACCGTGTCGCCGGACTGCACGGGATAGGTCGACCGGGTCAGGTAGTGCGCGGTCATGCCCTGCAGCATCGCGCCGGCGGCGACGCCCAGCTCCACGCCGTCCGGCACGGCCACCGCGCCGTCCTCGTGCACCCGGGTCAGTTCGGCGTAGCTGCCGATCGTCGCGCCCCAGGCCACCCGGTCGCCGACCTTGAACCGGCTGGCGCCGCCGCCGACGGCGACCACCTCGCCGGCGCCCTCCAGGCCCGGCACGAACGGCGTCGGCATCGGGTAGGCGCCGGTCCGCTGGTAGGTGTCGATGTAGTTCACGCCCGCGGCGGCCACCTTGACCAGCAGCTCTCCCGCGCCCGGCGTCGGATCGGCCACCTCGGCCGCCTTGAGGACCTCGGGACCGCCGAAGCTTTCGACCACTACCGCCCGCATGGACTCACTCCTCCTCGAAAGACACCCTTCGTCAGCGCCAACCAGCCTGCTCCCCGGGTTGTTCCAGCACCACCCGACGCGCCAGGCCCAGCGGCAGCGCGCCCGAGCCGGCGATGCGGTCGTGGAACGACTTGAGGCTGCCCAGGCCGCGGGCCAGGAACTCGTCCCGGATGGCCTCGATCTCCATCGCGCCGGTCAGGTAGGACGGCGCCTGCGTCGGCCACGCGCAGTACCGGTCGACCTCGCCCTTGGCCGTGCCCGCGGTCAGCGTGTACCTGGTCGTCATGAACTCCTCGGCCTGCTCCACGGTCATGTCGCCGCAGTGCAGCTCGGTGTCCACGATGATCCGCGCCGCCCGGAACAGCCGGAAGTCCAGGTGGGCCAGCTCGTGCGCCGGGTCGGCGAAGTACCCCTGCTCGCGCATCATGCGCTCCGAGTACAGGCCCCAGCCCTCGGCGAAGTACGGGGTGCGGAACACCTTGCGCGCGGGCCGCGGATTGCCGGCGTGCCAAGAGAAGTGCCAGTGGTGGCCGGGATACGCCTCGTGCACGGCCAGCGTCGGCAGCGAGGCCCGGGAGTTGGTGCGCAGCCGCTGCTCCACCTGCTCGGGTGTGGCGTCGTCCGGCGTGAACGGCACGAAGTGGAAGCCGGTGCGCGACGTGGCCATCGCCGGCGGTGCGCCGTAGAACGGCACCACGAACAGCGGCCGCAGGAAGGATGGCGACGGCACCACCTTGCACTCCTCGCCCTCGGCGAAGGTGACCAGGTCGTGGTCCTTGAGGAACTGCCGGGCCCGTTCCGTCTCCGCGGTCACGTCGGCCAGCAGCTCGTCCATGGACGCCGCGTGGTCGTCCTGGAACGTGCGCACCTTGGCCCGCCAGTCGCCGCCGGCCAGCTCCGTGGCCTCGGCGTCCAGCGCCTGCCAGGCCGCCACGCCCCGGGTCAGCAGCTCGCCCGCGCCGTAGTCGAGCAGCTCGCACTCGGTCAGCAGCGTCGAGTACAGCTTCTCGCCCATCCGCCAGTCGCCGACCGCCCGCTCGGCGAAGTCCGACAGGTACCCCGCCAGCTCGTCGGCGGCGTCCGCCGCGCGAGCGCCGGCCTCGGCGAGCCGGGCCCGGTCGGACTCGTCCTCGACCGCCGACGGCAGCACCTCGGTGAGGAAAGCCCGGGTGGTGCCCAGCTGCCGGAGGGCCCGCCGAACGATCTGCGGCGACGCCTGCTCCACGTCCAGGTTGGCCCGGCACGCCGCGTACACGCCCGGCAGCTCGGCCACCCGGCTCAGCGCCGAGGCCACCAGCTCCGGCTCGGGCCGCAGGCGATGCTGGAACGTCGAGAACAGCGCTTGCAACGGCGTGCCCACGTACACCGCCGGATCACGCCGCCAGGACGGCCAGTCGGCCATCGCCCGCTCGCGGCGCAGATGCGTGAGCACCAGCTCGTGGTCGATCAGGTCGCTGAACTCCGTCGGCGGATCCGCCTCCGTGAACCGGGCCAGCCACTGCGCGTGGTCCCGCTGCCGGGCCAGGAAGCCGGCCTCCGTGTAGTCGCCGAGCGTGCTCTCGTGCTCGGTGAGGCCCAGGTTCGCCGCCAGCATCGGGTTCGCCGGCAGGTACCAGTCGAGGAATGAGGTAACGAGCGTCACTGCGCCCAATCTAGTCGCCCGGCCTGGCCATATGGTGGTCGGATGTCGGAGCAGACCACGATTCCCGGCCGCGCGGTGTCTTCCGCCAAGGCCTTCGTCGCCGCCCACGGCCGCCCCACCCGCGCCGTCGTCGAACGCCTCGGCCGCGCCGGCGCCCGCGTCGTCCTCGTCGGCCACGACGGCGCCCTCGGCGACATCATCGTCCCCGATGTCGCCACCGGCGACGCCCTCGTCGCCGCCACCGACCTCCACGCCGCCGACTGGGACCGCGAAACCACCGCCGCCGCCAAGATCGGCCCCCGCCACCGCCGCCGCATGGCCGCCCCCAAGGTCTGACGGAGCTGTTCGGAAGGGACCATTCCTCCACTCGGAGTGGAGGAATGGTCCCTTCACGTCAGCGTTGGGCCCAGGGGCGGTCCCACTGGTGCAGCGCGGTGAGCAGCGCCGGGGCCAGGGGCTGGTTGTCGACGGGGCTGCCCGCCGGGTGGAAGAAGTGGTCGAGGCCGTCCAGCGTGGCCAGGTGCTCCCCGCGTAGGGACTGCAGGAGCGGGGGAGTGGTGTCGCACGGGACGTTGGCGTCGGCGGTGCCGCAGGTGACGAGGACGCGGGTGCCGGCGGGGACGTGGCGGGCGACGTCGGGGGGATAGATGGCGTCGTCGGCGCGGAGGAAGTCGCCTTGGGCCTGGAGGACCTGGAACAGTGCGGCGATGGACGGCAGCATGCCGGCGGTGCTGACCGGAGTGCCGGTCCGGTAGGCGGAGATCCAGGCGGCGATCAGGCCTTTCTGGACGCCTGCCTGATCGGGCGGCAGGGCGGCGTCGAGCTGGGCGCCGACCTGCATGGCGATCATGTCGAGGATGCGGGCGTCCTGCGGGGCCAGCAGCGCCAGCCCGGCCGGCCGGGGCCACACGGAAGTGTCGACGAGCATGGCGTTCATGCCGCCCTCGCTGTGGCCGACGACGAGCATGGCGAACGGGTTGGTCTCGGGCTGCCGGAGCAGGGTGGCGTACGCGGCGTCGGCCTGGCGGATGAAGACGGTGTAGTCGGCGCCGGCGGGCGGCGGGGTGTGGCTGGGGCCGCTGCCGTACTTGTCGAACCGGAACGTGACGATGCCGTCCTGCCCCAAGGCGTCGGCGAGCAGCGCGAGGGTGTTCGGGTGGATGCTCGCCTGGTTGCCGTTTCGGTCGGTGGGGCCGCTGCCGGGCAGCAGCAGGGCGGCGGCGAGCCGGTCGCCGCGGCGGTGCGCGGGCACGTGGAGCGTGCCGTACGCGGTGACGCCGTCGGACTGGAAGGTGATCTCCCGGTCCACGGCGGCGACGCCGTTGGCGGGTGTGATGGTGGCGGCGACGAGGGCCGCGACTACGAGGCTGTGCATGGTGATTCCCCCCTCAGCGGACGATCAGCGGCAGGAGCAGGCCGAACGCGATGACCACGACCGTGAGGCCGAGGCAGGTGACGAGCGCGACCCGGTTGCCGACGTTGACCGTCCAGCCGAAACCGAAGCGCCGCTGCACGAACCAGGACGGATCGTCGGAATTGCGGTAGATGATGCCGCCGATCCAGTTGCTGTCGTCGTCGCGATGGGTCAGTCCGGTGTGCTCGTCGGGTTCACGCTCGCGGTTGCGCTGCACGATGATGATCACCAGCAGCGCCACGCCGACGACGATGGGCCCGAGCGTCAGCGGCAGCAGCACGCCCACCTGTCCCGAACCGCTCCACATCGACCAGTCGGTGGCGAGCAGGCCGAGGTTGATCAGCGTGGCGAAGACGATGAAACCCTTGCCCAGCCGGGCGATGAACTCCCGGTGCGCCCGCACGGAGGCGGCCGGCCGGGACGGGTCGACGTCGGCGGGGCCGCGGAACACCAGCGCGCCGATCCCGCACAGCACCACCGTCAGCCCGGCCTGGATGAAGACGATCGAGAAGACGCTGCCGATCGACTTCGCCGCGTACCGGTTGGCGTTGCCGGCGGCGTCGAAGTGCACCGGCATCGGATCGGGCAGGTCCGGGTAGCGGATGATGCCGAGCACCGCGCTGACCACGACGACCAGCACCGGCAGCAGCAGCCACAGCCACGGGAACTTCGGCGGGTCGCTGCGCAGCGTCGTGTCCGCTACGAGCCCCTGCCGCACACCCGCGAACCACTGCTGTTGGTCCTTGGCCGCCGTGATCACCCGGTTGGCCCGGAAGTACAGCAGATACCAGACGATGACCTGCGCCAGCAGCGGCGCCGGCACCAGCGCGACTCCCGCCGTGAGGATCAGGCCGACGCCGGCCGCCGCGGTGACCACCCCCGAGAGCAGCAGCGTGGTGCGGAAGCGTTGGATCTCCCGCCGCACCACCGGATCGTCGATGCGGTCGTCGGGCACGCGGACGCCGAAGCGGACCGTTCGGGCCGACAGCGACGGCGTGAGCCAGGCCATGTAGAGCAGCAGAGCCGTCAACACCAGATGCACCGCAACACCGGTCGTGGTCACGATGACTCATCCCCTTGTTCTTGGTCGAATTCCGCGAGCACGGCCCGGCAGGTCGCCAGCACCTCGTCCGCGGGCACCCCCTTGGCCACGGCCTCGGCGAGCAGCGTGCGCGCCCGCCCGGTCCAGTCGGCCACGAACGCCTCGTCCGAGGCGGTGGCGCCTATCACGGCGCCGGTCTTGCGGTTGAGCCGCACGAATCCCTGCTGCCGTAACAGGTCGTACGCCTTGTTCACGGTGTGGAAGTTGATCCCGAAGTCCGCCGCCAGCTGCCGTGTCGACGGCAGCGACTCCCCGTCCGGCAGCGTGCCCGTCGCGATGCCCTCCACGATCCGATCCCGCAGCTGCTGGTAGATCGGCACGTCGCTGGACAGATCGAGACTGATGATCACGGGACCTCCCTCCTTGGTGAGCTGTTGTAGTAGTTATAGAACAAAGCAACGCTGCCGGCAAGGGCTCGGGAAAAACCTGCGAATCGGTCCCCGCGCGATGTCGAGAATCGCCGCGCGCATCCGACGTGTCAGTGAAACCGCAGCGGGGAAGGGGTAGCCATGACGACGTCACCGGCCGAGAAGCAGCTGGTCAGGGTGCACAACATGTGCGTGTCGCTGGACGGGTTCGCCACCGGCGAGGGCCAGACGATGGAGGCGCCGTTCGGGCACGCCGGGCAGCGGCTGCACGAGTGGTTCTTCGACACGGCGATGGCCCGCGACATGATGGGACGCGGCCCGGGCGGCAGTCGGGGTGTGGACAACGCCCTGACCGAGACCGGATTCCGTGGGGTCGGCGCGGAGATCATGGGCCGCAACAAGTTCTCGCCGCACCGCGGGCCGTGGGAGGACGAGTCGTGGCGTGGCTGGTGGGGCGAGGAGCCGCCGTTCCACACCCCGGTCTACGTGATGACGCATTACCCGCGGCCGTCGCTGGAGATGGACGGCGGCACGATGTTCCACTTCCGCGCCGGCACGCCGCAGGAGGTGCTCGCGGAGGCCAAGGAGGCCGCCGGCGGCCTGGACGTCCGTATCGGCGGCGGACCGACCGTGGTGCGGGACTTCCTGGCCGCCGACCTGGTCGACCTGCTGCACGTGGTGATCGTGCCGATCGTGCTCGGCCGCGGCGTCGGGCTGTGGGACGGGCTGGAAGGGGTCGAGGGGCGTTTCGACGTGGAGACGGTCGCCTCGCCGGCCGGGGGCTCGCACGTGATCTTCAGCCGGAGGACGTCGTGACCACCACGTCCTCGCCGCGCACCCGCAGCCCGCGGGTGGCGCTGGCGCTGCTCGCGCTGCCGTCTCTGCTGATCGCGATCGACATCAGCGTGATGGCCGTCGCGCTGCCCCGGATGGCCGCCGACCTGAATCCGACGCCGACCGAATTGCTGTGGATGAACGACATCTACGGCTTCATGGTCGGCGGCACCATGGTCACGATGGGCACGGTCGGCGACCGGATCGGCCGCCGGCGGCTGATCGTCGTCTGCGCGGCGGTGTTCGCGCTGGCCTCGGCGGTCGCGGCCATTGCCGTCGCGCCGTGGATGATCATCGCGACCCGGGCCGTGATGGGCGTCGCCGGCGCCGCGATCATGCCGGCCTCGATGGCGTTGCTGGGGCGGATCTACCCCGATCCGAAGGACTCGTTGTCGGCGATGGGCGCGTACATGACGTGCTTCCTGACCGGGATGGCGGTGGCCCCGCTGGTCGGCGGTGTGCTGGTCGAGCACTGGGGCTGGGGCTCGGTGTTCCTGATGGGTGTGCCGGTGATGGTGCTGACCGTCGTGGCCGCGCCCTGGGTGCTGCCGGAGTTCCGCGCGCCCGATCCCGGCCGGCTCGACCTTCGGAGCGCCGCGCTGTGCCTGGCGTCGATCCTGCTGGTCGTCTACGCGCTCAAAGCACTGGTCAACACCGGTTTCACCGGGCCGGCCGTCGTCGCGGCGGCCGTGGGCGTCGCGCTCGGGGTCGTGTTCGTGCGTCGCCAGCACCGGTTGGAGCATCCGCTGGTCGACCTCTGGCTGCTGCGCCGGCCCGGCGTGGCCAGGACGATGTGGGTGCTGCTGCTGACCGCCCTGGTGATGGGCGGGACGTCCCTGTTCGTGACGTTCTACCTCCAGTCGGTGCGTGGGCTGTCGCCGCTGGTCGCCGCGCTGTGGCTGCTGCCGCAGATGGCCAGCATGATCGTCGCGTCCAACCTCGGTCCCTGGCTCGGCCGACGGCTGCCGCCGGCCCGGATCACCGCGGTGTGCATGGCCCTGATGGCCACCGGCTTCGCGTTGTTCGCCCTGGTCCCGGCCGGTCCCGCCGGCCTGGTCGTGCTGGTCGGCGGCACCGTCCTCACGACCGGCGGCATCGGCGCGGCCTTCCCGTTCCTCATGAACGACGTCATCGGCCACGCGCCCCCGGAGCGGGCCGGCTCCGCCGCCTCGTTCACCCAGACCGCCAACGAGCTCGGCATCGCCCTCGGCCTGGTCGTGCTGGGCACCATTGGCACCGTGGCCTACCGGCACCAGCTCGCCTCGACCGTCGGCCACGCCGACGGCTCCTGGGTCGACGGTCTCAAACAGGCCACCGACCAGCACGATCCCGCCCTGCTGGCCCAGGTCCGCGACGCCTTCACCACGGGATTCCACGCCGCCGGGGCCGTGAGTTTCGTGGTCATGCTGGTCGTCCTGGGGCTCACCGTCCGCCCGCGAGCGGAACGCACGTAGAAGATCGGATAGACGCTCGCCGCCTGCACCCCGACCGACTTCCTCCGGCGTCGGCCGTCGATCCTCACGACCAGCGCCCCGAAAACCGGTTGTCGGAGGTCGGCGGGCGCTGCTAGCTTGTCGCCGGCCGTGCGAGAGACCGAGGAGGTGGTACCCGTGAACGTAACGACATGGGTGCTCCCCCACGGGGTCACGGTCGGGCGATAGGTCGTCGTCCGGGAGCGCCGTTCGAGGCACTCCGGAAAGGCACGACCATGCGATTCACTTCTGAGCAACGGCTTGACGACGGCGTGCTCGAGCGCGAATTCACGCTGGGGGAGATCCCCGGCATCCTGTGGACGGCGGCAGGCGAGGGGTCGGCGCCGCTGCTGTTGCTGGGGCACCCGGGCGGACTGGGCCGGATGTACCCGAGGCTGGCAGCCCGGGCCAGGGGCGCGGTGGCGGAGGGCTACGCGGTGGCGGCCATCGAGCTGCCGGGCAGCGGAGAGCGGCCCCGGCTCGAAGTGGTGGACGCGGCCCGGGCGGACCTGCGCCGGGCGCTGGAGGCTGGCGAGCCGGTGGGCGACGACGTCGTCGACCGGCTGATCCTTCCGTTGGTGGACAAGGCGGTGCCGGAATGGCAGGCCACCATGGACGCCCTGCTTGAGCTGCCGGAGATCGGCGGCCCGGTGGGACTGGCGGGTGGGGTGATCGGCATCGGCGTCCGGCTGGCGCTGGTGGAGCCGCGGATCAAGGCGGCGCTGCTGTTCGCGGGGAGCTATGTGCCCAGCGGCATCCTCGAAGAGGCGCGGCGGGTCACAATTCCGCTGCACGTCATGGTGCAGTGGGACGACGAGGGAAACGACCGGCAGCAGGCCCTGGATCTGTTCGACGCGTTCGGATCCAAGGAGAAGACGCTGCACGCCAATATGGGCGGCCACACGGGCATTCCGGAGTTCGAGGGAGAAGCGGCGAACCGGTTCCTCGCCCGGCACCTGAAGTGACGACCGGGGCGGCGCCGGCGAGGGCCGGCGCCGCCCCGGCGCCCCGTCGATGACGGCACAGAAACCGTGATAACGCAGCGATAGGCGCCCCGGCTACCGGCGGCCGGCATGCGCAAACTCGCTCTGCTTCTGGTGTTTCCCCTGCTGCTGGCCATGGGCGCGACCGCGAACGCGGCGACCGGCGCGGTGGACTTCACCGGCGGCACCCACTACGAGCTCAGCAGCACCTGGTACCCGATCATCTACATCGTCGCGGTCAAACTGGGCTGAAGATCGTTGCCCTTGGCGGACAACGAACGCTGTCATCCCCGTAGATGTCGTGCCCGTTCCCGATGCGGGGGAGCGGGCACGACACACTGGGGCGATGAAGGAGATCGCAGCGGCGCTGGGTGCCGAGATCGTCGGATCACGCGTGTTGGCCGGCGGGTTCTCCCACCAGACATCGTTGCTCACGTTGACCAGCGGACCTGTGGTCGTCCGGGTCGGCGGCGCCGATCACGAGATCGAGGCGGCGGTGATGGCTGCCGCCCGTGGCCACGTCCCGGTGCCCGAGGTGCTGAAGGTCATCCCGGGATCGGCCATGGTGCTGGAGTACGTGGCCGGAACGCCGCTGAGCGAGGTGCTCGACGGCGGTTTCGAGCTCGGGGCCGAGGTCGGGCGGGTGGCGGCGGCGGTGGGCGCGGTGACCTTCGACCGCCCGGGGTTCTTCGCCGATGCGAGTCTGGCCGTCGCGCCGCAAAGCCCGTGGTCGCAACAGCTTCCCGAGTTCGCCGAGGCCTGCATGGCCAAGACTGCCCGCCTGGACGTCTCCGTCCGCAAGGCCTGGGCCGAGCTCTGCGCGCTGCACGCCCCGGCCCTGGCCGCGATCGACGAGCAGGCCCACCTCGTCCACGCCGACCTGAACCCCAAGAACATCCTGGTCAGCCGAGTCGACGGGCGCTGGCGGGTGGATGCCTTGCTGGACTGGGAGTTCAGCTTCGCCGGCTGCCCCTATGGCGACGCCGCCAACATGCTGCGCTTCGCCGCCGACTACCCCGAGGACTTCGTCGACGGCTTCCGCACCGCCTTCGCCGAGCACCTGCCGGCCGAGCAGGACTGGCTGTATCTCGGGCAGGTCCTGGACATGTTCGCCCTCAGCGATCTGGTCACCCGCCCCGCCGGCAACCCCGTCGCCGACCGGGCGGCGCACGAGATCCGCCGCTGGGTCACCCGCTGAGGCCGGCTTCGCCCACCGACTGCCGGATGGTCGTCGAACAGGTGGACCGCGCGGATGTCGTCGGGTGTCGTGTCGTCGTACCGGAAGGCGAGCACCGCACGATATCCAGCATTCATCAAGGAGATCGGCGGGTTGGCACAAAGGTCGTCATTGGACGAATGAGTGGCCCGGCGGGAGGCTGAGCCGGACGAGCCGAGGAGGCGACCGATGCGCGAGACCGCCAAGGTGCTGTGGACCTTCGCGATGTCCCTGGACGGCTTCGTGGCCGGGCCGAACCACGAGATGGACTGGATGACCGGGTTCACCGTCGGGCCGGGCGTGATCGACGGCTACATCGCGGGCACGGGCGCGGTCCTCGGCGGCCGGGCCGGCTGGGACGCGACCGTGGGCAAGCACCGCCCGTGGGGCGGGGCGTGGGAGGGGCCGATCTTCGTGCTCACCCACCACCCCGAGGACGCCACGCCCGCCGGCGACGTCACCTTCCTCGACTGCGACCCGGCCGAGGCGGTGCGCATCGCCCTGGACGCGGCCGGCGGCAAGGACATCATGGTGTTCTCGCCCGACATCGGGGCCCAGCTCCTGGAGCTCGGCCTGATCGACGAGATCGACATCCACGTGGTGCCGGTGCTGCTCGGCGACGGGGTCCGGCTCTACCGCAGGCCCGGGGGCCCGCCGATTCGCCTGCACCGCCTCGACCACGACGACCCGACGGCGGCGGCCCGCGTCCGCTACCGTCCGGCAACCGCCGAGTGATCACCGCCCGCGACGGGCGCCTGGGTGGGTCATCGGGCCCTGGCCGTCGAAGGTCGCCTTGACCCGGGCCCGCGCCTGCCCGTTGATCCGCCCACTCCTTCGGCTGGTCCGCGAGCGCGCTCGCTGTGCGTAAGGTGCCAGACAAGGGATGGTAGGAGGGGGATCGGTGCCGCAGCTGAGCCAGAAGATCGTCGTGCCCGTGGTCTACATCGCGGCGGTGTTCATGTCGATCCTGGACGGCACGGTGGTGAACGTGGCGCTGCCGGCGATCGCCCGGCGCTTCGACGTGCAGCCGGAGCAGGGCCACGCGGTGGTCATCGGCTATCTGCTGAGCCTGGCGGTGTTCATGCCGGCCTCGGGCTGGCTGGCCGAGCGCTACGGCGTGAAGAGGGTGTTCCTCACGGCGCTGGCGCTGTTCGTGGCGGCGTCCGGCCTGTGCGGCCTGGCCCAGAGCCTGCCGGAGCTGGTGCTGTTCCGGGTGGTGCAGGGCGCGGGCGGCGGCCTGCTGGTGCCGGTGGGCATGACCATGGTGCTGCGCACGTTCCCGCCGATCGAGCGGCCACGGGCGACCCGGCTGATGAACCTGGTCACGATCATCGCCCCGGCCTCGGGCCCGGTGCTGGGCGGCCTGCTCACGGTCCGGCTGTCCTGGCGGTACGTGTTCCTGGTGAATATCCCGATCGGCGTGCTGGCGTTCCTGTTCGGGGTGCTGTTCCTGGTCCGTACGGCCGACACCGCCCCGAGGCGCTTCGACGTTCGCGGCTTCCTGTTGTCGGGCTTCGGGTTCGCGGCGGCGATGTACGCGCTGAGCGAGGGCCCGGACCGGGGGTGGACCGAGCCGGACGTGATCGTGAGCGGCCTGTTGGGCGTGGCGCTGCTGGTCACGATGGTGCGCGTGGAGCTGCGGGCCGAGGGGCCGCTGCTGAACCTCCGACTGCTGCACAACCGCCCGTTTCGCACGCATGGCGGCGTGACGGTCCTGAACTCGGCGGCGTTCCTCGGCCTGCTCTACCTGATGCCCCTGTTCCTGCAGACGGTCCGCGGCTTCGACCCGCTGGAATCGGGTCTGACGACCTTTCCCGAGGCGCTGGGCGTGGTGCTGTGCATGCAGTTGGTGGCCCGGATCTATCCCCGGGTCGGCCCGCGCCGGCTCCAGCTTCCGGGCCTGCTCGGGCTGGCGGTGGTCGTCGGCTGCATGGGGCTGATCGGCGTCGACACGCCGCGTTGGCAGATCATCGTGTTGATGTTCCTGGCCGGCGTGAGCGTGGGTTTTGTCTTCCTGCCGACGCAGACCGCCGCGTTCGCCACCATCCGGGGCGAGGAGCTGGGCCAGGCCTCGGCGTTGTACAACGTGGGCCGGCAGCTCGGCGCCGCCGGCGGTGTGGCCGGCTTGAGCACCGTCGTCGCCGCGTTCGGTTCGGGCGGGGACGGTCTGATCGCCTATCGCGCCGCGTTCTTCACCGCCGCCGCCCTCGCCCTGCTCGCCGCCGCCGTCGCGATCACCACCCGGGACGCCGACGCGGCCCCGACCATGAAACCCCGTGAGCGTGTCGCCGACCGCGGTTAGCTTTCACCTCATACACTGGGGCTTCAGTGTCGATTGAAGTTGATCGGTGAGGCTCCCGGGCCGCCGACGGGCCTGATCGGCACTGGTCGAGGTGTCGGACCGGATCAGGGGTGGGTGGCGTGGCGACGCAGAGCCAGCTGTCGGTGTGGATCGAGCGCATGGCGGCGCACTTCGTGCCGGAGGGGATCCCGCTGATCGGCGGGCGCATCCTGGCCTACCTGCTGGTCTGCGACCCGGTGGAGCGCACCGCCGCCGAGCTGTCGGAGGAGCTGGAGGCCAGCAGCGGCTCGATCAGCACGAACGTGCGTCTGCTGATCAACCTGGGCGTGGTCACCAAGACCACCCGCCGCGGCCGGCAGGCGGCGGAGTACAAGCTCAACGAGCAGGGCTGGAACGACATGATCGACCGCCGGCTGCGCGCCCTGGCGGGCACGCGAGAGCTGACGGCGGCGGGGCTGCGGCTGCTCAGTGGCGATCCGCAGCGGGCGCAGCGGCTGCGCAACATCGACGAGATGTACGGCTGGCTGGCCGACGAGCTGCCGGCCGTCTGGATGCGCCGGCCGGCCCCGCCACGAAACTGAAACATTGGCGCACACAAAACTTTGGCGTTACCAAAAATTCTGGGCTAGGCTGGGGACATGGCCGGGCTCAGGGAGCGCAAGAAGGCGCTGACGCGTCAGCACATCGTCGACACCGCGGCGCGGTTGTTCGGCGAGCACGGGTACGACCAGGTGTCGGTCGTGGACGTCGCGCGGGCGGCGGAGGTGTCGGACCAGACGGTCTACAACTACTTCCCGGCCAAGCAGGACCTCGTGCTCGATCGGGCCGAGGAGTTCAGCGAGCGCTACCCCCGCATGGTCCGCGAGCGGCCCGACGGCACCAGCCCGGCCGGCGCCCTGCGTGAGATCGCCGAGGCGGACCTGGAACGACATCGCCGGGTCACGCCGGAGCAGACGCGCGGTGAGCTGCCGGCGATCTGCGCCAGCAGCCCCACGATCCGCCGCTACGTGCTCGAAATGCGCGACAACCACGCCGAGACCGTGGCCGAGGCGATCACCGAGACGTGTCCCGATGTGCATCCCGCGGTCGCGAGGGTGCACGCGGCGGCGATCATGAAGGCCCTCCAGCTGATGACCGACCGCATCGGCCAGGGCGTGCTCGCCGGGACGCCGCACGACGTCGTGGTCGACGAGCTGACGCCGGTGGTCGAGGCGATGTTCGACGACCTCGACCGGCACTTCTGAGCCCAGCGAACCCCAGCACCGCGCCCGTGAGTCGGCGCGCGATCAACCATGCCCGGAAACGGAGACAGCCCATGCACGTCACGATCATCGGCGCCGGACTCGGCGGCCTCACCCTGGCCCGCGTCCTGCACGTCAACGGCATCCCGGCCACCGTCTACGAGGCGGAGCCGTCGCCCACGGCCCGCGCCCAGGGCGGCATGCTCGACATCCACGACTACAACGGCCAGATCGCGGTCGAGGCCGCCGGTCTGATGACCGAGTTCCGCGCCCACGTCCTCGAAGGCCGCCAAGCGATGCGGGTCCTGCGCCCCGACGGCGCCGTCCTCCTGGAGCAGGGCGACGACGGCACGGGCGGACGCCCCGAGATCCTGCGCGCCGACCTGCGGCAGATCCTGCTCGACTCGCTGCCCGAGGGCACGGTCCGCTGGGGCCGCAAGGTCGAGAGCGCCCGCGCCAACGAGGTGACCTTCGCCGACGGCAGCACGGTCGTCACGGATGTGCTGGTCGGCGCGGACGGCACCTGGTCACGGATCCGGCCGCTGGTCTCCGCCGCGACGCCCGAGTACGCGGGCACGGCCTTCGTCGAGACCTACCTCTACAACGCCGACACCGAGCACCCCGCTGCCGCGAAGGCGGTCGGTGGCGGATCGATGATGGCGCCCCAGGACGGCACGGAGATCCACGCACACCGCGAGAGCGGCGACACCCTGCACACCTACGTGGTCCTCAGGCGGACCCTGGAATGGTTCGAGGCCATCGACTTCACCGATGCCGCCGCGACCAAGGCCCGCGTCGTCGAGGAATTCGCCGGCTGGGCCCCGGAACTCACCGCGTTGATCACCGAAGCCGACACGCCGCCGGTGCTGCGACCGCACTATGTGCTGCCGGTCGGGCACAGCTGGGATCGGGTGCCGGGGGTGACGCTGGTCGGTGACGCCGCCCACGTCATGCCGCCGAACGGCGAAGGCGCGAACCTGGCCATGCTCGACGGCGCCGAACTCGGTCTGGCCCTGGCCGCTCACCCCGACGACGTCGACGCCGCGCTGGCCGAGTACGAGGCGACGATGTTCGCCCGCAGCGCCGAGCACGCGGCCGAAACCGCGGCCAGCAAGGACATGACGCTGGAGGACATGCTGAAGTTCTTCACCCAGGGCGAGAAGAGCTAGCGGGCGGCCAGCTCCGGCTCCTCCGTGACGGCCGGCTCCGAGGTCACAGCGACGGGAGCCGGGCCACGGTCGCGGCTGGCCACCCACAGCGAGGCGGCGGCGATCAGCACCAGCGTCACGCCGAACACGTGCACCAGCACCAGGATGTCGGGCACGCCGGTCCAGTACTGCACCAGGCCGACCAGCGCCTGGGCCAGCACCACACCGACCAGCGTCCAGTAGCGGCGCCACTGCACGGCCGTGGCGTCCTTGATCCGCATGCCGAAGCCCAGCGCGAACAGCGAGCCGATCAGCAGGAACACCAGGTCGGCGTGGATCTGGGCCAGGGTCGACACGGGAATGTCGAGGCGAGGGGTGCGGATGTCGCCGGCGTGCGGGCCGGCGGCGGTCACCAGCGTGCCGGCGATGAGGATCACGCCGACGGCGATGGCCTGCCCCAGCTGAAGGCCCAGCAGCGGGCGGGGGAGCAGCGGCCGGACCGGCTCGTCGCCCTCGCCGACGGCGCGGAACAGCAGCACTGCCAACCAGATCAGCGGCATCGAGGCCAGGAAGTGCGGGGCGACGCTCCACCACTGGAGTCCGGTGAGGACGGTGATGCCGCCGATCACGGCCTGCGCCACCACACCCAGCGGCATCATCAGCGCCAGCACGATCACCCGACGCCGCCTCGGGTTGGCGAACAGCGCCATCAGCACGCACAGCGCCGACACCACGCCGAGCCCGCCGCCGAGCAGCCGGTTGCCGAACTCGATCCACTGGTGTGCCTGGCCGCCGACCGGGTCGGTGACGGGCACCAGGCTGCCCGGCTGGCACTGCGGCCACGTGGTGCAGCCCAGCCCGGACTCGGTGACCCGCACCACGGCGCCGGTGACGGCGAGGCCGGCCTGTCCGACAACCGCGGCCCCGGCGATGACGCGCTGCACGGCGCGGCTGGGGGACGGGACGCGGGACAGCAGCGAGGGGGTTGACACGAGTCGATGGTAGGACCGGCCTTCGGGGTGCCCGGCACCGGCCCGTTTGTCCGAACGTAGGGGTCGGGTCATCGGACCGAGGGTTTTCCCGCGTTGGCTGTCCGGAATCGCGTGGTTACGTTCAGGTAGCGCCCACCCGGCGCTCTCTACCCCCACACCCTGCGTGGAGGTCCTGTGAAACTCCTGTCCCTGCTGGCCGCCGCCGCGATGGCGGCCACGGCGCTGGCCACCGCCGGCGTCGCATCGGCGCAAACGACCGTCACCACGGTCCACTCCTGCGCGGCCACGCCGGCCCCCGGCTACGCCGCCTGCACGGCGCTGCGTCGCACCGACGCCGGCGCCCGGTCGTTCGGGCCGGCCGTGTCGGGCCTGACCCCGGCCAACCTCCAGTCGGCCTACAAGCTGTCGGCCGGCGGCGCGGGCAAGACGGTCGCGATCGTCGACGCCCAGGACGACCCGAACGCCGAGAAGGACCTGGCCACCTACCGGTCGAACTTCGGCCTGCCGGCCTGCACGACGGCCAACGGCTGCTTCAAGAAGGTCAACCAGACCGGCGGCACCAGCTACCCGACCGGCGACACCGGCTGGAGCGAGGAGATCTCGCTCGACCTGGACATGGTCTCGGCGGTCTGCCCCAGCTGTCACATCCTGTTGGTGGAAGCCACTTCCGCGTCCTACGCCAACCTGGGCACGGCCGTGAACGAGGCGGTCAAGCTGGGCGCCACCGCGGTGTCCAACAGCTACGGCGGCGGCGAGTCCTCGGCCGAGACCAGCTATGACACCTACTACAACCACCCGGGTGTGGCGATCACGGTCAGCTCCGGCGACTCCGGCTACGGCGTGGAGTACCCGGCGGCCTCGCGCTACGTCACAGCTGTCGGCGGCACGCACCTCACGGCCGGCGGAGGCACCCGCGGCTGGACCGAGACCGCGTGGAGCGGTGCGGGTTCGGGCTGCTCGGCCTACGAGCCCAAGCCGACGTGGCAGAAGGACACCAGCTGCTCGCGTCGCACGGTCGCCGACGTGTCCGCGGTGGCCGACCCGGCCACTGGTGTCGCCGTCTACGACAGCTACGGCGAGTCGGGCTGGTTGGTCTTCGGCGGCACGAGTGTCGCGTCGCCGATCGTCGCCTCGGTCTACGCGCTGTCCGGCAACGTCAGCGGCGTGCCAGCCTCGCTGGCGTACTCGCACACCGGTTCGCTGTTCGACGTGACGAGCGGCTCCAACGGCAGTTGCGGCGGCACGTACCTGTGCACCGCCAAGGCCGGCTATGACGGGCCCACCGGCCTCGGTACGCCGAACGGAACAGGGGCCTTCTGACGGACGACGCCGGGCGGGCGCACCCGCCCGGCGTTTTGCCCGTTTCGGAGCCAGGGTCCCGCATTCTGGCTATTGGCCCACGGTGACCGACTGCCTACCGTCGGGGAGCTTTGTCCCGCACTCCCTGTGGAGGTACCGGTGACCAAGATCCCCCTGAGAATCCTCGCTGTCGTCACGCTGTGGGCCGGCGCGATGGCATTAGGCGGAGCAACGGCCGTCGCCCAGACCCAATCGGCTCCGACGATCACGACCGTCCGTTCCTGCGCCGAGCGGCCCGCACCGGGCTTTGCGGCGTGCAAGGCATTGCTGCGCACCGACTCCGCGGCCCGCTCGTTCTCCCCGCTGGCGCCGTCGGGTCTGTCCCCGGCCAACCTGCGCTCGGCGTACAAGCTGCCCTCGTCCGGCGGTGGCGGCCTGACGGTGGCGATCGTGGACGCCTACGACGACCCCAAGGCGGAGTCCGACCTGGCGACCTACCGGTCCACGTTCGGCATTCCGGCCTGCACCACGGCCAACGGCTGCTTCAAGAAGGTCAACCAGAACGGCGCGGCGAGCCCGCTGCCGGCCGGCAACACCGGCTGGGCCGAGGAGATCTCGCTGGACCTGGACATGGTCTCGGCGGTCTGCCCGCAGTGCCACATCCTGTTGGTGGAGGCCAGTTCCGCCTCCATCGCGGCCCTGGGCGCCTCGGTCAACACGGCCGTGCGGCTCGGGGCGATCGCCGTGTCGAACAGCTACGGCGGCGCGGAGTTCTCGACCGAGACCTCGGCCGACACGTACTACAACCACCCCGGTGTCGCGGTGACGGTGAGCTCCGGTGACTCCGGCTACGGCGTGGAGTACCCGGCGGCCAGTCGTTACGTCACGGCGGTCGGCGGCACCCACCTGACGACGAGCTCCACGGCGCGCGGCTGGGCCGAAACGGCCTGGAGCGGCGCGGGTTCCGGCTGCTCCCGGTACGAGGGCAAGCCGACCTGGCAGCACGACACCGGCTGCACCCGGCGCACCGTCGCCGACGTCTCCGCAGTGGCCGACCCGGCGACCGGCGTGGCCGTCTACGACACCTACGGCGTCGGCGGCTGGCTCGTGTTCGGCGGCACCAGCGTCTCGGCGCCGATCATCGCCGGCGTCTACGCGCTGGCCGGCCGCCCGGCGGCCGGCAGTGTGCCGGCGTCGCTGGCCTACTCGCACACGGGCTCGCTGTTCGACGTGACCAGCGGCTCCAACGGCAGTTGCGGCGGCAGCTACCTGTGCACCGCCAAGGCCGGCTACGACGGCCCGACCGGCCTGGGCACCCCGAACGGCCTCGGCGCGTTCTGACCCACCCAGATGCAGGGAAGGACGCCTTACCCTCGTTCAACGCGGGTAAGGCGTCCTTCCCTGCGAAA
>NZ_JBFBAM010000093.1:22709-32352 GCF_040682195.1 Kutzneria sp. NPDC051319 | reverse complement strand
CGCCCCCGGCTGATGCAGGGAAGGACGCCTTACCTGCGTTCAACGCAGGTAAGGCGTCCTTCCCTGCATCACGGGAAGCCGCACCGCGGACTTCATCGTTACCCCTTCGCGGGAGAACTGACCCACTAGTGATCTTCGTAATCCGCCGGTCGGCCGCTACCCTGCCTGTTGTGATACCTGCGTGGGTCTGGTTCACGGCGTTCGTCGTCCTGGCGGTGGCCGGGTTGGCACTGCTGGCGACAGACCGCGCCCAACGGACGGCTCGTAACCGAGAGCGACGGCGTTGGGCGGGGTTGCGCGGCTGGCAGTTCGCCGAGACAGACCACGTGCTGCCCACCCGCTGGCACCACGGGGCCATCGCCTACTACGGCAGCGGGGTGGCCCGCGACGTCGTCGCCGGCTCCACCTTCACCGCCGACGGGCGGCGCCAGGTGTACGTGCTCGACCTGGAGAACGGCGGCAAGGTCAACTCGGTGCTGGTCGGCATCCGCTGCCGCCGCACCCACCCCGTCGTGGTCGAGCTGTGGCTGCCCAGCGTCCCCTTCCAGCGGGAACAGATGCCCGACCTGCTCGGCCCGGTCGGCCAGCGCTACGCCTTCGTGTCCGACCTGACCGCCGCCCGCATGCTCATCACGCCCGACCTGGTCGAGGCGGCCGAGGAGATCGGCGGCGACGTCACCGTGGTCTGGCTGGAGGAGGACTGGGTGCTCGCGGCCGCCCCGCCCGGGGCCAGCCCGGCCCGCCTCGAACGGCTGCTGCGCGACGTCGGCGAGCTGGCCGACGTGGTCGACCCTTTCGACGCGGACACGCCCAGTGACGAGGCGTCCGACGACAACCCCGGCGGCGGCGAGGTCTACCGGCCCTCGTTCGGCGGCCGCAACCCGGCCTGACGGCGAGGGATACGCCCGGCGCCGACTCGCCGGTACCGTGCCGGCCATGGCCACCTGTCTCGTCACCGGATCCACCTCTGGGATCGGCGCCGCCTTCGTGCGCCGGTTCGCCTCCGACGGCGACCGCCTCGTGCTGGTCGCCCGCACCGAGTCCCGGCTCGTCGAGCAGGCCGAGGAGCTCAAGCGCCGGTTCGGCGTCGACGCCGAGGTGCTGCCGGCCGACCTGGGCACCGAGGCGGGCCGGGCGGCCGTGGAGGCCCGGCTGCGCGACGCCTCCCGCCCGGTCGACGTGGTGGTCAACAACGCGGGCTTCGGCACCTCCGGCGAGTTCTGGATCTCGCCCGTCGAGGACATGCAGCAGCAGTTGGACGTCAACGTGACGGCCGTGATGCGGCTGACCCACGCCGCGCTGGCGACCATGGTCCCGCGCCGTGCCGGGGCGATCATCAACGTGTCCAGCGTCGCCGGTTTCATGCCCGGCCGCGGCTCCACCTACTCGGCCAGCAAGGCCTACGTCACCGCCTTCACCGAGGGGCTGTCCATCGCGCTGACCGGCTCCGGCGTGCGGCTGATCGTGCTGGCCCCCGGCTTCGTGCGCACCGAGTTCCACCAGCGGGCCGGCATCGACATGAGCAAGACGTCCGAGCTGTGGTGGCTCGACGCCGACCAGGTGGTCAGCGAGTGCCTGGCCGACCTCGGCCACGGCAAGGCGGTCAGCATTCCCGGCTTCCAGTACAAGGCCGTGGTCGGGCTGTCGCGGCTGGTGCCGCGCGGATTGGTGAGAAGGATCGCCGGGCGGGTCGCCGCCGGACGCGACCGGACATGAGAAGGTGTGGACCCGTGCGAGTGGAATCTCCGGCGAAGTCCGAACTGGCCCGTCTTGTCTCTGAGCTGGCCGTCGTGCACGGCCGTGTCACCCTGTCTTCCGGCGCTGAAGCCGACTACTACATCGACCTGCGGCGCGCGACGTTGCAGCATGCGGCGGCCCCGCTGATCGGCAAGCTGCTGCGGCAGCTCACCGCCGACTGGGACTACGTCGCCGCCGGCGGCCTCACCCTCGGCGCCGACCCCGTGGCCTGCGCGATGATGCACGCCGCCGCGGCCGACGGCGACGTGCTGGACGCGTTCGTGGTGCGCAAGGAGACCAAGGCGCACGGCATGCAGCGGCGGATCGAGGGCATCGAGGTCGCCGGGCAGCGGGTGCTGGCCGTCGAGGACACCTCCACCACCGGCGGCAGCGTGCTCACCGCCGTGGAGGCGCTGCGCGAGGCCGGCGCGACGGTGGTCGGCGTGGCCACGGTTGTCGACCGCAACACCGGGGTACGTGAGGCCATCGCGGAGGCCGGTCTGGAGTACCGGTACCTTCTCGATCTCTCGGATCTCGGTCTGTAGGAGACGTCCTTTGCTCGCTGTCCTGGCCGTTGTGGTCGTGCTGCTGGTCGCTGCGCTCGGCGTCTCGTTGAGCCACAACAGATTCACCGCGCAGCGCGGGGCGGTCGAGCGGCAGTGGCAACGGGTGGACGGCGAGCTGCAACGCCGGCACGACCTGATCGGCGGCATCGTCGCCGTGACCAAGGCCGGCGGCGTGAACGTGAGCACCATCGTGCAGGCGCGGTCGATGGCCATGGCCAGCCGCGGCGCCGGGCCGGTCGCGCAGGGCGTGGCCGAGCACCGGCTGCACGAGGAGTTGACCAGCTTCCTGGCCGGTGTGCCGGCGGGGCTGCGTGAGGGCCGGGACTTCGGGCTGTTGTGGGAGCAGATGGGCGAGAGCGACGAGCGGGTGGCGGCGGAATCCCGTGACTACAACGACAGCGTGCACGCGTTGAACAGCCGGATCGTCGCCTTCCCCAGCAACATCGTGGCCGGTGTGGGCAAGGTGGGCCGGGCGCAGTACTTCCTGCCGGGCGGGCGGGTCCGATGAGCGAGGATTCCTTGCCCGACAGCGAGTTGGGCCCGACCGAGTGGGTGCCGGCCGGCACCGAGGTCGGCGTCGGGCCGTGGGAGGGACCGTGGCCTTCTGACGCCCGCTACGACCCCGAGCTGCTGGCCGAGGGCGACCGGCGCAACGTCGTCGACCACTACCGGTACTGGCGGCGCGAGGAGATCGTCGCCGACCTCGACCGCCGCCGGCACCCGTTCCACGTCGCCATCGAGAACTTCCAGCACGACCACAACATCGGCACCGTCGTCCGCACCGCCAACGCCTTCGCCGCACAGGCCGTGCACATCGTCGGGCGGCGGCGGTGGAACCGGCGCGGGGCCATGGTCACCGACCGGTACCAGCACCTGCACCACCACGAGGACGTCGAGTCGCTGGTGGCCTTCGCGCGGGCGCAGGGGCTGGAGATCATCGCCGTGGACAACACCCCCGGCTCCGTGCGTATCGAGAACACCGCGCTGCCCCGACGGTGCGTGCTGCTGTTCGGGCAGGAGGGGCCGGGGCTGTCCGCCGCCGCCCAGGCCTCCGCCGACATGGTCGTGTCGATCGCCCAGTTCGGGTCCACGCGGTCGGTCAACGCCGGTGTCGCCGCCGGCATCGTGATGCACACGTGGGTGGCGCAACACGCCGACCTTCATACGTCCTGGTGATCACGGTGTCTGCGGAATCGATCAAGCGCGCACCATGGGTCGGTGACGGATTCCCCCGCGCTGTGGGCTGCCCGGGCAGGCATGGCCGAACGGGCCGTGCGGACCAGACACCTTCGGCGCCTGTGGGGCCTTCCCGGCTCCCTCATCGCCGTCACCGGCTGGCCCGCGTGGGGCCGTCGGCTGCACGTGCCCTGGCACTACTGGTGGCAGGCGCACCTGCTCGACTGCCTCGTCGACGCCCAGTTGCGGTCCCCCTCGGACGAGCGGCTGCGTGACATCTCGCGGCTGATCGACACCATCCGGCTGCGCAACGGCCGCCGATGGCTCAACCGCTACTACGACGACATCGCCTGGCTCGGCCTGGCCCTGTGGCGGGCCGGCGAGGAGCTCGACATCCGCCGGCCCGAGGCCCTCGACGAGATCCGGCAGCGCCTCCGTGACGGCTGGACCGACCACGGCGGCGGCGGCATCTGGTGGCGTACCAAGGACAATCTCAAGAACGTGCCGGCCAACGGCCCCGCCGCCATGCTGTTCACCCGCCTCGGCGACCGCGCCGACCGTCAGCGCGCCATGTCCATTGTGGACTGGATCGACGAGTGGCTCATCGACCCCGACACCGGTCTCGTCCTCGACGGCCTCCGCGTCGACCCTTCCGGCGAGGTCTCCGGCATCGTCGAATGGGCCTTCACCTACTGCCAGGGCGTCTACCTCGGGGCGTGCGTCGAGCTCTTCCTCGCCACCGGCAACCAGGTGTGGGCCACCCTCGCCCGCCGCACCGTGCTCGCCGTCGCCGAGCACATGGTCGGCGAGGGCGGCGTCCTGCCCGGTAACGGCGGCGGCGACGGCGGTCTGTTCGCAGGCATCCTCGCCCGCTACCTCGCCCACGCCGCCATCGTCCTCGACGACAAGGAAGCCGCCCAGATCGTCTACCTCTCCGCCGACTCCGCCTGGCGCAACCGCGTCGACCTCCGCAGCGGCCCCCTGTTCGGCCCCGAGTGGGTCATGCCCGCCACCCCCGGCCGCCGCCGCCCCGAACGCGACCTCTCCGTCCAACTCTCCGCCTGGATGCTCTTCGAGGCCGCCGCCACCCTCGAACGCAACGACGTGCATCCCGCCTTCGGTTGACCTCCAGCCTGGTCGAGGTTGCATGGTGGAGCGATCGTCGGCTGAGCAGGGGGAATCATGATCCTGGTGACCGGGGCCACCGGACGGGGTGGCGGCAGTGCGCTGAAGCAGTTGCTGGACAAGGGCATTGCCACAAGGGCGGTGGTGCGGGACCCACAGCGGGCGGCGCTGCCGGCCGGTGTCGACGTCGTGGCGGGGGACCTGGCGGATTCGGGGAGCCTGGGACCGGCGTTGGAAGGTGTGGACGCGGTGTTCCTGGTGTGGCCGACCATTGCCGCCGATCACGCGGCGCCGGCGGTCATCGCGGAGATGGGCAAGCGGGTCCGGAGGGTGGTGTACCTGTCGGCCAACGGTGTCTCCGCCGATGCCACCGAAGGAATCCTCGGTTCGCACGCGATGATGGAGCGGCTGATCGAGGAGGCGGGCGTGGAGTGGACGTTCCTGCGCCCCACGGGGTTTGCGGCGAACACCCTGGGCTGGGCCCCGCAGATCAGGGCCGAGGGGGTGGTCCGCTGGGTGCACGGGGCGGCGCGGCGGGCGCTGATCCACGAGAAGGACATCGCGGCGGTCGGCGTCCGGGCGCTGACCGAGGACGGCCTGGTCGGGGCGCGGCCGGTGCTGACCGGGCCGGCGGCGATCAGCCAGGTGGAGCAGGCGCAGGCGATCGGGGCGGCCATCGGACGGCCGGTGCGCTTCGAGGAGATCTCCGATGACGAAGCGCGGCGAGGGATCTTTGCCAGCTGGCCGGCGGCGGTGGTGGACGGGCTGCTGGCGGCGCACGCGGGGTTCGTGGCCAACCCGGAGCTGGTCAACGACACCGTGGAGAGGCTCACGGGCCGGCCGGCCCACACCTTCGCGGAGTGGGCGAAGGACCACGCGGCGGACTTCAGCTGATGGCTCTACGTGAGTGGCTCATTTCGCCCCAGGCGCTACCGGAGCCACTCACGTAGAGCGACAAGCTCAGGCGCAGCCGCAGGACTGGCGGTGCATGAGCTTGGCCGGCAGGCGGACGGTCTGGGGCTCGCGAGAGGGATCCTTGATGCGGGCCAGGAGCATGCGGACGGCGGTGCGGCCGATGTCGGCGATGGGCTGGGCCATGGTGGTCAGGGGCGGGTCGACGAGGTCGGCCCACTCCACGTCGTCGTAGCCGACGACGGCGAGGTCGGTGCCGATCTTGAGCTGACGGCGGCGGGCCTCGTGCAGGACGCCGACCATCATGGCGTTGTTGCCGGCGACGACGGCGCTGGGCGGGGCCGGCAGGGAGAGGAGCTGGGACAGGGCCACTGCGCCCTGGACGGAGGTGGACTCGCCGGAGGCGACGAGGTCGGGGTCCCACGCCAGGCCGGCGCGGCCGAGGCCGAGGCGGTAGCCCAGCGCTCGCTCGGACGAGGTGGTGAGCCCGGCGGCGCCGCTGATCATGCCGATGCGCCGGTGGCCGAGCTCGCCGAGGTGCTGGACCAGGGCGGACATGGCCTGCACGTTCTCGGGGCCGACCTGGTCGATGGGCTGGTTGCCGGGCAGGCGGTCGACCAGCACGGTGGGGATGTTGAGGCGGCGGAGCTCCGGCAGCACGGTGGCGACGGCGCCGGGCGAGGGGGTGAGCAGCAGGCCGTCCACCCGGCGGGCCCGCAGCATCCGGATGGAGTACTCCTCGGTTTCGGCCTCGTCGTGGGTGTCGACCAGCAGCAGGGTGTAGCCGGCGGCGGTGGCCTCGCTCTCGATGGCCTGCATGAGCTCGGCGAAGTAGGGGTTGGCGACCAGGGAGATGGCCACGCCCAGGGACCGAGTGCCGCCGGTGACCAGCGACCGGGCGATGACGTCGCCGGTGTAGCCGGTCTTGGCCACGGCGTCGAGGACCCGCTCCTTGGTCTCCGCCGCCACCGCCCTGGTGCCGTTCACGACGTGAGACACCGTCGTGATCGACACGCCGGCCAGTTGAGCGACGTCCTTCATGGTGACCATGGCAGCATTCCTTGCGACGCTTCGTGATCGAAACAGGTGCAAGCGTTTGCGCAAACGCTTGCTGTGGACCTTACCCGCAATTAGCGTCGCCGCAACCAGCACCGTCGCTGATCAGGAGGGCCACCATGAGAATGGGCCTGACGATGGGGACTCTCGTCGCCATCCTGGCCGTCACCACCACGGGCTGCACGACGCAACGCTACTGGGGTGGCTCCACCGCCGTCGGGAACAACACGCAGGCGAAGATCGGACTGGTCACCAAGACCGACACCAATCCGTACTTCGTGGCGCTCCGGCAGGCGGCGCAGGCCGAGGCGGGCAAACTCGGCGCACAATTCACGTCGCTGGCTGGCAAGTTCGACGGCGACAACGACGGCCAGGTGACCGCGATCGAGAACCTGGTGCAACGCGGCGTGAACACGATCCTGATCACGCCGAACAGCGCGACCGGCGTGCTCAGCGCGATCAAGCAGGCACGGGACAAGGGCATCATGGTGATCGCCCTGGACACCGAGACCGATCCGGCCGGCGCGGTCGACGCCACGTACGCGACCGACAACACCGCCGCCGGCCGGCAGGAGGGCCAGTACGTCAAGGCCGTGCTCGGCGACAAGCCGCCGCAGCTGCTGATGCTGGACGGCACGGCCGGCTCCACAGTGGACACGCAGCGGCACACCGGGTTCCTGCAGGGCTTCGGTCTCAAGGACGGTGATCCGGCGATCATCGGCCACCAGTCGGTGAACGGCGACCAGAGCCAGGCCCAGCAGGGCATGGAGAACCTGCTGCAACGGGCCACCACGGTCAACGCCGTCTACACGCTCAACGAGCCGACCGCCCGCGGCGCCTACGCGGCGTTGCAGGCCCGTGGCCTGCTCAACCAGGTCGTGATGGGCTCCATCGACGGCGGCTGCCAGGGCGTGCAGGACGTCAAGGACGGCAAGTACGGCGCGACGGTCATGCAGTTCCCGGCCAAGATGGCCACGCTGGGCGTCGACGCGGCCGTCGAGTACGCCAAGAGCGGCAAGAAGCCCAGCGGCTTCCAGAACACCGGCTCCATGGTCATCACCGACCGGCCGGTGCCCGGAATCCCGTCCCAGGACACCACCTGGGGCCTGCAGAACTGTTGGGGGAAGTGAGATGGCCACCACCGCCAACGGAACCCGGGCCAGCTTCGGCGAGTACGTGCTGCGCACGCCCGCGGTCGGCCCCACCATCGCCCTTGTCGTCGCGGTTGTCGTGTTCTCCTTGTCCACCAGCACTTTCCTGGAACTCGACAACCTCTCGCTGGTCGTCGAGCAGTCGCTGGTGGTCGGCACGATGGCCCTGGGCCAGACGCTGATCATCCTCACCGCCGGCATCGACCTGGCCAACGCGGCCAACACCGTGCTGGCCACGCTGCTGATGGCCAAGCTGGTCGTCGGCGGCGCGCCGGCCTGGCTGGCGCTGATCGTCGGCATCGCCGCGGCCACCCTGATCGGGGCGCTGACCGGCGTGCTCGTCACCAACGTCAAGCTGCCGCCGTTCATCGTGACCCTGGGCCTGCTGACCATTCTCACCGCGGTCAGCCGGATCTACACCGGAGAGTCGGTGCCGGTCAGCGACTCGCTGCTGTCCTGGCTGGGCACACGGCGCTACCTGTTCGGCGGCATCGAGGTCACCTACGGCATGACCTTGGCCCTCGTGATGTTTCTCGTCGTCTGGTACGCACTGAACAAAACGGGCTGGGGCAAGCATGTCTACGCCGTGGGCAACGAGCCCGAGGCGGCCCGGCTGTCCGGGATCAACGTGCAGCGCACGGTCATCGGCGTCTACATCATCGCCGGCCTGATCTACGGTATCGCCGCGTGGCAGGCGCTGGGCCGCGTGCCCAACGCCGACCCGAACGCCTACCAGACGGCCAACCTGGACTCGATCACCGCGGTCGTCATCGGCGGCACGAGTCTGTTCGGTGGCCGGGGAAGCGTGCTCGGCACGCTCGTCGGCGCGTTGATCGTCACGGTGCTGCGCAGCGGGCTCACCCAGGCCGGCATCGACGACCTGTACCAGAACGTGGCGACCGGCATCCTGGTGATCGCCGCCGTCGCGCTGGACCGGTTCACGCGAGGGAGGCAGCGATGACCGAGCCGATCTTGCAGGCCAGGGGCCTGGTCAAGCGGTACGGGCGCGTGACGGCGATCGACGGCGCGGATTTCGACCTGCTGCCGGGCGAGGTGCTGGCCGTGGTCGGCGACAACGGCGCCGGCAAGTCCAGCCTGATCAAGGCGTTGTCCGGGGCCGTGGTGCCGGATGCCGGCGAGATCAAGGTGGACGGCTCGGCGGTGCACTTCCGCGGCCCGCTGGACGCCCGCCGGGCCGGGATCGAGACCGTGTACCAGGATCTGGCCCTGGCGCCGGCGCTGGACATCGCCACGAACCTGTTCATGGGCCGGGAGAAGCGGCTCGACGGCTGGCGCGGCCGGTACCTGCGCACCCTGGACGCCAGGACCATGCGGACCGAGGCGCAGCAGGTGCTCGACCAGCTGGGCATCAACATCAAGTCCATCTCGCAGCTGGTGGAGACCCTGTCCGGCGGCCAGCGGCAGGCCGTCGCGGTGGCCAGGGCGGCCGCCTTCGGCACCAAGGTCGTGATCATGGACGAGCCGACGGCGGCGCTGGGCGTCGCCGAGTCGGCCAAGGTGCTGGAGCTCATCGGCCGGATCCGCGACCGCGGCCTGCCGGTGGTGCTGATCAGCCACAACATGCCGCACGTGTTCGAGATCGCCGACCGGGTCCACGTGCACCGGCTGGGCCAGCGGGTCGCGCTGGTCAAGCCGGCCGAGAGCTCGATGAATGAGGTCGTCGGCCTGCTCACGGGCGCGCTGCGCATGGGTGATGATGGTGTGGTGGAAGAAGTTCGCAACGCTGTGACGACAGGGCTGGGCAGTCACCGGAAGTCGGCCGAGTGACCAGGATCCTGCTGGCCGGGCTGTGCACTGTCGACGTGGTGCAACGGGTGGCCGAGATACCCGATGCCGGCGTGAAGGTGCAGTCGGAGACGGTGGCGTTGGCCGCGGGTGGGGCCGGCGCCCACACCGACG
>NZ_JBFBAM010000093.1:0-22699 GCF_040682195.1 Kutzneria sp. NPDC051319 | reverse complement strand
CTTTTGTTCTTGTTGTCCTGGGGGGGGCCTATACCCCCCGTGGGGGTTTTGTTGGTCCTCCGGTTGGGGGGGGGGGGGGGGGGGGGGCCCCCCCCCCCCAACGCCGCTGTCGCGGTGGCGGCCCTCGGCGGCATCCCGACGTTGATCACCGGGCTCGGCGCCCATCCGCTGGCCATGCTGGCCTTGCGGGACCTGGATGATCACGGCGTGACCGTGCTGGATCTGTTGCCGGCCAAGCAGGATCCACCGACGGTGAGCGCCGTGACGGTGCGGGACCGGGACGGCGAGCGGACCGTGGTGTCGCACAATGCCGCCGGCACCACGATTTCCCCGCCGGTGGAGATCCTGGAGGCCGACGCCGTCCTCGTCGACGGGCACCATCCGGCTTTGGCGCTGCGGGTGGCCCGGGCGACGGCGCCGACCGTGCTCGACGCCGGCAGCCTCAAGGACGTGCACTCCGAACTGCTGCCGCTGGTGGACGTCTGCGCCTGCTCGGCGAATTATCCTTACAGCACAAGGGAATTGCATGACCGTGACGTGCCGGTCGTGATCCGCACCCATGGCCCCGGCGCCGTCGAATGGTCGTGTGACGGGAAGACCGGCGTGGTCGAGGCCCAGCGGGTCGCCGCCCGGGACACCTCCGGCGCCGGCGACGTCTGGCACGGGGCGCTGACGTTCGGCATCGGCCGGCTGGGCCGTGTGCCCACCGCCGACGACCTGCCCGGGCTGATCGACCTGGCCAACCGGGTCGCGTCGGTCAAGGTGCGCCACGTCGGCCCGCGCGGCTGGGTGGACGAGGTTCGAGGGGGCAGTTGGTGAAGTTCGACGACCTGGTGGCGCGGGCCGAGCAGTTGATCGACAGCAGGGACCGATCTCTGTTGGGCATCTGCGGCGCGCCCGGCGCCGGCAAGTCCACCCTGGCCGCGCGGCTGGTCGAGGCCCTCGGCGAGGACCGGGCCGTGCTCGTCGGCATGGACGGCTTCCACTTCGCGCAGCGGGAGCTTGACCGCCTCGGCCGGGCCGAGCGCAAGGGCGCGCCCGACACGTTCGACGTCGGCGGCTACGTCGACCTGCTGGAACGGTTGCGGCTGCACGGCGACTACACCGTCTACGCCCCCGAGTTCCGGCGCGAGATCGAGGAGCCCATCGCCTGCGCCGTGCCGGTGTTCGCCTCCGTTCCGCTCGTCGTGACCGAGGGCAACTACCTCCTACTGCCCGACCGGCCGTGGGACGAGGTGCGGCTGCTGGTGGACGACATCTGGTTCCTCGCCCCGTCCGAGGAGGTCCGGATTGCCCGTCTGATCGCCCGTCACGAGGCGTTCGGCCGCTCCCCCGACCAGGCCCGCGGCCGCGCGTTAGGCTCTGATCAGGCCAACGCGGTGCGGGTCAACGCCACTTCGGGGCGGGCCGACCTCGTCATCGCTGAGGAGGAGCTGACGTGATCAAGGAAATGCTGACCTCGGCCCGCACGATCGCCGTCGTCGGGCTGTCGACCCAGCCCTGGAAGGCCGCGCACTCCGTGCCGGCCTCACTCAAGGCCGCCGGCTACAAGGTGATCCCGGTGCACCCCACCGCCACCGAGATCCTCGGCGAGAAGGCCTACCGCAGCCTGCTCGACATCCCCGAGCACATCGACATCGTCGACGTGTTCCGCCCCGCCGACGAGACCCCCGCCATCGCCGAGCAGGCCGTCCAGGTCAAGGCCGGCGCCCTCTGGCTCCAACTGGGCATCGCCAACGACCAGGCCCGCGCCATCGCCGAGGCCGCCGGGCTGCCCTACGTCGAGGACCGCTGCATCGCCGTCGAGCGCTCAACGCTCGGGCTGTAGCCGATCGGTCGGCACCGGCAGGGTCAGCAACCACCGGTCAGCCAGGTAGCTCAGGCCCACCGCGTCCAGCACCGTCGCCGCGTCGTCCTCGTCGGACGGCTCCGTGAGCGCGTGGCCGAACACCGTCACCGGCTCGAAGCCGTCGCCGACCGGCCGGAGGTAACCGAGCAGCTCCGGCCGAGCCGGTCGAGGGTCAGCGGTAGTTGGTCCAGCCGGTGCACAGGAAGTGCTGGTTGTCGTCGGTGGCGCAGCCGCGGAACCAGAGGCCGGCGCGCAGGCCGGAGGTCTTGTTGGCGAAGCCCTTGCCGCGGGCGACCCAGCCGGCCCACTGGCCGGAGGCGGGGTTGGGGTGGTCGGCCTGGTCGAGATAGACGGTCATGTTGTTCTGCTGGCCGTTGCGGAGCAGCTGGACGGCGACACCGTCGTCGCTGCCGCCCCACTGGGCGAAGGCCTCCAGCTGGCCCCAGTCGTTGGTGACCTTGCACCAGGTGAGCTGGCCGCCGCTCAAGGTGCCGTGGCCGCACGGGGCCTCGGCCGGGGCCGACGGCGCCGTCAGCGCGGCGGCGGTGAGCAGCGTGGCGACGGCGACCATGGTCCGAAGCATCTTGCGCCTCCTGACGGAACGTGCACGGGCGGTCGACCCGAAGTTAGCGTCCGAAGTGGACACTCGCACGGTGAGAAGGCGTCAGGCGTCGACGTGGCCCGTGATCGACTCGGGCTCGACGGGGCGGCGGCTGTCCTGGCGGTAGTGGATGATCCCGACGACGGTGGTGGTGACGACCACGCCGACGGCGATCACCAGGGCGGCGGTCTTGAGCCACGGGACCTGGTCGAGCAGGCCGGTGCCGAAGTAGCCGACGGTCATGAACACGCCGACCCAGGCGGCGGTGCTGACCACGGAGGCGAGCAGGAACTTCACGGGGTTCATCCCGGCGGCGCCGGCGATGGTGGGCACGACGGTGCGGACCCACGGCACCATGCGCGCGAGGGTGACGGCCCAGAAGCCCCACCCGTCCAACAGGCGCTGGGCCCGCTCCAGGTTGCGCTTGTTGAGGATCTTGCCGTCGCGGCGGGCCACGAACCGGTGCCCGGTCTTACGGGCGAACAGGTAGCCGAGCTGCCCGCCGCCGACGCCGGCGGCCCAGGCCAGGCCGGCGAAGATCCAGGCTTGGCCGGCCTGGTGCTGCTGGGCGAAGAAGATGCCTGCGGTGAACAGCAGGGAATCGCCGGGAAACAGCAGGCCGATCAGGAAGCCGCACTCGACGAAAATGCACACGAGGGCGATCACCGTCAGCACTACGGGGCCGACGGCGTCCAGTGAACCGAAGGCCATCTCGTGCGGGTGCACGCCAGACACCCTATGTGGTCAGTGCGGCGGCTGTCCCCGAACCGTGTGAAGGGGACAGCCGCCGCACCGGATGACCTTTACTCCGAGTAGCCCAGCCGCACGTCGTGAACTGCTTCCTGACCTGCGGAAACACGCAGAGCGGCGGCCACCGGCGGGTAGCCGCTGGCGATCACCGTGTAGTCCCCTTCGGACAGATCACCGAAGTTGTACTGCCCGTCCGCACCGGTGGTGGTGGCCGCGACGACCTGCCCGTCCGGCGCGACCAGGGTCACGCGGGCGTCGGCCAGCGGGTCGCCGGCGCTGTTGCGGGCGATGCCGGCCAGGGTGGCGCCGCCGGCCAGTTCGACGTCGGCCCGGGTGGTGCCGGTGTCGCCGATGCTGACGGGCATGGCGGCGGGCCGGAACGACTCGGCGCTGACGACGAGGGTGTACTCGCCGCCGACCAGCTCGGCGAACTGGTACGAGCCGCCGCCGTCGGTGGACCGCGAGGCCACGACCTCGCCGCGGACGTCGGCCAGCGTCACGGTGGCCTCGACCACCGGGGCGCCGCCGAGCGCCGAGACGACGCCGACCAGGCCGGCGGTGCCGGTGAGCACCACATCGAAGCTGACCGGGGCGCCGTTGACCACGACGGTCGAGGCCTGCGGCTGGTGCGAGCCGGCCGACGCGATCAGCACGTAGGTGCCGTTGGCCGGGGCGGCCAGGTCGTAGCCGCCGTCCTGCCCGCTGACGGTCCGCCCGACCTGCTTGCCGTTGAGGTCGATCACGGTCAGTGCGGCGGAGTGCACCGGGCTGCCGTCGGGCCGCCGCACGAAGCCGGTGAGCGGAGTGCCGATCAAGGTGCCGGCCAGGTGCGTGTGGCCGTTTCCGTTGCCGTTTCCGTTCAGCGCGTGCTTTCCGTTGGTGTCGAACGGCTCGGTGGCGCTGGCGACCGCCGCGGGCACGGGCTCATCCGTGGTCAGCACGATGCCGCCCTCCTCGGCGGCCTGCGCCTGGATGCCGGACTGCGTGCGCAGCGGCACCTCCTTGGTGAAGACCGTCAGGATGAAGGCCACGGCGGCCACGATCGCGGCGCCGATGAACACGATGTGCATCGCGTTCGTGAAGCCCTCCTGGAACGGCTGGGCCAGGATCGCCGGGTTGAGCTTCTGGATGAACGACGAGTCCTGCAGCGCCCCGCCCGCGTCGTTGCCGCCCTTGAGCGCGGCGAACAGCATGGCGTTGCTGGGATCCTGCACGACCGACGGCGTGTGGATGGCGGTCTGGAACGCCTGCGTCGGCACGATGGCCTGGAACGCGTCGGCGATCTTGCCGCCGACCGTGCTGAACAGCAGCGACAGGAAGACGGCGGTGCCGACGGTGCCGCCCATGGACCGGAAGAAGGTCGCTGACGAGGTGGCCACACCCATGTCCCGCGGCGGCACCGCGTTCTGGGTGGCCAACGTCAGCGTCTGCATGCACAGGCCGAGCCCGATGCCGAAGATCGCCATGTAGATGTCGACCTCGACCAGGCTGGTGTCCCAGTGCAGCTGGGTGGCGAACAGCACGGCGCCCGCCCCGAGCAGCACGGTGCCGATGACCGGGAACAGCTTGTAGCGGCCGGTGCGGGACGTGATGATGCCGGACCCGAGGGAGGCGACCATCATCGACAGCACGAACGGCAGCATCAGCAGGCCGGACTGGGTCGGGGTGTTGCCCTTCACGATCTGCAGGTACTGCGGGATCATCGCGATCCCGCCGAACATCGCCACGCCGACCAGCACGCCGGTGACCGAGGTCAGGCTGAACACCGAGCTGCGGAACAGCCGCAGCGGGATCAGGGCGTCGTCCTTGGCGTAGTGCTCGGCAACCACGAAGGCGATCAGGCCCAGGGCGCCGACGATGTAGCAGATCCACGCGTTCTGCGAGGTCCAGCCCCATTCGCGGCCCTGCTCGGCCACGATCAGCAGCGGCACCAGGCCGATGGTGATGAAGGCCGAACCCAGCCAGTCGATGCGCCGCTTCACGCTGGAGGCCCGGCGCGGCAGGTTGAGCACGAGGGCGACGACCGCGAAGGCGGCGATGCCGATCGGCACGTTCACCAGGAAGACCCAGCGCCAGCCGTCGATGCCCAGGATGCTGGACTGGCCGGCCAGGGCGCCGCCGATGACCGGGCCGAGCACGCTGGAGGTGCCGAACACGGCCAGGAACATGCCCTGGTAGCGGGCCCGCTCCCGCGGCGGCACGATGTCGCCGATGATGGCCAGGGCCAGCGACATCAGGCCGCCGGCGCCGAGGCCCTGGAAGGCCCGGAACGCGGCCAGCTCGTACATCGAGGTGGAGAAGGTGCAGGCCAGCGAGCCGACCACGAAGATGATGATCGCGGCCAGGTAGAACGGCTTGCGGCCGTACATGTCGGACAGCTTGCCGTACAGCGGCGTCGCGATGGTCGAGGTGATCAGGTACGCCGTGGTGGCCCAGGCCTGCTGGTCGAGGCCGTGCAGCTGGTCGGCGATGGTCCTGATCGAGGTGGAGACGATGGTCTGGTCCAGCGCCGCCAGGAACATGCCCAGCATGAGGCCGGACAGGATGGTGAGGATCTGGCGGTGGGTGAAGGTGCCGGGGACGTGCTCTGCCTTGGAAGTAGGCGCCGCCACCGGAGCGGCCGTGCTCGTCATCGTGTTGCCTTTCGCTGCTCGGCGATCGCGGTGGCCATCTGCGGTCGGTAGTTCTCGATATCGGTGTTGAGCGCGTCGAACAGCTCCACGAGCTGCTGACGGCGGTCCAGCGGCCAGGTGGCGAGCATCTGGTCGAGGTGCTGGTTGCGCTTGGTGCGCAGGTCGTCGAAGAGCTGGCGGCCGTCCTCGGTGGCGGCCAGCAGACACGCGCGGCCGTCCATCGGGTCGGCGCGCCGCTCGACGAGGCCGGCGCGGACGAGTTGGGCCACTTGTCGGCTGACCGTGGACGGGTCCGAGTGGACCCCCTCGGCCAGCGTGCTCGTCCGCTTGGGGCCGTTGATCACCAGGTGGGCCATCAGCATGTAGCCGGCCTTCTCGACGCCGTGCGGCTTGTCGGTGAACTGGTGGCTGGCCCGATCGAGCAGCCGAAGGAAGCGGACCAGCTGGAGGCCCAGCTGGTCGGCGTTGTCCAGCCGCTCCTGGGTCGTCTCCATGTCCTACCTCCTTCGAAGATCGATGGTTGCTCCAACCAATCAGTTGGATAGTACAAGCATCTGCTCGTTCAGAGTAGTGGGCAAGTCCAATGGTTGTGAAACTCAACACTCGACCGGGTGACTACGGTGAAGTGCATGAACGCTGTCGTTCAGGCCTTGCAGCAGGCGCTCGGCGCCGACTCCGTGCGTGTCGATCCGGATGTCACCGCCACCTACAGCCGGGACATGATGCCGCTGGCCCCGGTCGGGCAGCCGCTGGCCGTGGTGTTCCCGGAGGACGTCGAGCAGGTGCAGGCGGTGGTCCGCATCTGCGGCGAAGCCGGCGTGCCGATCGTGCCACGCGGCGCGGGCAGCGGCCTGTCGGGCGCGGCCAACGCCATCGACGGCTGCGTGATGCTGGTGACCACCCGCATGAACGCCATCCTGGAGATCGACCAGGACAACCGGCTGGCCGTGGTCGAACCCGGCGTGGTCAACCTGGATCTGCGCGATGCCGTGGAGAAGCACGGCCTGTTCTATCCGCCCGACCCCTCCAGTTACGACTGGTGCTCCATCGGCGGCAACCTGTCCACCAACGCCGGCGGCCTGTGCTGCGTGAAGTACGGCGTGACCACGGACTCCGTGCTGGGGCTGGAAGTCGTGCTCGCGGACGGCACGCTGTTGAAGACGGGGCGGCGCACAGTCAAGGGTGTCGCCGGCTACGACCTGACCAAGCTGTTCATCGGCAGCGAGGGCACGCTCGGCGTGATCACCAAGGCGGTGCTGTCGCTGCGGCCGCTGCCGCAGGCCCCGGCCACGCTGGTGGCAGCGTTCAGCACCACCGCGGCGGCCGGCGTCGCCGTGACGAGCATCGTGCGCAGCGGCACCGTGCCGTCGCTGATGGAGATCATGGACGCCGTCTCCATCAAGGCCGTCGAGCAGCACCTGCGGACCGAGGTCGGGCCGCCCGGCTGCGAGGCCCTGCTGCTGTGCCAGTCCGACTCCGGCGGCGAGGTGGCCCGGCTGGAGCTGGAGAAGGTGGAGCTGGCCTGCCAGGCCGCCGGCGCGGACATGACCTACGTGACGACGGATCTGGCCGAGGGCAAGATGCTGCTCACCGCCCGGCGGGCCGTGCTGACCGCGCTGGAGGTCTACGGCGCGTGGCTGACCGACGACGTGTGCGTGCCGCGGACCGCCATCGCCGACCTCATCGCCGGCTGCCAGGTCATCGGCGAGCGGAACCGGGTCAAGGTGGCTGTGGTCGGGCACGCCGGCGACGGCAACATGCACCCGACGCTGGTCTACGACCCGGCCGACGCCGAGGAGTTCGCCCGGGCCCGCGTCGCCTTCGACGAGATCCTGGAGCTGGGCCTCGGTCTGGGCGGCACGGTGACCGGCGAACACGGCATCGGCAAGATCAAGCGGGAGTGGCTGGCCCGCGAGATCGGACCGGTCGGACTGGCCGTGCACCGCTCCATCAAGCAGGCGCTGGACCCGGGCAACCTGTTCAACCCGGGCTCGATGTTCGCTATGGAGTAGCGCGGAAGCCGACCTGGCGCAGCACCCGGAGCACGTACTCGCCGACGTCGTCGTGCCGGGGCGGCACCAGCATCCGGTAGAACACCGCGCCGATGATGATGTCCACGATCACGTCGGGGTCGGAGTCGGCCGGCAGCATGCCCTCGCGGATGGCCCGCCGCACCAGGCGGACCCCGCCCTCGCGGCGCTTGGCCCCGGACGCCGCCCAGAAGGCGTCGAACAGCTCGGGGTGGCTGAAGGTGGAGCCCATCAGCTGGGCCATCAGCGGGGCCAGCCTGCGGTCGGCGATGGAGTCGGCCATCGAGCCGAGCATCCGGGCCATCACCTCCGGGTACGGCAGCGTGTCGTACTCCTCGTCGGTGAGGTCGGGGGCGTTGCGGCCGTAGGCGATGGCCTGGGCCAGCAGCTCCTCCTTGGACGACCAACGCCGGTAGACGGTCAGCCGGGCCACCCCGGCCCGCTTGGCGATCTGCTCGATGCTGGTGCCGTCCACGCCGCGCTCCGCGAACAGCTCCAGCGCCGCCCGCAGGATCGCCTCGTCGGCCTCGGGGTCGCGGGGCCGGCCCGCGGACTTCAGCTCGTCAGATTTTCCAGCCACATGGTCAGCCTTGCCGGTGACGGCCGTCCCTGCCAAGCCAGGTGGCCGTCGGGGCGGACCAGCTTGACCGCCGGTCCGGTCTCGACGAGCAGGTTGTCGCCGAGGAAGCGCCGGGCCACGGCCACGTGCGGGTCGTTCTCGGCCGGCGCCACCAACACCCAGCGGCCGTCGGTCCACCGCTCGGCGATCTCCGGGTCGCGGTCCCCGTACGGGCCCAGCGGGCCGCGGCGGTAGGTGAGGGCGAGCTGGCTCCACTGCCCGAACATCTTCTTCTGCACGGCCGGGAGATTGAGCAGCGGCAGGATGACCGTGTCCCGCAGCAGCCGCCGCCAGAAGCCGAGGCCCAGCGCGAACGACGTCAGCGCGCTGGTGCCGCTCAGCACCTCCTCGGCGACGCGCCGCCGTTCCCCCTGATAGGTGTCGAGCAGCCGCTCGCGGGCCCGGCCGTTGATCACCATCGCCAGCTTCCACGCCAGGTTCTCGGCGTCGCCGACGCCGGTGTTCATGCCCTGGCCGCTGAACGGGCTGTGCACGTGGGCCGCGTCGCCGGCCAGGAAAACCCGGCCGCGGCGGTAGGTTGCGGCCAGCCGCCGGTGGATGGTGAACGAGGAAGTCCAGTCGCAGCCGAGGAAATCGGCCCGCAGGCCGGTTCGCGCCGGCAGCAGCGCCCGGAGCTCGGCCACCACGTCGACCGGGCCGGCGCCGGGCAGGTCGGCCTGCAACCGCCAGAGATCCTTGCCCGGCAACGGAAAAGCCGCGAACATGCCGCCGTCGCCGAGCCAGGTCGTCACGCCGCCGCGGTACAGCGGCCAGTCCACGTGCACGTCGGCCAGCAGGAACCGTTCCGCCAGCGGCACTCCCGGGAAGTCGATGGCCATCAGCTTGCGGACCGCGCTGTGCGAGCCGTCGCAGCCCAGCAGCCAGTCGCCGCGGATCGGCTCCCCGGCGTGCACGGTGACACCGTGCACGTCCTGCTCGACGGCGGTGACCGCCCGGCCCCACTCCACCTTGCCACCCAGCTCGGACAGCCGGCCCCGCAACGACTTCTCGATCTCCGACTGGCCGATCAGCGCCCCCTTGCCCTTCATGTGCTCCAGCCGCAGCGTCATCACCGGCTTGCCGCCGGCCATCGCCTTGACGAAGCCGATGGTCATGCCCCGCTCCGGCAGGTCGCCCAGGGCCCGGACCCGGTTGATCACCTCCGCCCCTCGTGGCTGCAGGCCCAGCGCCCGCGACGTCGTCGCCGGGCCCTCGGCCGCGTCCAGCACCCGCACCGGCACTCCCCGCTGCATGAGCCCGCAGGCCGCCGTCAGTCCGGTCGGCCCCGCGCCCGCGATCAGCACCGTCATGACTCCTCCCTCCAATTAGTAAACAGTACAGCACTGTTTACTAATTTCACCAGAAGAAACCGCCCCTGTCGAGGGGCGGTCTCGGCGGCACGTGAGTGGCTTAGGTGCGCCTGGGGGCCTACCTGAGTGGCTCATGTGCGCTCAGAACGCACATGAGCCACTCACGTGGCTAAGAAGTGAGGCTGGGTCAGCGGATGCGGTCGATGCGCTGGGTGGCGTCCATGTCCTCGCCGCGCATGTCGAACTGCTGGGTGGCGTCCAGGGTCGGAGCCTCGGCCGCGGCGGCCGCGCGGGCGATGCGCTCGCGGCGGCCCTTGATCACCTCGAACACGATCGGGATGACCGACAGCACTGGGATGGCCACCAGGAAGATCTCCAGGTGGTCGTGCACCAGCGGGACCTGGCCCAGGAAGAAGCCAAGCAGCGGCACGGCGACGGCCCACAGCACGCCGCCGAGGGCGGAGTACGTGAAGTACTTGCGCTGGTCCATCTTGCTGATGCCGGCGACGGCGGTGATGAACGTGCGCACGATGGGCACGAAGCGGGCCAGGATGATGGCTCGGGCGCCGTACTTCTCGAAGAACTCGTGGGTGTGCTCGATGTGCTTGCGCTTGAAGATCTTGGAATCGGGGTTGCTGAACAGCTTCGGGCCGATCGCGGCCCCGATGTAGTAGCCGGTCACGTTGCCGACGACCGCGCACACCGAGAGGATCACGCAGGCCAGCCAGATCGGCATGTCCACCACGCGCTGGGCGATCAGCAGGCCCAGGGTGAACAGCAGGGTGTCACCCGGGATCAGGAAGCCGATCAGGATGCCGCAGTCGGCGAAGATCAGCAGAGCCACGCCGACGAAGACGTACGGGCCCAGGCCCTGCAGGATGGTGTTGGCGTCGAGCCAACCCGGCAGGGCGACAGTGGTGGTCGTGCTCGCGAGGAACGCGGTGTTCACGATTCCCCAAGGTACAGGTGTTGGCTGAGTGTCCGATTTACAGCATGCTCAGCAGCCCGGCCACGGCCCCGCCGGCCAGCCCCAACACCAGCGCGAACAGCAGGATCAGCCAGCCCGGCACCTGCCCGCGCTCGGTGCGCATCCTGGTCGTCGGCACGGCGTTGGTGGCCGTGGCCCGGGTCGGAAGCTCGGGCAGCAGGTGGTCGAACTCGCCGACCGGCGGCCCGACGGTGCTGCCGACCTCGCTGCCGGAGATCAGCCCGAAGCCGGGACCCGCGCCGACCGGCCCGTACAGGTTCTCCAGCGGCGAGAACCGCTCGGTCTCGTACTGGTGCTGCGAGTTGTTGATGCGGATGGTGGCCAGCTCGCCGGTCATGGGGCCGGAGCTGAGCTCGCGCAGCACCATCTCCTCGGTGAACGCGCCGTCCCCGGACCCGGCGGGCGGCCTCGGGTTGGCCTTGGGCTCCGCCACGGCGGCCGCGGCCGCCTCGTCGCCCAGCTTGGAGTCACTCAGCTTGGAGTCACCCAGCTTGGAGTCATCCGACTCGGAGTCACTCGGCTCGGAGTCGACCGGCTGCTCGGGGACGACCGGCTGCTCGGACTCAGCGGCGGCGTCCTGGTCCGGCGACTCGTCCTCGACGGCCGCGTCATCAGGGGCCTCGTCCGCGGCGGCCTCGTCCGAGGCGGCGGCTTCGGGCTGCTCCGGGGCCGGCTCGGCGGCCTTGGTCAGCACGGCCGGCAGCGGCGGCATCGTCACCGGCGTGCTCACCGCCTGGGCCCGCAGGGCCTCCGCCAGCAGCCGCTCCGGGTCGTCGGACTTGCTCACGGCGACCACGTTAGTTGCTGCGGAGCACGCCGAGCAGCCGGGTCACCTCGGCGGCGACGGCGGCCCGACCGGGGGCGAGGTACTTACGGGTGTCCACGACCTGCGGATTGTCGGCCAGATAGGTCCGAACGGCGGCGGTGAACGCGGTGTTCAGATGCGTTGCGATATTGATCTTCGTCATCCCCGCGTCGACCGCACGGGTGAGGTCGGCGTCGGCGACACCCGAGGAACCGTGCAGCACGAGCGGCACGCCGACCTTGTTCCGCAGCAGCGCGATCAGCTCGAAGTCCAGGACGGCGTCCCGGGTCAGCATCGCGTGCGAGCTGCCGACGGCGACGGCCAGCGCATCGACCCCGGTTGCCTCGACGAACTCGCGGGCCTGGTCCGGATCCGTCCGAGCGCCGGGCGCGTGCACGCCGTCCTTGCCGCCGACCTCGCCGAGCTCCGCCTCCACGTGCACGCCCGCGGCGTGGCAGCGTCGGACAACCTCGGCGGTCGTGCGCACGTTCTCCGCGTAGTCCAGTTTGGACGCGTCGAACATGACGCTGGTGAAGCCCAGCGCCACCGCCTCGTCCACCAGGTCCGCGCTCTCCGCGTGGTCGAGGTGCACGGCGACGCGGGTCGACGACTGCCGGGCCACGGCCAGTGTCGCCAGCCCGATCGGGGCCAGCGAACCGTGATAGCGCACGGCGTTCTCGCTGATCTGCACCACGACCGGCGCCCCGGCCGCCTCCGCCCCGGCGACCAGCGCCTCGGCGTGCTCCAGCTGGATCACGTTGAACGCGCCGACACCCCGGCCCGCGAGGGCGGCGGCGTCGACGATCTCGCCGGTCGGCGTCAGTGCCACGTTCGGTCCTCCCGTGAACCCCCGCGGTACACGTCCTGCACTCGCAAGTCGTTGTCCAGCACGACAAAATCGGCCCGCAACCCGACGGCGATCGCGCCCACCTGATCGGCTAGGCCCAGCAGCTGCGCGGGACGGCCGGCGGTCGCGGCGACGGCCTCGGCCATCGACAACCCGCACTGCTGCACGAAGTTCCGGAACGCCAGGTCCATGGTCAGGGTGCTGCCGGCCAGCGAGCCGCCGGCCAGGGTCGGCACGCCGTCCTGGACGGTGACCTCCAGCCCGCCGAGGTCGTAGACGCCGTCGCCCATGCCGGCCGCGGCCATCGCATCCGTGATCAGCAAGGTCCGGGACGGGCCGGCGTGGTGCGCGGCCAGCCGGACGGCTGTCGGGTGCAGGTGCACGAGATCGCAGATCAGCTCGACGCTGACCCGCTCGTCGTCCAGCAGCGCGCCGATCGGGCCGGGCTCGCGGTGGTGTAGCGGCCGCATGCCGTTGAACAGGTGCGTGGCCACCGACGCGCCCGCGTCCACCGCCGGGACGACCTGCGCCTCGGAGGCGTCGGTGTGTCCGATCGCGACGATGACCCCGTTGTCCACCAACAGTTTCGTGGCCTCGACCGCGCCCTCCAGCTCCGGCGCGATGGTCACCATCTTGATCGTGTCTTCGCCGGCCGCGAGCAGCGCGCGCACGGAGTCGAGATCCGGCGGCCGCAGGACCCGGGGGTCGTGCGCGCCGCAGCGGGCCGCCGACAGGAACGGGCCCTCCAGGTGGATGCCGGCGACGTCCCCGCCGCGCACCAGGTCCCCGAGCTCTTCGATCTGCCGGGCCAGCTCCTTGATCGGCCGCGACACCAGGCTGGCGATCGTGGTGGTGGTGCCGTGCCGGCGGTGCGCCGCGATGGCCAGGCCCGGGTCGTGGCCGGTGAACGCCCGACCGCCGCCGCCGTGGCAGTGCACGTCGACAAAACCCGGCACCAGCCAGCTGCCGCCCAGGTCGACAGTCGCATCTGGCCGCTTGCCGGCGCCGACGGCGTCGATCCGGCCGTTCGCCACCGACACCCAGCCGGGGTCGAGCACGCCGTCGGGTGTGAGCACCCGACCGCCAGCAAGCACCAGGTCACCCACTAGCCCTCCACGGCAGTGTCCATGCCGCCCGTCCCGGGCGGGGCCGTGGACGCCACGAGGCCGGCCTCTTCGGCTCGGACGGCCATGCCACTGAAAAGACGTGTCATGTCCGTCCTTCACCTCCAGAGGCCGGCGCGTCCACGGCATCGATAGCCATCAGCGCAGCTCCCAGACAGCCTGCCTCATCGCCGAGGGCGGCGAGCAGCAAATCGGGCTGCCGTTGGAACACGATCAGTTCCGCCAGCCGCTTGCGCAACGGCTCGATGAGCAGATCACCCGCCAGTGCCAGGCCGCCGCCCAGCACCACGGCCTCCGGCCCGAGCAGCGTGGCGGCGATCAGGATGCCCTTGGCCAGGGCGTCGACGGCGTCGTGCCAGACGGCGACGGCGTCCGGATCGCCGGCCCGCACCAGGTCGGCCACCACCGAGGCCCGGTCGACCTGCTGGCCGGTGCGGGCCGAGTAGCGCCGGGCGATGGCCGCCGAGGAGGCGACGGCCTCCACACAGCCGCGCTGCCCGCAGCCGCACAGCTCGCCGTGGCCGACGTCGACGTGCCCCAACTCGCCGCCGTGGACGTGCAGCCGGCCGCCGATCATCAGCGCGGCGGCGATGCCGGTGCCGATGGGCATGATCACGACGTCGGTCAGGCCGCGGGCGGCGCCGAGCCGGTGTTCGGCCAGCCCGCCGGCCCGCACGTCGTGGCCGAAGCTCACGGGCAGGCCCGTCCGCTCGGCCAGCAGCAGCCGGAACGGGAAGTCCCGCCAGCCGAGATTGGCCGAGAAGACGCCGATGCCCTCGGCCTCGTCCACCACGCCCGGCACGACCACGCCCACGGCGTCGACGGGATGGTCGACGGCCCCGCGCAACTCGTCCACCAGCTCGACGATCGCGCTGACCACCGCATGCGCGGTGCCAGTGCCGTCCTCACCGCGTGGGGTGACGCGGCGCCTGCTGGTCACCACGGTCGCCGCGGTCGGCGTGCCGGATACCAGGGCGGCCTTCATGTCCGTGCCGCCGACGTCGACGGCCACCACGTACCTAGTGCGAGCCACGAGCGGAGATAAGCATTATTGGTCTACACCTCGCAAGACAACGGAGCGGGTGAGATGCCGCGGCTGGTCCGGGTCGAGGCCCTGGTCCAGCGCGATCGCCACGGCCAGTCGCTGAACGGTCACGAGTTCGGCCATCGGGTCGCGGTCGCCGGCGCGGAACCGGCCGCCGGTGGCGGCCACCTGCTCGGGCAGCCCCTCCGGGGCGGTCCCGAACATCCACGCCATCCGGTTGGGGCCGGTGATGCTGATCGGGCCGTGCCGGTACTCCATGGCCGGGTAGGCCTCGGTCCAGGCCCCGGCCGCCTCGCGCATCTTCAGCCCGGCCTCCAGGGCCAGGCCGTTGGTCCAGCCGCGCCCCAGGAACGTGAACTGCTCGACGTCGAACAGCTCCTCGTCCAGCGGCTCGACGACGGCCAGCTCGACGTCGGCGATCGCCCGGCCGAGGTCCTCGCCCAGGCTGGCGCGCAGCAGGGCCAGCGCGGTCGTGGCGAAGCGGGTCTGCACCACCGACCGCTCGTCGGCGAAGTCCAGCACCACCAGCTCGTTCGCCTTGTCGACGATGGGCGTCTCCGGATCGCCGATCAGCGCAAGGGTCGGCGTCCGCCCGCGCAGCCGGTCCAGCGCGTCCAGCACCTCGGTGGTCGTGCCGGAGCGGGTGATGGCCACGACCCGGTCGTAGCGCCGCGAGAACGGGAACTCGGAGGCGGCGAAGGCGTCGGTCTCTCCCTGGCCGGCGGCCTCCCGTAGCTGGGCGTAGGACTGGGCGACGAACCACGACGTGCCGCACCCGATCACCGCGACGCGCTCGCCCGGCGCTGGCAGACTGTCGGGCGCCAGCGTGACGGCCCGCCGCCAGCAGTCCGGCTGCGAGATGATCTCGGTCTCGACGAAGTGCACAGTGCCCCCTCGACTGCTCATAGCTGTTCGAAACACAGGGTACTCGTGCACAAACACGCAATGAAGGGGTCTGCGGATGAATCGGTACGAGCGGCTCACCGCCCTGCTGGAGCTGCTCGCCGAGCGGGGCCGGGTGGAGGTCGAGGACATCGCCGAGGAGCTCCAGGTCTCCGCCGCGACCATCCGCCGTGACCTCGATCACCTCGCCGAGCAGCAGCTGCTCACCCGCACCCGCGGCGGTGCGGTCGCCCACGCCGTGTCCTACGACCTGCCGCTGCGCTACAAGACCGCCCGGCACGCCGACGCCAAGCTGCGCATCGCCCGCGCCGCGGCCGCGCTCGTGGAGAAGGGGGCGGTGGTGGGGCTGAACGGCGGCACCACCGCGACCGAGGTGGCGCGGGCCCTGGCCGCCCGGTCGGAGCTGGACCTGACCATCGTCACCAACGCGCTCAACATCGCCAACGAGCTGACCGTCCGGCAGCAGATCAAGCTGGTCGTCACCGGCGGCGTGGTGCGGCCGCAGTCCTACGAGCTGATCGGGCCGCTGGCCCGGCTCATCCCCGACGAGCTGACGCTGGACGTCATCTTCCTCGGCGTCGACCACGTGGACCCCAAGCTCGGCGCGTCGGCCCGCAACGAGGGCGAGGCCGCAATCAACCGGCTGCTGGCCGAGCGGTCGGGGCGGGTCGTGGTGGTGGCCGACTCGTCCAAGCTGGGCGGCTCGGCCTTCGTGCGGATCTGCCCCATCGAGCAGGTCGACGGCCTGATCACCGACACCGAAGCCGACGATGCCGTGGTCGCGCAGTTCCGCGACCACGGCATCGACGTGCAGCTCGTCTAGTCGGTCGCCTAGGTGGCCATGGCCTTCTGCAGGGCGTCCAGCGCGCGGCTGGCCGTGGACTTCACGGTGCCCTTGGAGATGCCGGTGGCGTCGGCGATCTCGGCCTCCGACAGGTCCCCGTAGTAGCGCAGCACGAGCACCTCACGCTGGCGCGGCGGCAGCTTGGACAGGGCGTTGACCACGGCCTGGTGCTCGGCCGTCAGCATCGCCAGGCTCTCCGCCGAGCGGGCGTTGGCGGTGTGCGGCGGGGTGTAGTCGCGGGCGGTCTTGCGGCGGCGCAGCACCGACCGGCTGCCGTTGACCACCGCGGTCCGCAGGTAGCCGACCGCCGCCTGGGCGTCCCGCAGCCCGCCCCAGTTGCGGTGCAGGCCGGTGAAGGCCTCCTGCACCACGTCCTCGGCCGTCGCCGGCTCGTCCACCAGCAGGATCGCCAACCGGACCAACCGCATCCGGTGCTGGCGGTAGAGGTCCTCCAAGGTCAGCGGGGCAGCCGTGGAAGGTTCCGGGCCGTCCACCGCCCGGAGGCTGGAGAGGGTCCGCTCAACGCTGTTCGGCTGCACGTCCACGGCGGCGAGAATACCCAACCGGTGCATTAGTTTGATTGGCGAATGCTCACAAGGGAGGTAACGGTGCCCAAGTACGCCGTCGAGTACAGCTACATCGAGGACGTGCCCCGCCGGCACGCCGTCCGGCCGGAGCACCGCGACTACCTGCGCGCACTGGCCGGGCAGGGCAAGGTGCTGGCCGCCGGGGCGTGGACGGCGGACGACGGCGGCCTGCTGGTCTTCGAGGTCGACGACGAGGCCGAGATGCAGAAGGTGCTCGACAACGACCCGTACAAGGCGGCCGAGGTCATCGCCTCGACCAAGGTGACCGCCTGGACCCCCGTCCTGGGCGTCTGGCTGGATTGAGTTTTACCGGGCGCGCCGGCTCTCGAAGCCGGCGGCGCCGCCCGGGCCGACCGGCCGCGAGGCTTCCGCGCCGCGGGCCTTGATGTCGTCCAGCGCGGCCTGGTCGGCGTCCTTGGCGCCCATCGCCGTGACCGGCAGCGACAGCTGGTTGACGATGCCGCGGAACAGCTTGAGGCCGCCGACCCAGCCCGGCACGTGGATGGCCTTGGCCCGGCGGTTGATGCCCACGACCACGGCCTTGCCCACGTCGGACACCTGGTAGGTGCGTCCCAGCGGGCCGGGCAGGCGGCTGCGCATCTTGCCGAAGACGGGGTGCTGGTCGGCGCTGGTGACCATGTCGGTGGCGATCCAGGAGAAGTACGCGGTGCCCACGTCCACGCCGAGATGGCGGACCTCGGCCCGCAGGCTGTCGGAGAACGCGTCGACGCCGGCCTTGCTGGCCGCGTAGGCGGCCATGCCGGGGGCGTGCGAGATGGCGGCCAGCGAGGACACCACCAGGCAGTAACCGCGGCTGGCGATGAGGTGGGGCAGGCAGACGCGCACGGTCCGCCACACCCCGAGCAGGTTGATCTCGATGGTCCGCTCGAACGCCGCCGGGTCGATGGAGCGGACGAAACCAGTGGCGGCGATGCCGGCGTTGGCCATCACCACGTCGATCCGCCCGTAGCGCTCCATCACGCCGCCGACCGCGGTTTCCAGGGCTTCCCAGTCGGTGACGTCGGCCTCCCAGGCACCGGCGTCCGGGCCACACTCTTCGGCCGTCGCCGCCAGCAGCTCCTTTTCCAGCCCGACCAGGGCGACCTTGGCCCCGAGCGCCGCCAGGCGGCGCGCCGTCTCGGCCCCGATGCCCCGCGCCGCGCCGGTGATCAGCACCACCTTGCCAGCCATGGTGTTCGTGGTCACACGTGCCTCCTCGCCGAGGGCTCCTGGTAGGCACGGTAGCGCAACCTACCGTCAGTAAGCTACTGGCGAGTTCAATAAACTGCACGGCGAACGGGCGGGGCGCGTGAGAGTTGGCGGAGGGTGCGGAAGGGAAGTCGGAAGTGGCGAAAAAACGCCCTCGGCCTCGACATATGTCGGGGGTCGGTGAACGATGTTTCCGGGTTCCCCTTCAACCGTTCGAACCCTTCCCGCGGGCCGTCAAGGTCCGATGTTCCGATCTTCACCGCGATTCGAACATAGTCCTGAACCAGCCCGTGCTGCCGGGCGTGATCGTCCGGGGCAGACCCTTCGGCCCGAACTGCCGGTCACCCCTTTGCGGATCGGCCCTGCGACCGTACGATCACGGAAAGTCAACTGTGAATGACGCGATCGATATCTGAATGAGCTGGGTTGGCGGGATAGCGCTGGCTACGGTGAGAGAGGAAGAGCCTGCCAGGGGTGACGGGCTACCGGACGAAACGACAGGAAACGAACTGTCTCCGCTACTGGGAGGGCGGGGTACGGGGGAGACGAGGGGCGCAAGTTGGAGGGGACCGGGCGCGCTGCCAGGTACCGGGACGTATTCGCCAACGGCGAGTTCCGGGCCTTGTGGCTGGCCGAGCTCGTTTCCACCGCGGGTGATCAGATCGCCCGGGTCGCATTGTCACTTCTTGTGTTCGATCGAACACGCTCTGCTGCATTGGCCGCGTTGACCTTTGCGCTGACTATGTTGCCCGCGTTGTTCGGGCCGTTGCTCGCCGGCCTCGCCGATCGCTATCCGCGCCGCACTGTGATGGTGTGCGCCGATCTGACCCGAGCCGCGCTGATGGCGCTCATGGCGATCCCGAATGTGTCGTTGCCGCCGCTGTTTGCCCTACTTTTCCTCACCCAACTGCTTGGCTCGCCGTCGAATGCGGCGCGCGGAGCCCTTTTGGCGGATGTTCTCTCAGGCGATGAGCTCACCGTCGGACAGAGCCTGCGCGCGGTCGTCGGCCAGATCTCACAGGTCGCCGGCTTCGCCGCCGGCGGCTTTCTGGTCGGACTGCTGACGCCCTACGGCGCGCTCGGCGTGAACGCGGCCAGCTTCGCGGTGTCCGCAGCCTTCCTCACGCTTGGCGTGCGCAGCCGGCCGGCGACCGGCGCGGTGGCCGGCGAGCACGTGACACTGTGGACCTCGACCCGTCGCGGCGCGCGGCTGATCTGGGCCGACGCCCAGCTGCGCACGCTGGCCCTGATGATCTGGATGATCGGCCTGCCGGTCGCCGCTGAGGGCCTGGTCGTGCCCTACCTGTCGGCGCTCAACCACACGCCGACGCCGAATCCGGTTGATGTGGGTTGGCTGCTCGCGGCGACGCCGGTCGGCGCCATCGTGGGCGCGCTCGTCATCACCAGAATTGCTCCGGAGCTGAGGCTCCGGCTGATCGGACCGCTGGCCGCCCTGTCCGGGCTGCCGCTGTTCATCTGTGCGCTGGAGCCGAATCTCGTGGTCTCCTGCGTGTTGTTCGCGCTGTCCGGGGTGGCGGCCGCCTACATGGTGGTCGCGCCACCCGCGTTCATTCAGCGCACACCCGTCGTCGGCAGGGGGCAGGCGATCGGGTTGATGTCCTCGGGAGCGATTGCCGCGCAAGGCATTGCGGTGGCGCTCGCGGGTGTTCTCGCCGATGGCATGGGTCCGTCAGGAGCCATCGCCATCGCGGGATTGGCGGCTGTGGTCGCCGGGATCGGGTTGTCCGTCGCCTGGCGGCGGAGCCGGTTGCAGGAGGTCGGTCATGTTGCCTAGGCGGGCCGACGATCATCGGCCCGCCTCGCCATGGCAGTGGAGCTCTAGGAGGGCTCCCAGCTTCTCAGCGGCGACACCGTCATCAGACGTACCCCTTCCCGAACAGGCCTTGCAGGCTTCGCCGTGGTCAGTGTGCACTCCCCATGGTGAGTTTTCCAGGTCTGTGACAAGCGCCGATGCCTATTCGTGTTCCGCCGTCCCAGAGGGGGTCTCCGTGTCCGGTGTGTCGGCGAGCTCAATTTTCCCCAGGTGGGCCCTGTTCTCGGTGCCCAAGAAGGCGATCGGGTATCTGCTGCTCGTTCAGCTCACGGCGCTACTTACGGTAGTGCTATTGGCGCTGAACGTGACAGTCACTGCGAGTCAGTGGTTGATATTCGGTGTTCTGGTCTTCTGTGCAGTGGCTCACACCGAACTCGCCCGCGGAATCGAGCGGTCCCGTCGAGAACTGGCCGGGCCCGGACACGTCGATCTTGCCTCGGTGTGGCTGTTCGCCGGCGTGCTCGTGCTGCCCGTGCCACTCACCGCGGCATTGATCACCCTGGTCTACATCCACTACCAGCTGCGCAATCCGTTCGTGGCCTGGCATCGACGGCTGTTCGGCATGGGAGTGCTGATGCTGTCCGCGGCGGCGACCACCGGTCTGCTGTCGTTGGTCGGCGGCCCCGGCCATTTGTTCGGCCCGACGGTCGACGCCGTCACAGTTCTGGCCATCATCGCCGGCATTGTGGTCTATGCCGTCGTCGACGTGGCGCTGATCGCGGGCCGCGTCGCGCTCTATGCCACGCCCGGCGTCACCGTGCGCAAGGTTTTCGGCGATCTCTCCAAGCACATGTTGGAGATCTCGACCCTGTTCTACGGAGCATTGCTCGCTTTCGCGTTGTCCTACAGCCCCGCGCTTGTTGTGCTCGCGCTGCCGCCGGTGCTCATGCTGCACCGCTCCGTGCTGCTGAAGCAGGTCGAGGAAAAGGCAAGCAAGGACAGCAAAACCGGTCTGTTCAACAGCGAGGGCTGGCACCGTAGAGCGGGCCGTGAGCGTTCCCGGGCGCTGCGGGCCAATGAGGGCTTCGGCCTGCTGATGGTCGACCTCGACCACTTCAAGAAGGTCAACGACACCTACGGGCATGTGGCCGGCGACGCGGTGCTCAAGGCGGTGGCCGACGCGATCTCCGGCGAGGTCCGCGACTACGACTCGGTCGGCCGGTTCGGCGGCGAGGAGTTCGTCGTGCTGCTACCCGGCATGACCGAGGACGACGGCGTCGGCGTGGCCGAGCGGATCCGGCATGCGGTCACGCAGTTGGCCGTGGAGGCGCCTGTCGAAGGACGGACGACGGTGATCCGCAATCTGTCCGCGTCGATCGGGGTGTCGACCTTCCCGAGCGCCGGCGACGACATCGAACCCTTGCTACTAGCGGCCGATGCCGCGCTGTACGAGGCGAAGAACACCGGGCGAAATCGGGTGGTCAGTTGGACCCGGCTACGCAAACCGGTGCTGGCCATCGCGGCCTGAATCCGGACGTGTCGCTCCGGCGGCGCTGACTGTATCGTTCCAGCGGGCGGATCCGCTCGGCGGTTCGCCGCCGGCGGCCGCCTCGTAGGATGGTGCGCGAAAACGTCGAAATCCCGAGGAGTGACGACCGATGCCTATCGCGACCCCCGAGGTCTACGCCGAGATGCTGGACCGGGCGAAGGCGAACGAGTTCGCCTACCCGGCGATCAACGTGACCTCCTCGGAGACGCTGAACGCGGCGCTTCGCGGCTTCGCCGAGGCGGAGAGCGACGGCATCGTCCAGGTCTCCACCGGCGGCGCCGACTTCCTGTCCGGCACCAAGGTCAAGGACATGGTCACCGGCGCGGCGGCGCTGGCCGAGTACGCGCACGTGGTGGCGGCCAAGTACCCGGTCAACATCGCGCTGCACACCGACCACTGCCCCAAGGACAAGCTGGACGGCTTCGTCCGCCCGCTGCTGGCCATCAGCCAGGAGCGCGTGGCCCGCGGCGAGAACCCGCTGTTCCAGTCGCACATGTGGGACGGCTCCGCGGTGCCGCTGGACGAGAACCTGACGATCGCCGCCGAGCTGCTCGACCAGGCGGCCAAGGCCAACATCATTCTCGAGGTGGAGATCGGTGTCGTCGGCGGCGAGGAGGACGGCGTCGCCAACGAGATCAACGACAAGCTCTACACCTCCAACGAGGACTTCCTGAAGACGCTGGCCGCGCTGGGCGCCGGTGAGAAGGGCCGCTACCTGCTGGCCGCCACCTTCGGCAACGTGCACGGCGTCTACAAGCCGGGCAACGTCAAGCTGCGCCCCGAGGTGCTCAAGGCCGGCCAGGACGTGGTGGCCGAGAAGCTCGGCAAGCCCGGCACCAAGCCGTTCGACCTGGTCTTCCACGGCGGCTCCGGCTCGCTGCCGGAGGAGATCGCCGAGGCGGTCAGCTACGGCGTGGTGAAGATGAACATCGACACCGACACCCAGTACGCCTTCACCCGGCCGATCGTCGACCACTTCTTCAAGAACTACGACGGCATGCTGAAGATCGACGGCGAGGTCGGCAACAAGAAGGTGTACGACCCGCGCAGCTACCTCAAGGCGGCCGAGGTCGGCATGGCCGCCCGCATCGCGCAGGCCGCCGAGCACCTCAAGTCCAGCGGTCGCATGATCGCCGGCTGAGTCCGGGTCAGTCTTCGTGGGTCGGGGGGGAGAGCCGCTGGGGGGGGGGGGGGGGGGTGTGGGGGGGGTTGGGGCGCGTTTGGGGGGATGG
>NZ_JBFBAM010000092.1:0-33895 GCF_040682195.1 Kutzneria sp. NPDC051319 | reverse complement strand
TTTTTTTTTTTGTTTTTTTTTTTTTGTTTTTTTTTGTTTTTTTTTACCTATGTCCTTATGTTTTTTTTCGGTGTATTGGGGGCCTTTAATAATTTGTGCGGGTCCCTGGCTGCCGGGGCGCCCGCCCCGGGGGGGGGCCCCCGACGTTTCCTTCTCAGTCCCGGGTGATCGCGTCCAGCCAGCCGCCGAGCAGGCCGTCCACGAGCGCCGGCTGGTCGAGGTGGACGTTGTGGCCGGCCCCGTCGACCGTCGCGTACGTCATGCGCGGGTAGTGTTCCAGCAGCTCAAGCTGGTCGCGCCAGCCGACCATGTGGTCCTGCCGGCCGGTCACCAGCAGGTGACGCCCGTGGTGCGCGCCGAACACGTCTTCCGGGGTTTTGCTGAGCATGTACGCCTTCAGCAGCGCGGCGGCGTCGGATCGGTGGTGTGCGCGAATGCCGGGCAGCACGTGGTCGCGGAAGGCCTCCCAGCCCGCCTCGTCCTGGTGCACGGCGATGGCGGTGAAGATGTCCCGGTCCGCCGGATCGAGGGAAGCCAGCAGCGCCTCGTCCCGGGTGAGAACCTGCCGCTCGGGCAGATCCCTTGCGCCACTTGGCTTTACCAGCGGAGCGAGCAGGGCGGTGCCCAGCACCTGCGCGCCCCGCTCGGCGACGACGTGCCGGGCCAGCTGGCCACCGTACGAAATGCCCACGACGGCAAAGGGTTCGTCGCCGATGGCGGTGTCGATGAAGCCCAACACCGCCTCCCCCATGGCATCCGCGGTGACGGGACCGGACAGCCGGGGCGATTGCCCCGAGCCGGGCAGGTCGACGTAGAGCCGGCGCCAACCCGGCCGGGCCGCGAAGACGGACTCCAGCGGCAGCATGAGCCGGTGGTCGATGGTGTAGCCGTGCAGCAGCAGGACCGGGGTCCCGTCGCCGATCTCGACGTGGTGCAGAGTCATGGTGTCCTCAGTGGCTGGCAGGGGTGGGGAAACCGTGGCGGCGGGCGACCACGATCACCGCGATCACCGGCAGCATCAGCAGCAGCACGGCCCACGGGAACGAGCCGCTGCCGGCCAGGTCGAGCAGGACGCCGCCGACCACGCCGCCGCCGGCCATGGCCACGTTCCACAGCGTGACGAGCATGGCCTGGGCCGCGTCGGCCGACTCGCCGCCGGCCTCACCGGCCGCGGTCTGCAGCAGGGTCGGCACGCCGCCCCAGCCCAGCCCCCACAGCGCGGCAGCGACGTACACCAGGGCCTGGTCGTGGGACAGCGTGGCCAGCAGCACCGCGGCCACGGCGACCAGCAGCGAGCTGACGACGCTGAGGATCCGCAGGTGGCGGTGGATCTGCGCGCCGACGACCCAGATGCTCAGGATGGAGGCGATGCCGAAGGTCAGCAGCACCAGGTCGGTGTCGCCGCCCATGCCCAGCGCCGTCAGGAATGTGGCGATGTAGGCGTACAGAATGGTGTGCGCCAGCACGAAAACGAGGGTGACGAACAGCACCGGGGTCACGCCCGGAATGCGCAGCGTCGGCAGCAGCTTGGGCCGCTCACCGCGCCCCTGCCCCGGGTAGTCCGGCACGGCCGCGACGATCCACACCAGCAGCAGCACGGTCAGCGCCGTCATGGCCAGGAACGCCGTCCGCCAGCCGGTGAGCTGCCCGAGGAAGGTGCCGGCCGGCACGCCCAGGCACAGCGCGACGGGAATGCCCGCCATGGCGATGGCGATCGCCCGTCCCCGCTGGTTCGGGGCGACCATGCGGCTGGCGTACCCGGCCAGCAGGGCCCAGGCCAGGCCGGCGGCGACACCGGCGACGAACCGGGCCACCATCGTCAGGCCGTACATCGACGACACGGCCGTGACCGTGTTGGCCACGGCGAAGCCGGCCATGGCGGTCAGCAGCAACCGCTTGCGCCGCCAGCCCGCGGTCACCGTCGACAGGGGGATCGCCGTCAGCACGGTGCCCAGCGCGTAGATCGTCACGGTCTGCCCGGTGGCCGACTCGCTCACGCCGAGCGAGCCGCTCATGGCCGGCAGCAGACCGGCCGGCAGCGTCTCCGTGAGGCTGGTGATGAACACGGCGGTGGCGAGGGACAACAGCGCGAAGAGGGGGAGTTTTGACGCGCTGTTGTCCCGCACCGGTGGGGAGGTGGTCTCTTGGGTGCTCATGCTCCGGTTCTCCTGGTTGACTTCCGATGGCTCCCGCCACCGTCGACGGGAATGCGGGCGCCGGTGGTGAAGGTGGCCTCCGTCGCCAGGAACAGCGCGGCGCGGGCCACCTCCTCGGCGGAACCGAGCCGGCCGAGCGGCGGCAGCGGGGTGGCTTCGCCGCCGGCGATGCAGCCCGGCGTCACCGCGTTCACCCGGATGCTGCGCACCGCCAGCGCCGCGGCGAGCGCCTCGACGCCCGCGGCGGACGCGGGGGTGGTGAGCACGACCGAGCCGCCGTCACGCAGCCGTGACAGCAGCTGTGTCGCGTCGGCCACGGCGTCGGCGAACACGATGTCCACGTCCTCGTCGCCGAGACCGGCCACGATGTCGGCCGGCGCGACGACCTGTCCCGCCGAGCCCAGTTCGGCCCGGGCGTGGGCCCGCTGGTCCGCGGTGTCCGCCGTCAGCACGACGCGCGCGCCGCCTTCGACCAGGCGTTTCGCGATGGCGAGGCCGATGTCGTCGACCGCGCCGATCACCGCCGCCCTGGTTCCCGCGTACTTGGCCATGGCTGCCGCTCCCTTCACACGGGGCAACAGTGCGCGGTGGCGCTTCGGGGTTGCTTACGATCGACTGACGACGGGCTTGCGGAGGGGAGCGGTGGATGCGGTTCGGGGTACTCGGCCCACTGGCGGTGTGGGACGAGCAGGGGGAACCGGTCACCGTCCCGGAGGCCAAGGTGCGAGCCCTGCTCGCGGTCCTGCTCGCCCATGAGGGCGCCCCGGTCAGCGTGGACGGTCTGGTGCACGGCCTGTGGGGCGATGCCCCGCCGGGCAAGCCGCTCGGGGCGTTGCAGGCCAAGGTCTCCCAGCTGCGGCGGATCCTCGGCGACCGGGTCGAACGGCAGCCGCCGGGCTACCGGCTGCGGCTGGACGCCTCCGACTCGCTGGACGCCGTGCGGTTCCGTCAGCTGGTGGCGGACGCTCGTTCGACTTCCGATCCCCGTGCTGCGCTCTCGGAGGCACTGAAGCTGTGGCGTGGCGCGCCGTTCGCGGATTACGCGGACGAGGAGTTCGCGCAGACGCCCGCGCACCGGCTGACGGAGCTGCGGCTGTCGGCGGTGGAGGAGCTGGCCAAGGCCAGGTTGGAGGCTGGCGAGCACGCCCTGGCCTTGGGCGAGCTCGCCGACGCGGTGCCGCAGCACCCGCTGCGGGAGGGTCTGCGGGCCGCTCAGATGCGCGCGCTGTATTTGAGCGGACGCCAGGGTGAGGCGCTCGCTTCGTACGCCGATCTGCGTGAGCGGCTGGCCGAGGAGCTCGGGGTTGATCCGAGTCCCGAGCTACGGTCCCTGCACGAGTCCTTGCTGCGGCAGGACCTCGCGGCCGGCACGGAGCCGGCGCGGTCGAACCTGCCCAACGCCCTGACGCCGCTGATCGGTCGTTCGTCGGCGCTAGCACTGCTGGCGGAGCTGTGCGGGACGGCGCGTTTGGTCACCCTCACCGGCCCCGGCGGCGTCGGGAAGTCCCGCCTGGCCGTGGCCGCCGCCGCGTCTCTGGCCCGGGCAGCCGACTTCCCGGACGGCGTCTGGCTCGTCGAGTTCGCCGGCGTCCGCTCCGGAACCGCGGCCGAGCTGGCCGAGGTCGTCGCCGCCGTGCTGGGGATTCGCGACGACCTGCCCGGGGCGACCGGCGGTGCCGCCGGTCTCGCGTCCGCGCTGCGTGACCGCCGCACCTTGCTGGTCCTGGACAACTGCGAGCACGTCATCGATGCCGCCGCCGAGCTCAGCGAGCTGCTCCTGCGCACCGCCAGCGGCCTGCGGGTGTTGGCCACCAGTCAGGAGCCGCTCGGTCTGGCCGGCGAGGGCGTCTTCGCCGTCGAGCCGCTGCCGACACCCGACGCCGTTGCGCTGTTCCTGGCCCGTGCTCGCGCGTCGGCGCCTGGTTTCTCTTGTGAGCCTTCGGATCTGGATGCCGTCACGGAGATCTGCCAGCGCCTGGACGGCATTCCCTTGGCGTTGGAGCTGGCCGCCACGCGCGTGCGGGCTTTGGGCGTGCAGGAGTTGGCCGTACGGCTGCACGACCGTTTCTCCATCCTGACCCTCGGGCAGCGTGGTGCCCCGGCTCGTCAGCAGACCCTGCGGGCGATGATCGACTGGAGCTGGGAGCTGCTGAGCGCGCCCGAGCGCATTGTGTTGCGGCGCTTGGCCGTTCACCGCGACGGCTGTGACCTGCCCGCCGCCGAGGAGGTGTGCGCCGGCGACGGCGTCACCCGTGCGGAGGTGCTGGATCTGGTGACCCGGTTGGTCGACCGGTCCTTGGTCGTCATGACCGGGAATCGGTACCGGCTGCTGGAATCCGTTGCCGCGTATGCCGTCGAGCGTCTGCACGAGATGGAGGACCTGGCCGCCGTCCGCGAGCGTCACCTCCGGCACTACCTTGCCGTCGCCGAGCGCGCCGATCCCTTGCTGCGGGGCGGTGACCAGCGGGTGTGGCTGGACCGCCTGGACGCCGAAGCCGGCAACATGCGGGCCGCGCTGGAGGTCGGCGCCGAGTCCGCCCGCCTAGCCGCCGCGTTGTCGTGGTGGTGGCTGTTGCGAGGCCGCCTGACCGAGGCCCGCCGCACCCTGTCCACCGTCGCCGACAGCGCTTACCCCGAGCTTGTCGTGCTGCACGGCGCTTTCGCCCTGCTCACCGGTGATCACTCCGCCGCCTCGGTGTCCATTGAGGACGCTCCCGCCCGGGCGTTGTGGCTGTTCGCGTACGGCCTTTTCAGCGCCGGCGACGCCGATGCCAGCGACGCCGTCAACACTCGCGCCTTGGAGATGTTCACCGCTTCCGCCGAGGACTGGGGCATCGCCGCTTCCCTCGCCCTGCGGGCCATGCTCGCCCTCGGCCGCGGCGACCTGGCCGCCCTCGGCCGCGACGGCCTTCGCAGCGCCGAGATCTTCCGTCGGCTCGGCGACCGTTGGGGCGAGATGCAGACCATCCCGCCCCTTGCCACTCTGGCCGAGATCCGCGGCTCTTACGCCGACGCCTCTCGCATCCAGCGCGAGGGCCTCTCCCTCGCCCGTGAGCTCGGGCTTCAGGCCGAGGTCTCCGCCCGTCTTTCCGGTCTCGGCCGCCTCGCCCTCCTGGAGCGGGACTGGGACCGTGCCCGCGACCTTCACCAGCAGGCCCACCGCCTCGCCGTCGAGCACGGCTACACCTACGGCCAGATCCACTCCGAGATGGGCCTCGCCCTCGGCGCCCGCCGCTCCGGCGACCTCGACGCCGCCGAGCGCCACCTCCACCACATCCGTGACGGCTACTCGGCCCTCTCTTCCCAGGCCGGCGACCACCTCCTGTTCGCCGAGCTGGGCTTCATCGCCGAACTCCGCCGCGACTTCCCCTCAGCCGCCGCTTTCCATCTCCGCAGCCTGGCCATCGCCCGCTCCTTGGCCGAGCCCCGAGCCTTGGCCCTGTCCTTGGAGGGCCTGGCCGGCGCCGCTTCCCTCCAGGGCCATCACTCCGCCGCCCTCCTCCTCGGCGCCGCCGACGCCGCCCGCCGCTCCGTCGGCGCTCCCCTGCCCCCTGCCGAGCGCGGCGACGTAGACCGCATCACCACCGCCACCTCCGCCGCCCTCGGCCCGGCCTTCGCCGACGCCTTCGCCCGCGGCACCACCATGTCGATCCCCGAAGCGGTGTCAGCCTTCGAAGCCGTACAGTCTCAGTAGACCCGACTCGGCGCACGCATCGAGGGCTTACGCGCCGAAGGACGCACTGGAGCGCGCGATCGCCGCCAACCAGATCACCGAGGCATCGCCAGGACCTGCGGACCTGGCGAAGATGACCAAGGACCGGGCGATCGTCGCCGTCCTCAAGGCGGCCGGCCGCCCGCTCAAGATCGGCGACATCGTCGACGCGCTCCAGCAGGCCTGCCGGACGGATGAGAACGCAGTAGCCAATGGCCCGGTGCCGATCTCCACGGCCGCACGTCACCGTGCCGATCAGGGCAAGATGACTTGCGTCCCCGATCGGATGCGCCAGAGGCGGCGTACACCGGACACCGAGGCCAGCGCGACCGGCGCGGTGCCGTCGCCAACCCGCAAAGTCCGAAATGGACCACGGCAGGCGCGCCGACCGGCACCGTGCCGCCACTGGACCATTGGCCTGGCAACAAGTCGACAGCGTCGGTCACCGCTCCAACGGGGTGTGCGTGTGCACGGCGATCATGTCCATCACGGACTGGTACATCTCGACCCCGTTCCGGGACCGGACGTCCGTCAGATAATCGTCCGCGCCGGCCACGTCGCCGACGGACAGGAACGCCATGGCGAAGTGGAAATGCACCAACGCCCGGTTCGCGCGCTGCTCCTGCTCCGTCTGGCCGGCGGCCGTCACGCTCCACCTCCCGTAGCCGAGTGGAGCCCGGTGGACACGGCGGCCGGGGAGCCCACCGTGTCCACCGGAGCCTGGCGCCGGCCGTCCCGAGCGAGTGCGCGCGGGCTCGGGACGGCCGGGGTCCGTGTGTCGCCGTGCAAGAGCCAGCTCAGCCACGACGGGCGGCGTTGCCGGTGCGGGTCGAGGCGCTGATCAGGGTCCCGAAGGGACTCCCGTGCCGTCAGGAAGGTCGCGCACCGGGCGCAGCGCGGACCGGGTGGGGTCTCCATCGACGCGAGCACGATCACCGCGCCGCACACCGCGGCCGGCTCAGGCCGGTTGTCGTGAAACTCCTCGTCGGTCACCGCGTGGTCGACACGATCGGCGCTGGTCAACCACGTGGTGAAGATCCGTTGCCGGACAGCCTCGCCGGCATTGCCGATGCCGTCGGTCGTGGCGATTCTGGTGTCCGGACCGGAATGCTGGTTCACGGAGCGGCCTCACCTAGTGGGGCGAAACCTGCCGGAATGCGCCATGCGGGCCGGGGGCGGACCAGCGCGCGGCACATCATGCGGTGCCCGCTGAAGGCACGCCGACCGTGCAGGAAGCGCCTGTTGTTCACGATGTAGCCGGTTCCCGCCGGCAGCGGGAAGCTGAACGCGCAACGGTCGATCGTGCGCCGCAGCAGCGGAATCCACCGCTGAGCCTGAGGTGCGAACCGCGCGAGGTCATCCAGCCGCAGACGCACACCGACCAGACCATCATCGATCGGCTCGAACACGGCCGCCAGGAGCCCGGCCGAACCGCCGAACAGCGCGCTTCTCGGTGCCGACAAGTCCACCAATACGTCGGGCGCGGCGGCGGCGAGTTCCGAGTACACCGTCTGCCCGTCGACAATCACGCACTCTCCGCCCTGCTGGCCGGAGCGGACGCAGGTCATGACGACCAACTCGGCCGGGTGCTGCTGGTCCGAGCAGTCCGTGTGGGGAATGAGGGCCTGGGTGGTGAAGCCGGCTTGCCCCGGTCGCACTGCTCGTTGCCCGCGATCGGCGATCACGGTGACGCCGGACGAGCCGCTGTCGCGGTGCCGCACGATCTGGCCGAGGCGTCCAGCGAGCTGAAGCAAGGCATCCTCACCAGGGACGCCGTCGAACGTGGCGAAGCCGTGCAAGGCCAGCACGGCGGCCAACTCGCCGACACCGCCAGCGGCGCGGAGTTCGACGTGGCGGTCGGAGAGCGGAGCGGCCGCGAGCATGGGATCCCCTCTCGTCGGTGCGGGTCGTGGTGGTCAGGAGATCGCACCAGGTCAGCGGCCGTCCACTGACAGATTGTCAACATCGTCGACAGCGGCAGCCGCTGTACCCGCTGCTACCGTGCGGTCACTGGTCCACGTGGAAAGGCCGACGATGACCAAGCCCGCCTACCCGGTGTCGGTGAAGGGTGTCCTCGTGCGGGACGGCCGGGTCCTGCTCGTCCGCAACGAGCGCGAGGAGTGGGAGCTGCCCGGCGGCCGTATCGAGGCCGGCGAGACGCCGGAGCAGTGCGTGGCCCGTGAGATCGCGGAAGAGTCCGGGCTGCCGGTGCAGGTGGTGGAGATCCTGGACGCCTGGATGTACCACATCACGGTCGCCGCCAAGGACGTGTTCATCGTGACGTACGGCTGCCGTTCCGCCTCGGACGCGGCCCCGGTGGTCAGCCACGAGCACAACCGGATCGGCGAGTTCACCAAGGACGAAGTACCGGGCCTGACGATGCCGGACGGCTACAAGCGGTCCATCGCCGCCTGGTTCGACCGGCTCCGTGTTCTTCAGGCGGCAGGGTAGGCCAGGGCTGTGGCGGCCAGGTGTGAGCGCTGCGGGACGGCCCTGAGCCGCTACGCCTCGACCACGGCGTGCCCGACATGCCGTGCCACCGCCGCCGCGCTGCCAGCTCCGCCGTCACGTCTGGCACCCGCCGTGTGGATGTGGTCAGACCCGAACGCCGCCGCCGCGCTGTCCACCCGGGACCTGGCGTTGATCATGCGGGCCTACCGGCAGTCGAACCACCTGTCACAGGCCGCCGTCGCGCAGATCCTCGGGTACGACCCGTCGTACATCGCAATGATTGAGAAGCGGAAGCGCGAGCCGGGTGACGTCGCCGGCCGGCGGCACATCGCCCGCCGGCTCGGCCTGCCGTACCACCTGCTCGGCGTCACCGACCCGGACGACGGGGACTTCGCCGCGATGGTGCAGTTCGGTGACAGCGTCATTCGCCTCGCCGAGATCGCCCGCCAGTCAGGCAAGGCTGTCGAGGCGGTCAACGAGCTGTGGCCGCTCGCCGCTCGCCTGGAGGCCCGCGCCGCCGAGGGACGGTTGGAGCCGGACACAGTGCTGTTGCTCGCCTCTGCCCGCCTGGCGCTCGGGGTGTCGCTTGGCACCGTGCTGCCGGAGGAGCGGCTCAACGGCGCGGCCGTGTGGACCGGGAAGGCACTCATGGTCGCCCAGCACGTCGAGGAAACCAGCTTCCTGGCGCACACGCTGCGGATGCACGGCAACGAGCTGCGCAAGGCGAACAGGTCGCGGGCGGCGGTTGCTCGGCTTGAACAGGCTGTTGCCGTGTCGGCCGACCCGACCGGGCGCGGCTCGGCGCTGACATTGCTGGCCCGCGCCGCTGGAGAAGCTGGCCGCGGTGACGAGTTCGCCGCCGCCATCGACGGGTGTCGGAGGCTGCTGGACACTGGCACCGAGCACGGCATCCTGTTGAACCCGTTCACCGTGCGCGAGGTGCACGCCCGTGGACTGCTTGCGCTTGGTCGGCAACGTGAGGCGCTGCGTGTGCTCGACGGGGATCGTGTTGGTGAGCCGGCTGCGCCGCAGTGGCAGGTGATCGAGCGGGTGACGGCGGGCGAGGTTCTGGCCGCTAGCGGCGACCGCGACGGTGCAAGCGAGGCGCTGCTGAACGCGGTTGCCACGGCTGAGTACCGGCGGCTGCCGCACCAGCTTCAACGGGCAATCCGAGCGGCGGAACGCGGCGGTTTGGCCGCAGCCGTGGATGCTGGCAGAGCGGCCCTCCGGCGGCTACGTGGGCTCCTGGCGCCGGCTGCCTGAGGATTGGCCGCACCATCGACGCCTCGCACTCCTAGCCGGACGACGTCGCGCTGTACGTGAAGATGGCGAACGCCATGCGGTCGGTCGCGGTCACCGGCGCCGCCGCACCTGCGGTCCTACTGCGGCACGATGGAGCATCGCCCACCTGCACTGATACTCGAAGGGATTTCATACTTGCTCCTCTGGAGTATCGGTTCTATAGTCCTCCTAAGTTTCAGGCACCGGCGATCATGTCCGACCGACCGGGCAAGACTCGGAGAGGGCGGCCATGGTGACCGAGGAGACCCGCACAACCACCGACACGTGCATGTCCAACGTGATCGAGCTCCTCAACCTCGCCATGAAAAAGGGGCAGCCGGAGAAGCGCGCCGAAATCATCACCGAGGCCCAGCACTTCCTCGCCTGGGCGCTGCGCAGCGCGATGACCGAGTGTCAAGAAATCGGGCAGTCCTGGCGCGCACTCGGCCCCAAGATCGGGATGCCGCACAACGTGCTGTACCGCCAGTACTCGGCCGGAGCTCCGGTCATCGCGACGGAGCCGAGCTACACGCCCATCAACGTGGCGGTCGGCTTCCGCACGGTCGGCGACGTGGACGACTCGTGGCAGTTGATCAGCGTCGAGGACGCCGCCGACCCCGGGTTGAAGTCAGTGAGGATCTTCTTCGACCCGGCAGTCACGCCGGGCGGCACGCCGAGTCCTTACGCACAACAGGATGTCGAGTTCCTCTACGCGCCCGCCGTGCCCGATGATCTACTCCGCCTCGGCCGGGCCAAGCCGTACCCGATCTGGCACCCCGACCTGGGCCGCCGTCCGCTCCACCTCGCTGAAGCAGTATTCGACGAGCTGTTCGGGCCGCCGGACATGACCAGCTCTGAGCGGAACCGGTGGGAGGCCGAAGGGCAACGGCGTCAGCAGCTCAGGGCCACCGCTGCTCACCGCCACGTGGACAACCGCTGAACATCGGTCTCGACCACACAAGAGCCGACATCCAGGCTGTGGCTAACCATGGAGTTATCCACAGCGAATTGATTGCCGAGCCCAGCTGTCAGGACCGTGACTTACCCCCTTGCTGCGGGTTTACATCGACGGGACCGGCGACCGCGGCTTCAAGCCGACGTCCTCCCCGCTCTTCGGGTTCTGCGCCGTCCTCGTCCCCGACGAGCAGGACGCCGACCTTCGCGCCGCGGCGCTGGAGAGCAGGCGGCCCTGTTCGAGCCACTGGGGAACGCCGTAGAAGATCGTGTAGAAGACGACGTAGGTGACGGCGACGCGGGCGTAGGTGTGGCTCAACGGGCGGTTGGACCGGAGCATGCGGACGTCGATGAAGGGCCGAGAGACGCGAAGTTCCCACCACAGCAGGACAAACGCCAACACGACGGCGGCGGCCAGGAAAAGCCAGCGGAACTCCAAGAGGAACACCAACAGGCCGACCATGGCGGCGGCGAACAGGAGTATTCCCAACGGGTCCAGACCGACCGAAGTGGACTGACGGGCACGGTCGCGGGGCACCCACAGCAGGACCAGGAGCAGGGACAGGGCGGCGATGGGCAGGTTGACCCAGAAGATCGACCGCCAGCCGGCCACCAGCACGAGCACGCCGCCCAGCGGCGGACCGAGGGCGACGGCGACCTGGCCGGCGGCGGAGATGGCGCCGAGGGCGCCGGTGGCCTCGCCGCCGATTCCCTGACGTATCAAGGAGATCCCGGACGGGTACGCGGCCGAGGTGCCGATGCCCAGCAGCACCCGGGCGGCGACGAGCCAGCCGAGATCGTGCGCGAACGGGGCGCCGGTCGCGGCGGCCATGACGATCACCAGGCCCCAGCAGAAGACGCGCCGCGCGCCGAAACGGTCGGCGAGACGGCCCATGGTCGGCTGGGCGACGGCGGTGGCCAGGTACAGCCCGGACACCAGCCACACGACTTCGGCGCCGGCGTGGAACTCGTGCTGGATGTCGACCAGCGCCACGGCGATCATGGACGAGTTGACGGCGTTGAGCAGGGTCCCGAGCACCACGGGCAGCACCAACCGCAGCCCGACGGAGCGCGAGAGCATGGTCATCGCGCGAGCGCCTCAAGGAGCTTGGCGGCCGCCCCGAGAAACTCCCGCTCCACGGGCGTGAGCCGCTCGGCGATCACCCCGGCCAGCCATGCGTCCCGCCGCGAACGGTCCTCCTCCAGGACGACGCGTCCGGCGTCGGTGATGCTGACGACGGTCTGCCGCCCGTCGGTCGGATGGGGCTCACGCGCGACGAGGCCCCGTTCGACGAGCGTGGCCAGCGCGCGGGTCATCGTCTGGGGCTGGACGTTCTCGGCGGCGGCCAATGCCGACGGGCCGGTCGGACCGAGCCGGTAGAGCCGCGAAAGCACCGACAGCGAGGTCAGCCCGAGCTCATGCGGAGGCCGCTCCTGGCGCAGCCGACGGGCCAGCCGGGACACAGCCTCCCGGACCTCCACCGCCAGCTGGTCGTCACTCACGAATACTAAGCCTAGCTGATGACTTTCACGGCACAAAGCACCCCGACGCGGTGAAAGTCATCAGCTAGGGGAAGGAAGTTACCGCGGCACCGGCCACGGCTTGGGAGCCGGGTTCGAAGGTTCGCTCACGCGTTCGATTCTACCACTCGGACCTCGAAAACAGGGGCCTTCACCAGCACGAAGTCGAGCACAGCGAAGAGGCCTCCCCCGGCTGGGAGAGGCCTCTTTTTTCACTTGTCACTGAAGCGACAGTGGTTACATACCCACGGCCGAGTAGAGCGTGCCGACCTCGGCCCGCGTGAGCCGCCGCAGCGAGCCGGGACGCTGGTTGCCCAGCTGGACGCCGGCGATGTCGGTGCGCACCAGGCGGTTGACGGGGTAGCCGACCTCGTCGAGCAGGCGGCGCACGATGTGCTTGCGGCCCTCGTGCAGCACGACCTCGACCATGGCCTTGCCGGGCATGGAGTCGACCAGACGGAAGGCGTCCACCTTGATCGGCCCGTCATCCAGCACGATGCCGGCCTTGAGGCGCTTGCCGACGTCCTTGGCCACCGGCCCGGGCACCTCGGCCAGGTAGGTCTTCAGCACCTCGTACGAGGGGTGCATGAGCCGGTGCGCCAGCTCGCCGTCGTTGGTGAGCAGCAGCAGGCCCTCGGTGTCCACGTCGAGCCGCCCGACGTGGAACAGCCGGGCGCCGCCAGACTCGGCCCGCTCGCGCACGTAGTCGCCGACGCAGGGCCGCCCCATCTCGTCGGACATCGTCGAGTGCACGCCCTTGGGCTTGTTCAGAGCGAAGTGCAGGACGTCCTCGCGCACGATGACCCGGCTGCCGTCGACGTGGATGACGGCCGTGTCCGGGTCGACGCGGCGCCCCATCTCGCGCACGACCTTGCCGTCGACGCTGACGCGGCCCTCGGCGATCAGCTCCTCGGCCGCGCGCCGTGAGGCCACGCCCGCCTGGGAGAGCACCTTCTGCAGGCGCACACCGTCATCAGAGTTGTTAGCCGACATCGTCGATCGCATCCACTTCGGGCAGCAGCGGAGCGATCGGCGGCAGATCCTGCAATGAGGACAGCCCCAACCGCTCCAGGAAAAGTTCGGTGGTCCGGTACAGGATGCCACCCGTGTCCGGGTCGTTGCCCGTCTCCTCGATCAGACCCCGTGTCACCAGGGTCCTGATCACGCCGTCGACGTTCACGCCGCGCACCGCGGCGACCCTCGATCGGGTGACCGGCTGACGGTAGGCGATGACCGCCAGCGTCTCCAACGCGGCCCGGGTGAGCTTGGCCCGCTGGCCGTCGAGCAGCAGTTTCTCCACGTACGGCGCGTAGGTGTCGCGGGTGTGCATGCGCCAGCCGTCCCCGACCCGACGCAGGTCGATGCCGCTGCCCGACTCGGTGTACCGGGCCGACAGCGCCTGCATCGCCTCCCGGATCCGCTTCACCGGCTGTTCGAGCGTGCCCGCCAGCAGCTCGTCCTCGGCCGGCGAGTCCACGACCAGCAGCAGCGACTCCAGGGCGGCGTGCAGCACGGCATCGTCGGTGAGGTCGGGACGGTCGGAGGGCAGCGCCTCGTCCTCGTCGCCGGCCTCGGCCTGCTGCGCGGCGGCCGCCTCATCCAGCACGGCCCCCATCACGGCGGCGACGTCCACGGAGCCTGCTTCGGGCTCCTCAGCCTCAGGCTCAGGGTCGGAACGCGGCGGCTCAGGCTCGGCGGGCACCTCGGCCTCGGGCACCGCCTCCGGCTCGGTCTGCGCGTCCTGCGGCTCGCCTGCTTCGGGCTCCTCGGTCTCAGGCTCGGCGTCCTCGGGCTGCTCGACCTCCGCCGGCGCGGGCTTGGCCGCACCACCGCCGGCCGCTCCCTCGAACTGCTCCTCGCCACTCTGCTCCGGGCCGCTCTGTTCGTCCTCGGGTTCGGTCACCCGTACTCCTCCTCGTCGGCGAACGCCCGATCCACCTCGGCCGCCGCCCGTGCCTCTTCGAGGCTGCCGCCGGCCCACCGCAGCGTCAGCTCCCCCAGCGCGTCATCCTGCTCGAACAGGATGACGGTCTCGCGGTACAGCTCCAGCAGCGCGAGGAACCGCGCCACCACCTCGATCGTGCTCTCGCAGTCGGCCACCAGCTCGCCGAACGTGGCCACGCCCGCCTCGGCCAGCCGCACCCGCAGCACGGCGGCGTGCGCACGAACCGAGACCGCCCCCATGTGCAGGTGGCTCAACGACACCGTGGGCGGCGGCTTGGGCCGGAACACCGCGGCGGCCAGCTCGGCGAACCGCATGGGGCTCATGCCGATCATGACCTCGGGCAGCAGCGCCGTGTAGCGGTCCTCCAGCGACACCGACCGCGGGTATCGCCGCAGCGCCCCCGCCTCCAGCTCGCCGAACAGCGCCGCGACCTGCTTGTACGCCCGGTACTGCAGCAACCGCGCGAACAGCAGGTCCCGCGCCTCCAGCAACGCCAGGTCGTCCTCGTCCTCGACGTCCCCGGCCGGCAGCAGGCGCGCCGCCTTCAGGTCGAGCAGGGTCGCGGCGATCACCAGGAACTCGGTGGTCTCGTCCAGGTCCCACTGCTCGCCCATGGTCTTGAGGTGGGCGATGAAGTCGTCGGTGACGCGGCTCAGCGCCACCTCGGTGACGTCCATCTGGTGCTGCGAGATCAGTTGCAGCAGCAGGTCGAACGGGCCCTCGAAGTTGGTGAGCTTGACGGTGAACTTGCCGCCCACGGGAGTTTCGGCAGGGGTCCCGGGGTCCACATCAGTCATCCCTGGTGATGCCCTTGACCAGCTGTGAGTCGGCGCCGTGGCGGGTGAAGTCGGCTAGCACCGCGGCGATCGCCGCGCGCACCACCCGGCCGCGGTCCACGGCGATGCCGTGCGCGGCGCGCAGCGCCAGCCGAGCGTGTTCCAACGCCAGGAGCTCCTCGTCGGTCAGGTAGACGGTGATCTTCGCCTCGTGCTTGCGGCGACCGGTTCCCGCCGAGGATACGGGTTCGTCACTGACGACTGTTTCCCTGGGCGCGCTGGTGGACCGGAACAACTCGGCCGCACCCGGGAGCTGGACGCGGCGAGTCACCTGGCGATCACCTCGCGGGCCAGCGCGCGGTAGGCCTTGGCGCCGGACGAGCGGGGCGCCCACGTGGTGATCGGCTCGCCGGCGACCGTGGTCTCGGGGAAGCGCACCGTCCTGTTGATCACGGTGTCGAACACGGTCTCGCCGAACGCCTCGACGACGCGCGCCATCACTTCCCGCGAGTGCAGTGTGCGCGGGTCGTACATGGTGGCGAGGATGCCCGTGATGGAGAGCTTGGGGTTCAACCGTTCCTTGACCTTCTCGATGGTGTCGATCAGCAGCGCGACGCCGCGCAGGCTGAAGAACTCGCACTCCAGTGGGATTAAGACGCCGTCGGCCGCGGCTAGGGCGTTGACGGTGAGCAGCCCCAGCGAGGGCTGGCAGTCCACGAGCACGTAGTCGTAGTGGTCCATCACGGGTCGCAGCGTGCGCACCAGGGTGTGCTCGCGGCCGACCTCCGACACCAGCTGCACCTCGGCAGCGGACAGGTCGATGTTGCTGGGGAGCAGGTCCATGTCCGGGACGCACGTGCGCATGACGACGTCCTCGATGCCGACCGCGCGCTCCATCAGCACGTTGTAGATGGTGCGGTCCAGCTGGTGCGGCTGGATGCCCAGCCCCACCGACAGGGCGCCCTGCGGGTCGAAGTCCACCAGCAGCACGCGGCGGCCGTACTCGGTCAGCGCCGCGCCCAGGTTGATGGTGGAGGTGGTCTTGCCGACGCCGCCCTTCTGGTTGCACACGGCCAGGATCGTGGCCGGGCCGTGGGTGGCGATCAGCGTGGGCTCGGGGACGTGGCGCACCGGGCGTCCGGTGGGGCCGATCTGGCCGTCCCGGGCGACGTCGGGCTCGTCGTTCTCGGGGCGGGCGTGCGGCGCCAGGCTGAGTTCGACGGAGGGTCCACGAACGAGCCGCTCCCCGGAGTTCCCGGAAGGCTGCGGTGTCGACATGGCTCCAGTCTCCTCGTGGCCTGACTCTCCCTGAGCCGCAGCGTAAGGCGCTGCGGGGAGTGCGGCAACGCGCCTCGCCGTAGCGTGTCGCACGCGGTTGAGCTGCGCCGATTGCTACGAACGGCCTAAATCAGAACACAGCCCGCGGGTGCGCGGTGGCATAGACCTCACGCAGGGTGGTCACCGTGACCAGCGTGTACACCTGGGTCGTGGTCACCGAGGCGTGGCCCAGCAGCTCCTGCACCACCCGCACATCGGCGCCGCCTTCCAGCAGGTGGGTGGCGAACGAGTGGCGCAGCGTGTGCGGCGAAACCTCGACGTCGATGCTTGCCCGATCGGCCGCGTTCTTCAGCGCCTGCCACGCGCTCTGCCGCGACAGGCGGCCACCGCGCGAGTTCAGGAACACCGCCGGGGTCCCTCGACCGTGTCGGGCCAGATCCGGCCGCGCGCGGATGAGATAGGCGTCCACGGCGGCCAGCGCCGGCCGCCCGATCGGCACCAGCCGTTGCTTGCCGCCCTTGCCGTCCAGCAGCGCCGTGCGCTCGCCGCGGTCGACGTCGTCCAGATCCAGGCCCACTGCCTCGGAGATGCGCGCCCCCGTGGAGTACAGCAGCTCCAGCAACGCGCGATCCCGTAGCGAGCGCGGATCGTCCCCCGTGGCCGTGTCCAGCAGTCGCAGCACCTCGTGCACCGGCAGCGCCTTCGGCAACCGCCTCGGCGGCACCGGCGGGTGCACCTCCCGGGCCGGATCCTGCGGCGCGATGCCCTCGCGGAACGCGAACTTGTGCAGGCCACGCACCGCCACCACCGCCCTCGCCGCCGACGACGCCGCCAGCGGCGGATGGTCCGCGTCGCCCTCCCGCAGCGCCGCGAGGAACTCCGTCACGTGCGGCTCCGTCACCTCGGCCAGCGACGCCACACCCTTCGTCGCCAGGTGTTCGCCGTACCGGCGCAGGTCGCGGGCGTAGGAGTCCAGCGTGTTGCGGGCCGTCCCCCGCTCCACCGCCAGGTGGTCCAGATAGCCCGCGGTCGCTTCTCGGAGGGCCACGGGCAGGTCGGTGACATGCGGCGCGCTCAGCGGGAGTTCACCTCATTCCGGGCCGGCTCACGCCGTAGCCTAGCCCCGCGATCAAGACCCGGCCCGGCTAACGAACCGCAGGTGGCCGCCGACAGGGCAAGACCTTCCTGCTCGACGCGGTGTGCAGGGCCACCGGCGGCTTCTTCTTCGCCGCCGGCGAGGCAACCGAGGCGGAGTCGCTGCGGCAGTTCGGCCCGGCGTTGGCGCGCTTTCGCGGCGAACCCGCGCCACACCACTTCCAGACCTGGGACGAAGCCGTCGACGTCCTGATGACGGTGGCGGTGGGTGGACCGCTGCCCGTTGTCATCGACGAGTTCCCGTTCCTCGTGCGTGCGTCTCCGGAGCTGCCGTCGCTTTGGTCGTGCCGACGCTGGACTACCGACTGGCCGCGGAATTCTGGGGTCTCGCCGAGGACCCGAGACTGGCCCTACTGGTCAACTCGGTGGTCGGGGGCATACCTGCGTACCACCGTGAATTCACGCTGGGTGACGTACCGAACGGTGCGGCCGACTTCGACGACTGGGTCGTCCGCAATGTCCTCAATCCGTCCCGGCCGCTGTTCGGCGAAGCGCGATTCCTGCTCGCGGAGGAACCAGACCTCCGGGACATCGCCCTTTACCACGGCGTTCTCTCCGCGATCGCCACCGGCAACCACACCCGCAGCGGCATCGCCGGCTATCTCGCCCGGAAGTCGACGGACCTGGGGCACGCACTCACTGTGCTCGAAGACACCGGCATGATCCATCGCTCCCCGGACGCATTTCACGGCAAGCGGTCCGCATACCGGATCGCCGAGCCGATCATGGCCTTCTATCACGCGATCATGCGTCCCGAGTGGACAGACCTCGAGCGGCCCGGCAACGCCGCGCGGGTCTGGCAGCGGTCCGAACAGACGTTCCGCAGCAAGATCGTCGGACCACATTTCGAGAGTGTCTGCCGGGACTGGATGCGCTGGTACGCCGATCCGGACTCGGTTGGCGGGCACCGCACCTCGGTCGCCTCGGGATCTGTGGCCGATCCGACGCTGAAGCGCAGCCACGAGTTGGATGTCGTCGTCTTCGGACGGGACGACGCCGACCGGCAGACGGTGCTCGCGATCGGCGAGGCCAAGTGGGGCGCGACCATGACGTCCGGCCATGTGGAGCGGCTTCGGCACATTCGCCGGCTGCTCGCGGACCGAGGTGTTTCCGGTGCGGCGAACTGCCGGCTGCTGTGTTTCAGTGGCGCCGGCTTCGCTAACGAACTGCTGGTGGCCGCCGACAACACGGATGAGATCGAACTGGTCGACGGCCACCGTCTCTACCACGGCGCTTGACGCGCGCCTGCGAGGTTCAGCTGTCGCGGTTGCTCATGGCGGCCGCACCTCCCCTCGCTGATCCATCCAGGTCACGGTGGCTGACCTGGCTCGGTCGGTGTGATTGGCTGACCGGGTCAGGGTCAGTCACCGCAGGGAGTGCCGGAGCACGATTATGGACGACACGGGGCCGGTAGCTGGTGCCTCGGTGCACGTCCGTGACCTCCTGGTCACTCCCCGTCGCTGGACCCTGTGGCGACAGCGGCCACGGCTGATCCTGTTCTGCCTGGTGACCGAGGCCGTCGCGGTCGGGAGTACGGCGCTGGCCGCCGGGTGGGTTCATCCGAGCGGGAAAGACGTGCTGGTAATGCTGGCGCTGGCGGTGCTGGGCATCGCGCAGGCGGAGCTGGGCCGGCAGGTGGAGCGGGTCCGTCGACGGGTGAACGGCACCCCGCACATCAACATGACCTCGGTGTGGACGTTCGCCGGCGTGCTCCTGCTGCCGCCGGTGCTGGTGGCGGCGCTGGTCGCCCTGCTGTACGCCCACCTCGCGCTGCGCAGCTGGTACCGGCTGCAGCGGGTGCCGGCCTTCCGCAGCGTGATCAACGGCTCCGTGGTGGTGCTTACCTGCTACGCGGCACGGCTGGTGCTGGAGCTGTTCGGCATGCACGGCATCGAGGGCGCTCTGGTCGACGGCTGGCTGGGCGTGGGGGCGATCGCCGGCACCGTGGCGGCGTACTTCGTGGCCAACGCTCTGCTGATCCTCGGCGCGCTGAACATGACCCACCACTCCGTCCGGGAGTTGTTCGGCGGCTGGGCCGACAACCTGGTCGAGCTGGCCACCCTCTGCCTGGGCACCCTGACCGCCCTGGCCATGGCCACGCAGCCGTTGCTGGTGGTCATGGTCGTGCCGCCGCTGCTCGTGCTGCATCGCGGCGTGCTGGTCAAGCAGCTGGAGGTCGCGGCCACCAAGGACGAGAAGACCGGCCTGTTCAACACCCTGGGCTGGCACAACCTGGCCACCAGCGAGCTGGCCCGGGCCGGCCGGACGAACGAGACCACCGGCGTGCTGATGGTCGACCTGGACCACTTCAAGCAGGTCAACGACACCTACGGGCACCTGGCCGGCGACCTGGCCCTGAAGGCCGTCGCCGACACCATCACCGCCCAGGTCCGCTCGTACGACTCCGTCGGCCGCTTCGGCGGCGAGGAGTTCGTGGTCCTGCTGCCCGGCGTCGGCGAGGAGCACGTCGTCGCCGTGGCCGAGCGCATCCGCCACGCCGTCAGCCAGCTCGCCGTCCCCGTCGACTTCGCCGACGACGGCCGCACCATCGCGGACCTCTCCGTCTCCATCGGCGTCGCCATGTACCCCACCGCCGGCACCGTCGTCGACCGCCTCCTCCACGCCGCCGACACGGCCCTCTACAGCGCCAAGAACACCGGCCGCAACAAGGTCGTCAGCTTCTGACCCCCGCGAGTCCCGCCTAGCGTCACACCGAAACACGATTTCGGGCAGAACTGCGCCTCGGGTCTCAGATGTGCGCGAAACCGGATTTCGGTGTGCTCCTGAGCGGGACTCGCGGGGGTGGTCAGGCCGTGCGCTCGCGGGGGGTGGCGGCGATGACGCGGCTGGCCATGACGGTGCGGTTGCGGCCCTGGCGCTTGGCCTGGAACAGGGCCCCGTCGACGGCCAGGAGGAGGTCGCTGAGCTCGGCGCCGGCGGCTGGGTAGAGGCCGGCGCCGATGGAGACGGTGAGGGCGGTGACGGTGGCGTCCCGGCCCTCGAGGTCGTGGATGTCGACCGAGAGGGCCTGCACGGCGGCCCGCACGCGCTCGGCGGCGGCCTGGAGCTCGTCGACGCCGACGGCGGGCACGAGGACGGCGAACTCCTCGCCGCCCCAGCGGCCGACGAGGTCGAGGGACCGGACGGAGTGGCGCACGGCCTCGGCGACGGCGGTCAGGACCTGGTCGCCGGCGAGGTGGCCGTAGCAGTCGTTGACCTCCTTGAAGTGGTCGAGGTCGATCATCAGCACGCCGACGGTCCGGGCCAGCCGGCGCGCCCGGTCGAGCTGGTCGGCGGCGCGGTCGGACCACCAGGCGGCGTCGACGAGCCCGGTCTTGGAGTCGGTGTGCGCGGCGATCCGGAACTGCGGCAGCAGCAGGCCCATGTGCAGCGCGAGCACGGTGACCAGCAGGATCGGCATGGACCACGGCCGGTCGACGGTGAACACGCCGACCGCGTAGCCGAGGCCGACGCTGGCGGCGATGATCAGCTGGTCGGAGGCGTGCCCAAGGGCTTTGCGGGCGGGCTGCTCGGGGTTGGAGGCGACGATGGCGCCGACCACGAGCGCGTAGTTGACCATCCGGTACGCCAGGCCGGCGACGATGACGGCGACCGCGCCGAGCGGCCCGTCGAGCTGGGCGGCGTACGGCGCTCCGCCGCCGGGGAAGAAGGCGGCGAAGGCCAGCTGCCCGGCGCCGACCGCGAGCACGACGGTGGCGGCGGAGAAGACCTTCCGGTACGCGATCGCCTGGCCGCGGAACACCCGGAACCACTCGTGGGTGAACGACAACACGATCAACAACGCCAGCAGCGGCAGCGGCAACAACAGGACGCCGGCGAAATACCAGACGCTCTGCATATGCGTGTACGGGCTGCCCTCGGCAGAGACTTCGCGAATACGTTCGATTCCCTGGGCGGCTTCGAGGTGAATCACCGACGCGCCCAGCAGCAGGCCGAACCAAAGCCAGGACGAGGACGTAATCGGGGTCAGTGCGCCCGTCGTGACCAGCATGAGTACGGTCGCCAGCTCCACCATGAGGACGTACGCGAGTAGTCCACGTGGGAGGGACCATAGACGCCAGCGGCGTGGGTCGACCCGATTCACGACGCGGCACCCCCCGTCCCGGAAAACAGTCACTGTAATCAGGGATCGACACAGTGTCGTGCTCCGCTCGGGGGAAACGAAAATCACGTTCCACCCCCACACGGAGGCAGATCATGATCAAGCGCAGCGAATCCCCCCGCACCGGCCGCCCCTCCGAGTGGCGCGGCGTCGGCCGTCCCAGCGAATGGCGCTGACGGCTTAACCGGGGGCGGGTGTCGGCCGTGTCGACGGCACGGCCGACGCGCCCCCAGCCGCACGCCACAGCAGGCCGACGCCGACGGCCGCCACCACCCCGACCACGCCGGCCAGCGCGACCGTGCCGTGCGGGGTGAGAGCCTCGGCGATGACGCCGGCCAGCCCGACACCGACTCCCTGGGACACCTTCAACGCCGTCACTGCCAGCCCGAACGCCTGTCCACGCCGGTCGTCCGGCACGCTGCGCATGAAGGTCGTGCTCGCGGTGACCTGGTAGCCGCTGGCGAAGCCGCTGAGCACGAACATCAGCACCACGATCGGCGCCGACGGATCGAACACGCACACCACCAGCGGCACGCACGAACCCGCCGTGAGCAGCGGCAACAGCCGCAGCTGAGTCGGCACGGCCAGTCGCGTCAACACGAGCATGCCGGCGACCGCGCCCGCGGCGAAGCCGGCGAACAGCAGGCCGACCAGCGTCGGGCCGCCGCCCAGCTCCGTCGCGTACGGGGCGGCGAGCGCCTCCCCCGCGATGTAGATGCCGGAGATGCAGGCGAACGCGATCAGCGCGCGCAGCCGGGGCGTCGTCGCCACCAGCCGGGCGCCCTCGACCAGGTCGCTTCCCCAGCCTCGCTTCACGAGCTCACCGGTTTTGGCCGACGCCTCGCGGCGCCGAATCCCCAGCAGCACCAGCACCGCGGAGGCGGCAAAGGTGGCGGCATCCGCGACCAAGACGCCACTCGTACCGATGGCGACGATCAGCGCCCCGCCGCCGGCGAAGCCCGCGACCTGCGCGGCCTGGCCGGCCGAGGACAGACCGGCCTGACCGGCCGGGTACTCGTCGTCGCCCAGGATCTGCGGCAGCAGCGCGCCCCGGGCCGCGTTCGCCGGAGCCCCGGCCAGCTGCACCACGACCAGCAGCACCGCGATCACGGCGAACGACGTGCCCGGCAACGCCATCACGGCCACCAGCACCGCCCGCAGCACGTCGGCGGTGATCATCACGGTTCGCCGGGGATGCCGGTCGGCGATGCCCGCCAGCAGCGGCCCGCCGACCAGGTCGGGCAGGAACGTCAGCGCGTAGGTCAACGCCGTCAGCGCCGGCGACCGCGTGCGCTCGAAGATCAGCACCGACAGCGCCACCCGCGCGAACTGGTCGCCGGCCGTGGAGACCGTGTACGCGGACAGCAGCGCGCGGTACTCGCGGCTCGCGAACACGCCCATGCGCCCACCCCCAGTGACCCACCGCATCAGGAACGTGACGCAAGGTACACCGCCATGCCCTGGCGACGCCCCCGCCGATCGGAGCAGATCCCGATCGCATGAATTCCGCCCGGCCGGGGATGGATCCGCCGACCCCGGTGGTTGCCGTGAGCATGACTGACTTCAACACCCAGGTGATCACGGAGTTCCGGGCCAACTCCGGCAAGGTCGGCGGGCCGTTCGAGGGCGCGAACGTCGTCCTGATGACCGTCGTCGGCGCCAAGAGCGGCGCGGAGCGCACGACGCCGGTGGTGTACTTCCAGGACGGCGAGCGGATCTACGTGATCGCGTCGGCCGGCGGCTCGACCAAGCACCCGGCCTGGTACCACAACCTGGTCGCCCACCCCGAGCTGACCGTGGAGGTCGGCACCGACAAGTACCAGGCCCGCGCGGTGCCCGTCACCGACGACGGCGAGCGGGACCGGCTCTACGCCAACGCCGTCGCCCAGATGCCGGGCTTCGGCGAGTACGAGAAGACGGCCAACCGCCGCATCCCCGTCCTGCACCTGGACCGCGTCTGAGGATCTAGGCGTCGTCCCGGTCGAAGCGCAGCCGCCCTTCGATCACGTCCTCGGCCACGTCGGCGAGGCCGCGCCCGGTGAGAAAGGCGTGGCCTCGCAAGCGAAGGAACGCCTCGCTCAGCCCGCTGCGCAGCTGCACGGAGATGACGCCGGTGGCTTGGTGCACCACGTCCCAGCGATTGCCGAAGCCGCCGGCGAACAGGTCCACCTCCCGCGCGCTCGGCTCGTCGTCGATGTGCTCCAGCAGCAAGGCCATGGCGGCGTCCGAGTACAGCAGCGCGTCCCGGTACTCGACGGTGGTCAGATCCCCCGACATGGCGCGGTAGACCTCCAGCACGCCCACGGCGATCGAGCCCATCTGCAGCGGAAAAGCGAACACCGCTCGCACACCGGCCTCCACGGCCGCCTGCGCGAAGGTCGGCCAGCGCGACGGTTCGGTCAGGTCGACGGCGAACATCGGACGTTCCTCGGCCAGGGCGTCCACCGCGGGCCCTTCGCCCAGCGTCACCTGGAGTTCCGCGATCTGCTCGGCGGCGAGATCGGTGGCGTACACGGGTTCGCCCTGCCCCAGGTCCGACACCACGTACTGCACGACGCCGACCGCGCGCATCCGCTCGGCGCAGGCAATGCACACGTGCCGAACGGCGACGGGAACCCCCTCGTCCTGCGCCGCCTTGTTGATGGACGCGGTGACCTCTCGCGCCCGGCCGTCCTCCACACGCCACCGTCCCCGGCCTTCGGGCCCCCTGTGCAGCCGTACCACGTGGTGTACCAGGCCGGGAGGGCATTTCGACCTCGGTCGATGCCACGGTAACAGCGGCCACTACGAAGTCCGTGTGAGCGTGGGTATCGTCGAAACGCGTCGAGTCCCCGCGCGCTGGGTAACCCCTGTTCGGCGGAAGGGGACACGATGTTCACCGGCGACCACACCACCATCAGAGCGGTGCTGGCTCGCGCCTGCGCCACGGTCGGTCTCGACGACACCGGGGCGCGAGTGGTGCGGTGCGTCAACAATGCCGTGTACCGCCTGGAACGCCATCCCATCATCGTGCGGATCACGCTCACGCCCGGCCTGCGCCGCCGTGCCCTGGCCGCCGTCGAGGCCGCGCGGTTGCTGGACCGACATCGGGTGCCGGCCGTGCAGCCGGCCCGGGGCGTGACCCAGGTTGTGCACATCGAGGAGCACGTGGTGACTTTTTGGCTGCGGGCCGCCGATACCGGTCGCACGCCAACCGTTTCCGACCTGGCGCGGTTGTTGCGCCGGCTGCACCGCGTGCCGGCCGCCGGGGCCGGGCTGCCGCACTGGGATCCCGTCACCGATCTGCGGACCCGCATCCACGACGCCCGCATGCGCGGCTGGCCCGTCGCCGACCTGGATCTGTTGGCCCGCCGGTGCGACGCCGTCGAGAAGGCGCTGTCGACCGTGCGCTACCAGCTGCCCGAGAGCGTCATCCATGGCGACGCCCAAGTCGGCAACCTCATCGCCACGCCCGGCGGCGCCATCTGGTGCGACCTCGACACCACCTGCGTCGGCCCCCGCGAGTGGGATCTGGTGCCCGTGGCCGTGCGGCACCTCCGCTTCCGCCCCGGGGTCAATCAGCGCAGCACCGACCATCAGCGGCAACTGGCCGACGCCTACGGCTTCGACGTCACCCGCTGGCCGGGATTCCCGGTGCTGCGCGAACTCCGTGAGCTGAAGCTGGCCGCCGTCGGCATGCCCATCGCCCGCGACATCCAGACCCGCAGGGAACTCCGCCGCCGCCTGCACTCCATCCGCACCGGCGACACAACAACGCAGTGGACCCCGTACCGGTGAACCCCAATGCAGGGAAGGACGCCTTACCCGCGGTCAACGAGGGTAAGGCGTCCTTCCCTGCATAAGCCGGGGGGATTTAGCGGGCTGCGAACCTTGTGGGGCGGTCGATCCACGGGGTTTCGGCGGGGCGGGGCTCGGCGGCGCCGGACAGGACGGCGTGGGCGGCCAGGACGCCGGAGACCGAGGCGCCGTTGACGATCTCGCCGGCCAGGGCCATGCGGACGGCCTCGGACAGCGGGAACTTCTTCGACACCAGGTCGGTTTCCTCGTCGCCGTCGGGAACTTCGCGCCCCACCGAGGAAAGGTCCCGCGCCAGGAACACCCGCACGACCTCGTCGGTGAAGCCCGGCGAAGCGGCGACGTCCACCAGCGTCACCCAGGAACCGGCGGCCAAGCCGGTCTCCTCGGCCAGTTCACGCTGAGCGGCGATGACCGGCTCCTCGCCGACGACGTCCAGCAGACCGGCCGGCAGCTCCCAGATCCGACGCCCCAACGGGTGCCGGTACTGGTGGATCAACGTCACCTGGCCGTCGTCGTCCAACGCCAGCACGGCCACCGCGCCGAGGTGCTCGACGACCTCACGCGTCGCGACACCCCCGCCGGGCATCACGACGGAGTCGGCCCGCAGCGCGATGACCCGACCCTGGTAGATGTCCTTACTAGCAGCGACTTCGAAGACGTGGGTCTGCTCAGAGCTCACGCGTTCACCTCGGCCAGCTCGACGGGGAGCCGCTCGGCGGCGACGTAGTCCAGCGCCGCGCGGATGAACGCGGCGAACAGCGGATGCGGGCGGGTGGGCCGGGACTTCAGCTCGGGGTGGGCCTGGGTGCCGACGAAGAACGGGTGCGCCTTGGCCGGCAGCTCCACGAACTCCACCAGCCGCCCGTCCGGCGAGGTGCCGGAGAACACCAGGCCGGCCTTGCTCAACCGGTCCCGGTAGGCGTTGTTCACCTCGTAACGGTGCCGGTGCCGCTCGGACACCTCGGTCGCCCCGTACGCCTTGGCCGCCTGCGAACCGGCCAGCAGCTTGGCCGGGTACGCGCCCAGCCGCATGGTGCCGCCCATGTCCCGCTCGCCGGCGACGACGTCGGTCTGGTCGGCCATGGTGGAGATCACCGGGTTCTTGGTGGGCTCGCCGAACTCGTCGGAGTTGGCGTCGGCGATGCCGGCCAGACCCCGCGCGGCGTCGATCACCATGCACTGCAACCCGAGGCACAGGCCCAGGGTCGGGATGCCGCGGGTGCGGGCGTAGCGGATGGCGCCGATCTTGCCCTCGATGCCCCGCACGCCGAAGCCGCCCGGCACCAGCACACCGTCCACACCGGACAGCGCGTGGGCCGCGCCGGCCTCGGTCTCGCACTCGTCGGACGGGACCCAGCGGATCTCGACCTTGGCCCGGTGCGCGAAGCCGCCGGCCCGCAGCGCCTCGGTCACCGACAGGTACGCGTCGGGCAGGTCGACGTACTTGCCCACCAACGCGATCCGGGCAGTCTCGCTCGGGTTGTGCACCCGCTCCAGCAGGTCGCCCCACACCGTCCACGACACGTCGCGGAACGGCAGGTCCAGCCGCCGCACCACGTAGGCGTCGAGGCCCTCGGCGTGCAGCACCTTGGGGATGTCGTAGATCGACGGCGCGTCCGGCGCGGCCACCACGGCGTCCACGTCGACGTCGCACATGAGCGCGATCTTGCGCTTGAGGCCGTCGGGGATCTCGCGGTCGGCCCGGCACACGATGGCGTCGGGCTGGATGCCGATGTTGCGCAGCGCGGCCACCGAGTGCTGGGTGGGCTTGGTCTTCAGCTCGCCGGACGGCGCCAGGTAGGGCACCAGCGACACGTGCAGGAAGAAGCAGTTGTCCCGGCCGACGTCGTGCCGGACCTGCCGGGCCGCCTCCAGGAAGGGCAGCGACTCGATGTCGCCGACGGTGCCGCCGACCTCGGTGATCACCACGTCCGGCGCGCTGCCGGACTCGTCGGGCTCGGCCATGGCCCGGATCCGCGACTTGATCTCGTCGGTGATGTGCGGGATGACCTGCACGGTGTCGCCGAGGTACTCGCCGCGGCGCTCCTTGGCGATGACCGCCGAGTACACCTGGCCGGTGGTGACGTTGGCCGACCCGGACAGGTCACGGTCCAGGAAGCGCTCGTAGTGGCCGATGTCCAGGTCGGTCTCGGCGCCGTCCTCGGTGACGAACACCTCGCCGTGCTGGAACGGGTTCATCGTGCCGGGGTCGACGTTGAGATAGGGGTCCAGCTTCTGCATGGTGACCCGCAGGCCACGCGCGGTGAGCAGCTGGCCGAGGCTGGAGGCGGTGAGCCCCTTGCCCAGCGAGGAGGCCACGCCTCCCGTCACGAAGACGTGCTTGGTCATGCGTGCCTGTGACAAGAGGGCTCCCGTGGTGACTGGTCCTTATGTAGGCGATCGGCTGGGCCGACCGGCCTGTCCACGGGATTTCACAGTAGCAGCTCACCCGGTCCGTGACTCATCCAGTCTGCGCTGTCGGCGCCGGGGCCTGTGCGTTGCCGGCCGTCCCGTAGCTGCCGGCCTTGCCGGCGGCGGCGTCACGCAGCGCGAGCACCGCCACCACCTGTCCCGCCGCGTTGTCGACGTCATCCACGGTGGACAGCACCGAGGTCGTGGCCCCGTCGGCCCGCACGACGGCCAGCGGCCCGAAGTTGTCGGCCGACCCGGTGCGCCCGGCCAGCACGGCGCCGGCGCCGGACCGCTGCACCTGTATGGCGAAGCGGGCGATGACGGCCGCCCGGTCCGCGGCGGCGTTGCCCGACACGGCCCCGCCGGTCAGCACCAGCGCCAGCTGCGCCGCGTGCAGGCCTTGCCCCTGCCGCACGTAGCCGCCGCTGGCCAGGCCGGTCAGGGCCGCCGCAGTCTCGTCGGGGGACGCCTGCGGCTTGCCGCTCTTGTCGAGCAGCAGCAGCGGCCCGATCAGGCCGCCGGCCAGCGTGCCCGGGTCGGCCGCCGTCGGCAGCTGCACGCCGGCCGGCAGCAGCCGGGTCACGAGCGAGCGCAGCTGGTCGGACTTGGTCGGGTCGGTGAACGCGTCGGTGAGCTGGAGCTCGCCCGTGACGGTCGCGCCGGCCGCCCGCAGCAGGGCGGCGACGCCGTCGCGGTCGGTGGTCTTGGCGTCCGCGGTCGTGACCAGCACGACCGACTTGCCGTCCAACGCGCCCCGCACGGCCAGCGGGCCGGTGGCCAGCGCGTACCGGTCGGCGTCGGTGAGCCGGCCGCTCAGGTCGGTCTGCGTGGCCTGGAGGTCGGTCACCTGCTTGCTGAGATTGGCCCGGTCGCCGGCGAGGCCGCCGAGCACCCGGTTGCTCAGCGACGTGGAGCCGAGCACGACGCCGACGGCGAGCGCGAGGAACACCGCGGCGATGGAGATGACGTGATTGCGCAACGAGATCACTGGAAGAGGCCCCCAAGCCAGCTGACGAAGTTCTGCCACGCGCCGGCCAGCAGCGCCGGATAGACGCTGCCGACGTCGGACACGAGCAGCGCGACCGCGACCACCGCGGCCACGGCGAGCACCAGCAGCAGCACGGTGCCCGCGGACACCCGGGAGCGGTGCAGCTCGGCGACCGCGTGCGAGTCGACCAGTTTGCTGCCCAGCTTCAGCCGGGTGAGGAAGGTGGACGGGATGGAGCCGCCGGTGCCGCGGTCCAGGAACTCCCGCAGGGTCGCCTGGAAGCCGACGGTGACCACCAGGCTGGCGCCGTGCGCCTCGGCCAGCAGCAGCGCCAGGTCCTCGGCGTTGCAGGACGCGGGGAAGGTCACCGCGCCGATGCCCAGGTCCTGGATCCGCTCCAGGCCCTGCGCGTGCCCGTCGGGCTGCGCCGGCAGCACCACCTCGGTGGCCACGCGCAGCGCCTCGGTGCTGATGCCGTCCGGGTCGCCGACGATCACGTCCGGCGTGAGATGGGCGTCCAGCAGGGTGTCCGCCCCGGCGTCGACGCCGATCAGCACCGGCCGGAACTCCTTGATGTAGCGGCGCAACCGCCGCAGGTCCTCGACGTGGCCGAAACCGGGGGCGACCACCAGCACCTGCTTGGCGCGCATCGGCACGTACAGCTCGGGCACGCCGTGGCCGTCCAGCACCAGGCCGCGTTCCCGGCGCAGGAACTCGATCGTGTTGGCGGAGAACGCCTCCAGCTGCGCCGACATGCCGGCCTTGGCCTCGATCAGCTGGTCGGCAACCGATTCCGGGGTCTGCTCGACGCCGCGGGCCAGCTCGCGCTCGTTGTGGAAGACGACGCCCTCGTGCAGGCGCAGCTTGGTGCCGTCCTTGATCGAGCTCAGCACGCCGGAGCCGACGTCGTCGACGAGCGGGATGCCGGCGTGCAGCAGCGCTTCGGGGCCGAGGTTGGGGAACCGCCCGGAGATCGAGGGCGAGGTGTTGACCACGCCGACCACCTCGGCGGCGATGAGCGCCTCCGCGGTGCGGCGGTCGAGGTCGAGCGCGTCGAGCACGGCGATGTCGCCGGGCCCGATCCTGCGCAGCAGGTCGTCGGTGCGTCGGTCCACCCTGGCGACACCGGTGACGCCTGGCAGCACTTCCTGTGTCCGCGACAGCAGTCCGGTGAGCTTCATGTCCTCGATGGTCACTCAGCCCAACGGGTTGGCCCGTTCGCCACGCCGCACTGGTGCCGGCAGGTCAACCGGTACGGGTGAGTTTTCACCGGGACCGCACGCGAGTTGCACGCACAGCAACGGACACCGCCTGACGCCGACCGGCACCGGGAGAACACTCACATTCGGCCACGGCGCGGCCAGCCACATTGGACTTTATGGCCGTTTCATGATCACTCTTTCCAGCGGTACCAGAGTGGACGGTCGGCGATAGCGTCTGCGGTGTGGTCATCGGGACGCCGTTCGTGGGTCGTCGGCACGAACTGGATCTGTTGCGGGGCAAGCTGTTCACCCCCGGCCTCGGTGTCGCACGCTTCGTCGGGCTCACCGGCGAGCCCGGCATGGGCAAGACCCGGCTGCTGGCGGAGTTCGCCGCCGCGGCCCGTGACGCCGGCGTCACGGTCGTGTCCGGACGGGCCGGCGAGTTCGAGCGCCACGTCCCTTTCGGCGTACTTTCGGGCGACACTTTGTCCACCGTGGACATCCACGGGGCGATCGATGTCGAGCGCTACCAACTGCACCGTGCAATTCGCACTCGACTGGTCGAACTGGCCGCCCCGGCCGGCCTGGTGCTGCTGCTCGACGACGTGCACTGGGCCGACGACGCCTCCCTGGAGCTGCTCGACCACCTGGTCCGACATCCGCCGCGGGCCCGCGTGGTGATCGTCGCGGCGTACCGCCCGCGACAGGCGCCGCCGCGGCTGTCGGCCGCCCTTTCCGACGGTGTCGAGGAGATCGAGCTGGGTGCGCTCACCTTCGACGAGGCGCGGCAGCTCGTCGGCGACGATCTCGACCGCACACGCTACGACGCCGCGGCCGGCAACCCGCTGTATCTGGAAGCGCTGGCCCGTCACCCGGACGCGGAAGGTCCGGCCGCCCTGGCCGCGGAACTGGCCACGCTCAGCCACATCGACCTTCAGGTGGCGCGGGCCGTGGCGGTCGTGGCCGACGTCGCCGAGCCCGTCCTCGTCGCCGCGGCCGCCGATCTTCCCTTGACGGAAACGCTTGCGGCACTGGATCGACTGACCGAGCGCGACCTTCTTCGTCCACTGGGGACCTCGGTCGGCGTGCGCTACCGGCACCCCCTCCTGCGAAGCGTGGTATACCAAGGAATCGGCAGCGGTTGGCGGTTCGCCGCCCACGCCCGGACGGCCGCCGCGCTGGCCGCGAGCAAGGCCCCGGCCACCGTGCAGGCCCACCACGTGGAGCAGTCCGCCGTCCACGGCGACAAAGCCGCCATCGACGTGCTTGTAGATGCTGCCGTCGCATATATGAACACTGCTCCGACTACGGCGGCGCACTGGCTGCGCGCGGCGCTGCGGCTCCTGCCGGCCGATCCGTCCGAGGAGCAGATGCGGCTGGCGCTGCTGGGAATGCTGGCCAAGGCCCTCGGCGTCACCGGCGAGTTCAAGCGCAGCCGCGAGGTGCTGCACGAGGTGTTGGCGCTCATGCCGACCGAGCCGGCCGTGCCGCGGGCCCAGGTCGTCGGCTTCTGCGCGCAGATCGAGCGGCTGCTCGGCCGACACGCGGAGGCGCAAGCGTTGGTACTCGGTGAGCTGAATGGACTGTCCGATCCGGACAGCGCGGCCGCCGCGGCGCTGAAGCTGGAGTTGGCGTCCGGCGGCCTGGTCGCCGGCAACTTCACCGACGTCCGGGACTGGGCGCGGGAGGCGCTGGCCACCGCGCGCCGGGTCGGCGACGCCCCGCTGCTGGCCGCGACCATCGGCGGCTGCGTGCAGCACGCGTACATCAAGGGCCTCGTGGACGACGAGGTGCTCGCCCTGCTGGACGAGTCGACCTCGATGGTGGACTCGTTGCTGGACAACGATCTCGCCCGGCACCTGGAGGCCGTGGTCTTCCTCGGCTGGAACGAGCTCGTCTACGAGCGGCTCGACGGCGCCCTGCGGCACCTGGCCCGCGGCCTGGACCTCGCTCGGACCACCGGCCAGAACCACCTCGTGACGTATCTGCGCATCGGCCAGGGCACCACGTACGGTCTGCTCGGCCGGCTGCACGAGGCCGCCGCGTGCTTCGAGGACGCCGCCGAGGCCGCGGTGCTCACCCGCAGCGACGAGCTCCGCACCATGGCCTTGGCCCAGCAGTCCTGGATTGTCACCTGGTTGGGTGACACCGACGAGGGCGTGCGGCTCGGCGAGGAGGCCGTGCGGGTGGCCGGGCCGGTGCGCGACTGGTTCTCCGGGGTGGCGCACGGGATGCTGGCCCAGGCCCGCATGTACGCCGGCGACGCGGCCGGGGCCGTCGAGCTGCTCCGGCGGGCCGGCGGCGACGACGAGCTGTCCGGCTTCGAACCTGTCACCCGTGTGAGTTACCTGGAGCTGTTGGCCGCCGCCGAGGCCGAGTGCCGACGTCCCGAGGACGCCCTGGCCTGCGCCGACCGTGCGCAGGCGGTGGCCGACTCCGTCGGCCGGCAGCTCCCGCTGGCTTTCGCCCAGTTGGCCCGGGCCCACGCGCTGCGTTCCGCGTCGCCGGCCGAAGCCGCCGAGCACGCCATCGCCGCGGCCGAGAGATTCGCTCGCATGGGTGACCGTGTCGACTCCGGCCGCGCCCGGCTCGTCGCGGCCGGCGCCCTGGCCGCCGCCGGCCGGGCCAAGGCCGCCCAGGCCGAGGGCGAGCTGGCCGATTCCCTGTTCCGCGCCTGCGGCGCCGCACTGTTCTCACGCATGGCCGGCCGACTGGAGCCCGCCGTGCAGGTCCTGCTGACGCCTCGCGAGCTCACCGTGCTCGCGTTGGCCGCCGAGTCGCTCACCGCCGAGGCCATCGCCCGGCGGCTGGGCATCGCGACCGGGACCGTCCAGAAACACCTGGAGAACGCCTACCGGAAGCTCGGCACCGGCGACCGGCTCACCAGCGTTCTCCGCGCACAGGCTTTGGGGCTGCTACCGCGTGCTTGGACCCAGAACGGTTGACATTGCCGTTACGTCAACTTCTACCGTGGTTATCACACCGAACGAGATCAGGAGGGCAGCGGTGGAGTGGTCGATCCAGGACATCGCCCGCTCGGCCGGCACCACCAGCCGGACCCTGCGCCACTACGGCGAGATCGGGTTGCTACAGCCCAGTCGCGTCGGCAGCAACGGCTACCGCTACTACGACCAGGACGCCCTGGTCCGGTTGCAGCGGATCCTGCTCCTGCGGGAGCTGGGGTTGGGGCTGCCCGCCATCAGCGAGGTGCTGGCCGGCCAGCGGGACACCGCCGCCGCGCTGCGCACCCATCTCGACCTGCTGGAGCAGGAGCGGCAGCGGATCACCCGCCAGATCGCTTCGGTGCGGACCACGTTGGAGAAGACGGAAGGGGGCCAGCAGCTGATGGCCGAAGAGGTGTTCGACGGGTTCGACCACACCCAGTACAAGGAGGAGGTGATCGAGCGCTGGGGCAAGGAGGCCTACGACAAGGGGGACCAGTGGTGGACCTCCCTGTCCGAGGAGGAGAAGGCGGCCCACCAGCAGCGCCAGCTCGACATCGCCGCCGACTTCGGCCGCGCCCACCAGGCCGGCCTGGCCGCCGACAGCGACGTCGTGCAGGCCGTCACCCGGCGCCTGCACGAGTGGATCGCCACCGCCGCCACCGTCACCAAGCCGTACTTCATCGGCCTGGGTGAGATGTACGTGGCCGACCCCCGCTTCACCCAGAACTACGACCGCCACGCCCCCGGCACCGCCGAACTGGTCCGCGACGCCATGAAGATCTACGCGGAGCGGAACCTGTAGCCGGCCGGCCCGGGTCGACAAGCCCGGCGGCCGGGGCTGGGCAAGTCCGCCGCGCAAGCCCGCCGGTTTCGACCATGGTCAAGACCGTCTACTCCGGCCGGCGGCTTCGGCCCGCCCGTTGCCGAGTGTGGGGTTGGAGGCGCTTGCCCCTTTCCTCAGTCGGCCCGCTCATCGCCGGCGGCGTACCCGATGAGCTTCATTTGTTACGGAGTGGGGGAAGTCGCCGGCCAATGGGGACAAGCCTGGGTTGCCGGGACCGCTCACAGCACTTCGGGCGGCAGGATCGACCGGCGATGTGCTTGAAACCGTATTTCGGTGTGCCGGAGAGCGGGACAGTGAGGATGTAGATGGTGGTCCTCCCGACCCGGTCTGACCCCGAGCGGGACCGGCGTGATG
>NZ_JBFBAM010000091.1:0-36239 GCF_040682195.1 Kutzneria sp. NPDC051319 | reverse complement strand
GTGAGTGTCTCATTTCGCACCCACCGCGAAATGAGCCACTCACGTAACGAAAAAGCTACTTCGTGCTGCGAGGCACCCGAAGCAACAGCGTGGTGCGGCCGGGCAGCTGGATCTGGCTGCCGGAGGCCAAAGGAGTCTGGTCGACGGGAGTGCCGTCCGGTGTCCCGCTGTCCAGCATGGGCTCGAAGGAGGGGCCGAATTCCACCCGGGGGAGCGTGAATTCGCAGGGGTCGCCGCCGGCGTGCAGGATGAAGAGCCAGGAATGGTCGGAGACGAGCTCGCCGGATTTGGTGCGGGACAGGCAGTTGGCGCCGTCGATCCATACGCCGAGGGTGCGGCGGTCGTCGTCGAACCAGTCGGTCTCGGCCATTTCGGTGCCGTCGGGGCGGACCCACACGAGGTCGGGCTCGCCGCTGGGGGTGATGCGGCCGTCGAAGAACTGGGGCTGCCGCAGGGCGGGCGAGGCGGCGCGAAGGCTGACGAGGCGCTGCACGAAGGCCAAGAGCTCGCTGGCGGTGGAATCGAGGGCCCAGTCCACCCAGGACATCTCGTTGTCCTGGTTGTAGGCGTTGTTGTTGCCGTCCTGGGTCCGCCACATCTCGTCGCCGGCGGTGATCATGGGGGTGCCCATCGACAACAGCAGACTGGACATCAGGTTGCGGGCCTGCCGAGCGCGCAGGGCCAGCACCTCGGGCTCGGTGGTCTCGCCCTCGGCCCCGCAGTTCCAGGAGCGGTTGTCGTTGGTGCCGTCGCGGTTGTCCTCGCCGTTGGCCTCGTTGTGTTTGTCGTTGTACGAGACCATGTCGCGCAGGGTGAAACCGTCGTGGGCGGTGATGAAGTTGATCGACGACCAGGGGCGGCGGCCGTCGTCGGAGTAGAGGTCGCTGGAGCCGGTGAGGCGGTAGGCCAGGTCCCGGACACCGACGGCGCCGCGCCAGAAGTCGCGGACGGTGTCGCGGTAGCGGCCGTTCCACTCGGCCCACTGCACGCCGAAGGCGCCGACGCGATAGCCGTCGCCGGTGGCGTCCCAGGGCTCGGCGATGAGCTTGCAGCTGGCCAGCAGCGGATCGCAGGCGATGGCGGTCAGCAGGGCCGCGTTGGGGTCGAAGGCGCCGGCCCCGGGACGGCCGAGAACGGAGGCGAGGTCGAAGCGGAAGCCGTCGACGCCCAGCTCGCCGGCCCAGTACCGGAGCGAATCGGTCACCAGGCGGACGACGGTCGGCGACCCGGCGTCCAGGGTGTTGCCGCAGCCGGTGATGTCCAACCCGCGGCCGCCCTCGCCGTGGGCGTAGTAGGCCGGGGCGTCCAGGCCGCGGAACGACAGCGTCGGACCCTCGAAGCCGGACTCGCAGGTGTGGTTGAACACCACGTCGACGATGACCTCGATGCCGGCGGCGTGCAGGGACGCCACCATGGTCCGGAACTCCTCGACCTCACGGCCGGGCTCGCTGGCGTAGCCGGCGTACGGGGCGAAGAACCCCAGCGGCGAATACCCCCAGTAGTTGTGGCGACCGGCCGTGATCAGCGACGGCTCGTCCACAAAGGTGTGCACGGGCATCAGCTCGACGGCGGTGACACCCAGCCGCACCAGGTGTTCCACCACGGACGGGTGCGCGAGCCCCAGGTAGGTGCCGCGCAGATGGGCGGGCACGTCCGGGTGTTGCGCGGTGTAACCACGCACGTGCAGCTCGTAGAAGACGGACTCCTCGAACGGCACGTCGGGCTTCACGCCGGTCGCCGGCCCGCCGAGCGAGGTGACGACCGACAGCGGCACGCTGCCGAGCGAGTCCACGGTGGAGGCCGGCCCGGTCATGGCATTGTCGACGTAGCCGAGCGTCGCCTCAAGACTGGTCAATTGCCCAGTGATGCGTTTCGCATACGGGTCGACGAGGAGCTTCGCCGGATTGTGGCGAAGGCCACGTGTCGGGTCGTACGGCCCGTGCACGCGGTACCCGTACTGCTGCCCGGGCAGCACTCCGTGCACGACTCCGTGCCACACGCCGAAGGTGCGTTCGGTCAGCTCGACGCGCCGTTGCGACCCGTTGTCCAGTAAGCAGACCTCCACGGCCTCGGCCGTCGAGGAGGCCACGGCGAAACGCACACCGCCGCCCTCGGGGTGCGACCCGAGGGGGAAGGGACGTCCGGCCAACATCATCGGGTCCGGCGCAGGGTTGGCAACCACGTCGCGATCTTCCCCGACCCGGTGCCCCGGTGCCAGGCCACATCCGGCGGGTTGTGAACAATGGGCTCGTGACCGAGCCGATCAGTCCGGATGTCGATCTCGTCGTGGCGATGGAGAAGGTCAGCGTGCGACGCGGCAGGACCACCCTGGTGCGCGCCATCGACTGGCGTGTCGAGCTGGACGAGCGCTGGGTGGTGCTCGGCCCGAACGGGGCCGGCAAGACCACCCTGCTGCGCCTGGCCGGCGCCGAGATGCACCCGACCACGGGGTCCGTGCACGTGCTCGGCGAGAAGCTGGGCCGCACCGACGTGTTCGAGCTGCGCCCCAGAATCGGCGTCTGCTCGTCCGCGCTGGCCGGCCGAGTGCCGCCCGAGGAGAAGGTGCTGGACGTGGTGGTCAGCGCCGGCTACGGCGTGATCGGGCGCTGGCGCGAGCAGTACGACACCATGGACACCGGCCGCGCCGAGGAGCTGCTGGCCGCCCTGGGCATCAAGCACCTGGCCGAGCGCATGTTCGGCACGCTGTCGGAGGGCGAGCGCAAGCGGACGCTGATCTCCCGGGCGCTGATGACCGACCCGGAGATGCTGCTGCTGGACGAGCCGGCGGCGGGCCTGGACCTGGGTGGCCGCGAGGACCTGGTGGCCCGGCTGTCGGAGTTCGCCTACGACCCGGACGCGCCGGCCATGGTGCTCGTCACACACCACGTGGAGGAGATCCCGCCGGGCTTCACGCACGCGATGCTGCTGCGTGAGGGCGGCGTGGTGGCGCAGGGCCTGATCGACGACGTGATCACGGCCGAGAACCTGTCGTCCACGTTCGGCCAGGACCTGGAGCTGGACAAGGCCGGCGACCGCTTCTTCGCCCGCCGCCGCGCGGGCTCCTGATGACGTGAAGGCGCACTTCCTACACCCCGAGTGGAGGAATGGTCCCTTCCGAACGAAACATCGGGTGTCTACTGGCGGGTAGCCTGCCGGGCAGGATGTCGAGGAGGACAGATGGCTGAGTTCGTCCGGCTAGAGGTGGACGGCGGGATCGGCACGATCCGCCTGGAGCGGCCGCCGATGAACGCGCTGAACATGCAGGTCCAGGAGGAGATCCGGGCCGCGTCGGCCGAGGCGGCCCGCCGCGACGACGTGCGCGCGGTGATCGTCTACGGCGGGCAGAAGGTGTTCGCGGCCGGCGCGGACATCAAGGAGATGGCCACGCTGTCGTACGCCGAGATGGCGGCCCGGGCCCAGCAACTGTCCTCCGCGGTCGGCGCGGTGGCCGAGATCCCCAAGCCGACGGTGGCCGCCGTCACCGGCTACGCGCTGGGCGGCGGCTTCGAGCTGGCCCTGTGCTGCGACCGCCGGATCGCCGGCGACAACGCCAAGGTGGGCCAGCCGGAGATCCTGCTCGGCATCATCCCGGGCATGGGCGGCACGCAGCGCCTGGCCCGGCTGATCGGCCCCAGCAAGGCCAAGGACCTGATCTACACCGGCCGTTTCGTGGCGGCCGACGAGGCGCTGGCACTGGGCATGGTGGACGAGGTCGTCGCCCCCGACGACGTGTACGAGGCGGCCCGGCGCTGGGCGTCGCAGTTCGCCGAGGGCCCGGCCCGTGCGCTGGCGGCGGCCAAGGCGGCCGTCGACGGCGGCCTCGACGGGGACCTGGCCAGCGGCCTGAAGCTGGAGAGCCACCTGTTCGCGGCGCTGTTCGCCACCGAGGACCAGCGCGCGGGCATGCAGTCGTTCATCGAGAACGGTCCGGGAAAGGCGAAGTTCAGTGGCAAGTGACGTGCAGGACCCGGCCCCCAACCCGCACGCCACCGAGGAGCAGGTCCAGGCCGCCTGGGACGACCCCAAGCTGGCCAACGTGCTCTACCACGACTGGGAGGCGGGCACCTACGACGAGAAGTGGTCCATCTCCTACGACGAGCGCTGCATCGAGTACGCCACCGGCCGGTTCCGGGCCGTGGCGGGTGATCGCGGCTGGCCCTACGGCCGGGCGCTGGAGCTGGGCAGCGGCACCGGGTTCTTCCTGTTGAACCTGATGCAGGGCGGGGTGGCGCAGAAGGGCTCGGTGACCGACCTGTCGCCGGGCATGGTGCAGGTGGCCCTGCGCAACGCCGAGAACCTGGGCCTGGACGTGGACGGCCGGGTGGCCGACGCCGAGCGCATCCCGTACGACGACAACACGTTCGACCTGGTCGTCGGGCACGCGGTGCTGCACCACATCCCGGACGTGCAGGCGGCGATGGCCGAGGTGCTGCGCGTGCTCAAGCCGGGCGGGCGCTTCGTGTTCGCCGGCGAGCCGACCAAGGTCGGCGACTTCTACGCCCGGAAGCTGGGCCAGCTCATCTGGTGGCTGACCACCAACATCACCAGGCTGGAGCCGCTGAACTCGTGGAGGCGGCCGCAGGAGGAGCTGGACGAGTCCTCGCGCGCGGCGGCGCTGGAGGCGGTCGTCGACATCCACACGTTCGACCCGGCCGAGTTGGAGCGCACGGCCCGGGCCGCCGGCGCCCGCAACGTCAAGGCGGTCACCGAGGAGCTGTCGGCGGCGCTGTTCGGCTGGCCGGTGCGCACCTTCGAGGCGGCGGTGCCGCGCGAGAAGCTGGGCTGGGGCTGGGCGATGTTCGCCTACAAGGGCTGGCAGCGGCTGTCCTGGCTCGACGAGAACCTGCTGTCCAAGGTGATGCCGCGCGAGCTGTTCTACAACGTGCTGGTGACCGGGACCAAGCCGGGTGGGGTATGAGTTCTCCGCCGCCGACGTCGCTTTCCTGACGTCGGCGGCGGGCCGGTCCGCGCTGACCGAAGTCGGGACGCTGCCGCTGACCGCGGCCTCGCGGCTGGCCGATGTGGCGGCGGCGCGGCGGATCGTGCCGGAGTACGCCGCGGCCGTGCTGGAAACGGCCGTGCTGCGGCGAAAGGCCGTGGCCAAACTGTCCTCTTCGGACGATTGGCTGTTCACCGACGCCGCCCTCCAGCAGGCGACGCCGTCGCCGGTGGCGGTGCACCGGGCCGAGCGGCTGCGTGGCCGCGATGTGCACGATGTGACGTGCTCGATCGGCGCCGACCTGACCGTGATGGCCCGCGTGGCCAATCGTTGCGTGGGGTCCGATGTGGACGCTGTCCGGTTGAAGATGGCCCGCCACAACGCATCCGTGGCCGGCGTCGATCCGTTGCTGATCCGCGCCGACGCGTTGAGACCGTCCACTAGGGACACTGTGGTCGTCGCGGACCCGGCGCGGCGGGACACCTCCGGGCGGCGAAAGTGGCGTGCCGCCGATCTTGTGCCGCCGCTGGACGACCTCGTCGACGCCTACCGTGGCCGGGAACTGGCCGTGAAATGCTCGCCCGGCATGGACTTCGCGATGGCGCCCTGGGCCGACGAGATCGAGCTCGTCTCCCTGGACGGCCAGGTGCGCGAGGCCTGCCTGTGGACGGGGTCGCTCGCCTCGGTGTCCAGGCGGGCAACGGTTCTGCGGTCAAACGGTCCGGAGTGGACGATCACCTCCGACGAACCCGACGACTGCCCGGTCACGCCCGTCGGCGCCTGGATGGTCGACCCGGACGGCGCCGTGGTGCGGGCCGGCCTGGTCCGCCACTACGCCGCCCGACACGGGTTGGCGCAGGTGGACCCGCATATCGCCTACCTGACCGGGGACCGCCCGCCGCCCGGGATCAGGGCGTTCGAAGTGCTGGAACACGGCCACTACAGCGAGAAGGCGCTGCGCGCGGTGCTGCGACGCCACCGGATCGGGCGACTGGAGATCCTCGTCCGAGGCCTTAACGTTGACCCCAACACGCTGCGACCTCGGCTCAAGCTCTCCGGCGACGCCGAGGGCACCGTCGTGCTCACGAGGATCGGTCACACCCCGACCGCCGTGCTCTGTCGGGCACACGCAACCACCTGAGGTGTCACACGTCCTCTCACTGGGTACTCGAAACACCGAGTACGACTGGAGGCGAATGTCCATGACCAGGTCAATCGGTATCGCGGCGGTCGCTGGCGTCATGGCGGTGGGCTTGCTCACCGCGGCCTGCGGCACCCCGAGATCGAGCAACGCCTCGTCCGACACCTCGACCACCTCCTCCACGACCATGGCGACCAGCACCACGGCCAGTTCCGCGCCGTCCGACGGCGTCAACTCGGCCTCCGGCGCCAAGGGGGACGGCTCCGGCGGTGCCAATGAGGCGAACGGCCAGTGCCTGACCGGGAACCTGAAGGTCACGGTCGGCGGCGGCGACGCGGGGGCGGGCCACTCGTTCATCCCGATCGTGTTCAGCAACAGCGGCACGGCGGCGTGCACCATCGCGGCGTACCCGGGAGTGTCCTTTGTGACCGGTGACGACGGCCGCCAGGTCGGCGACCCGGCCACCCGGGTCTCGGCCAGCGCGCCCGCGATCACCCTGCAGCCCGGCCAGGCCGCCTCGGCCGCGCTGAGCATCACCAACCCGGGCTTGTACGACCCGGCGCAGTGCAAGCCGGTCGCCGTGCGCGGTCTGCGGGTCTACCCGCCGAACAACACCGCCGCCGCCTTCGTGCCGCTGTCCGGCGACGTGCAGGGCTGCTCCGCTCACGTGCCCAACCAGGAGCCGTTGAAGATCAAGCCGGTCGTAGCCGGCGCAAACGCCCAGTAACCGGGGCCGTTCTTGTCGTGGCGGCGGGACTGCTCGCGCTTCGCGGCAGTCCCCCGACCACGGCCGCGAGCCGGCCAACATCGGCCGAGCGCCCGGTCAAGCGCCCGACTCCGATGTCCTACCTGCCCTGATCCACGATCCGGCTCAGCACGAACTCTCCCAGCTGCGCCGTGTCGGCGTCGAGGGCGACGTCGACGAGCCGGCGGGTGGAGTGGGCGGTGGCGCGCCGGTCGATGATGGTGGCGCCGCGGGAGGGGCCGTGGGAGCAGTCGACCTCGACGGGGTAGGGCGTGGTGCGCAGGATGCCGGGGGAGATGGCCTCGGCCAGGGCGATGGCGTCATGCAGGACCATGCCGTCGACGCCGAGGATGCGGCGGTAGGTGGCGCGGTAGAAGGGCGTGAGGGCGTTGAGGCCCTGGGCGACGCGGCCGCCGGCGGCGAGGCGGTCGAGCCAGGCGGCGTCGACGGCGCAGCGGTGGGTGAGGTCGAGGGGCACAAGGACGGTGGGCACGTCCTCCTCGGCCAGGACGCGGTGCGCCGCCTCTGGATCGCTCCAGATGTTGAATTCGGCGGCGGCAGTGGTGTTGCCGCCCTTGGCGCCGCCGCCCATGGCGACAATGCGACCGATCTTCGGCTTCAGCTCGGGGTGCAGGGCCAGCAGCAGGGCGACGTTGGTCAGCGGCCCGATGGGGGCGATGGTGACAGGCTCGGTGGCCTGGCGCAGGAGATCGGCCATGAGCTCGACGGCGTGCCGGCCGTCGACGTCGTGCGTGGCGGTAGGCAGGGTGTCGGCGGCGCCGGAAAGGCCGTCATCGCCGTGCACGGTGCTCGCACGGTGGATGGTGGGGTGCACGAGGGGACGCTCGGCCCCGGCCGCCACGGGCACGTCTGAGCGGCCGCACAGCTCCAGCAGGCGCAGGGCGTTGGCGGTGGTGTGCGACAGCGCCACGTTGCCGAAGACAGTGGTCACCGCGAGCAGGTCGACCTCGGGGCTGCCGGCCGCCAGGGCGATGGCGAAGGCGTCGTCGATGCCTGGGTCGGTGTCGATGATCAGTGGCGTCATAAGGTGCAGCGTATGACGAGCATGTGGGGCGCATCGCTGGCTTCACGGCGTCGCGCCCGCCGCCGCGACCCCGAGCAGGCGCGTTTTCTCACCATGGCGTCGTTGCGGTGGATGCTGCGCAACCGCGCCTACACGCCGTGGTACCTGGTGCGGTACTGGCGGCTGCTGCGGTTCCGCCTGGCCAATCCGCACGTGGTGCTGCGGGGCATGGTGTTCTTCGGCAAGAACGTCGAGCTGCACTGCCGGCCCGGCTACGGCCGCCTGGAGGTCGGCCGCTGGGTCCACATCGGCGACGGCAACTCGATCCGCTGCCACGAGGGCTCGCTGCGCATCGGCGACAAGGTGGTGTTCGGCAAGGACAACACCGTCAACTGCTACCTGGACGTCGAGATCGGCGCGGCGACCCTGGTCGCCGACTGGGTGTACGTCTGCGACTTCGACCACGTCGTCGCCGACATCACGCTGCCGATCAAGGACCAGGGCATCGTGAAGTCGCCGGTGCGGATCGGCCCCGACTGCTGGCTGGGCGTCAAGACGAGCGTGCTGCGCGGCACCCGCATCGGCCGTGGCTGTGTCCTCGGCGCCCATGCGGTGGCTCGCGGCGACATCGCCGACTACTCGATCGCCGTCGGCACGCCGGCGCGCGTGGTCCGGGACCGCCGGGTCGATTACGACGCCGACGCCGAACGCCGCGCCGCCGTCGCCGACATGGCCCGCAAGGCCGACGAAGCCCTCAAGGACACCCTGGCCGACAACGCCTGAAACCCCCGCGAGTCCCGCTCACAGTCACACCGAAAATACGAAACCGTTTCGCGCATTCGGTGTGACGCTAAGCGGGACTCGCGGGGGTTAGTGGAAGGCGTTGCCGGTGGCGATTTTGGGGCGGGCCAGGACGCCGTGGTCGCGCACCGAAGCCGATCGGTACACGTCGACCGTGCCCGCGGCGATGCGGCCCCAGTCGAAGTCGGTGCCGAGGCGGGCCTTGGCGGCACGGGCGCGGCGCTGGGCGGCGGCGGGGTCGTCCAGGACGCCCCGTACGGCGGCGGTGAGGCCGTCGACGTCGGCCGGGGCGAACGACAATCCCGTCTTGCCGTCCACGACGACCTCGCCTAGGCCGCCGGCGGTGGAGGCGACCAGCGGCGTGCCGGCGGCGGCGGCCTCCAGGGCGACGATGCCGAACGGCTCGTAGCGGCTGGGCAACACGACGGCGTCGGCGGCGGAGAGTACGGCCGCCAGTTCACGGTCGGAGAGGTGCCCGGCGAACTCCACGGCCCGCAGCACCCGGTGCTTGCGGGCCTGATCGGCCAGCCACTTGTCGTGGCTGCCGGTGCCGGCGACGACCAGCCGCGTGCCGGGGTGGCTGCGCCGGATCCGGGCCAGGCCGGCGATCAGGTCCTGTACGCCCTTCTCCCACTCCAGGCGGCCGAAGAACAGCAGCAGCGGACCCCCGGAAGCCCCGTGACGCTCCCGCGCCGAGGCGACGTCGGCGGGGCGCACCCGCCACCGTCGCGGCTCGATTCCGTTGTGCTGCACGGTGATCGTGTCCGGGTCCACATCGAACAGATGCGTCACCTCGGCCCGCATCGCCGCCGAGCAGGTGATCAGGCTGTCGGCCCGGTTGGCCAGCCACCACTCCACCGAGTGCACCTGCTGGTTCAGCGGCTGCGACAGCCAACCGCTGTGCCGCCCGGCCTCGGTCGCGTGGATTGTGGCCACCAGCGGCACCTCGGCCGCCTCGCACAGCGCCACCGCCGGGTGCGTCACCAGCCAGTCGTGGGCGTGCACCACGTCCGGCCGCCACGTGCGCAGCAGCCGCAGGCCCTCGCGGATCATGCCGTGGCCCATGGCCAGCGTCCACGCCACCAGATCGCGCTCGAACACCAGGTGCGGCGGATCCTCGGCGATCCGGATCACCCGCACCCCGTCGGACGTGAAGTCCGAGGTCGGATTGGTCGCCGCGTCGCTGCCCGTGGGCTGCCGGCACAGCACGACCACCTCGTGTCCCTGCTCGCCCACCATGCGGGCCAGCGCGTGCACGTGCCGGCCCAGCCCGCCGACCACGACCGGCGGGTACTCCCAGGACAGCATCAGGATCCGCATGACCAGGGGATCCTGCCATGTCCGGGCCCGGGGCTACTCGGCGGTAGCCCCGGTTGCCCTCCCGGACCTCGTTAGAACGTGTTCTAGCGCAGTTCGGACACGAACCGGGCCACGTCCAGGGTGCCCACGCCGGTGGCGTGGTCGTAGCCGGGCACCGCCGGGTAGCCGGTGGTCCCGGTCTGCCCCGTGGTCACGTCGACCAGGCCACGGGCGTGCTGGGCCGACAGCCGGTAGATGTCGTTGTCGATCTGGCCGAGCCGGTGGCCGACGGCCTGGTCGGCCAGGGCGACGACGCCGGCGAACAACGGTGAGGACTGGCTGGTGCCGCCGCCGAGCCACCAGCCGGGCGTGGCGTCGTAGCTGGAGTAGATCCACAGGCCGCCGTCGGGGTCGGCGTCCATGCTGACGTCCGGGGTGCCCCGCTTGGCGCCGACCACGGACCGGACCGAGTTCTGGTACGAGGGGCGGTCGAACACCTGCGAGACGTAGCCGCCGCTGCCGGTCCAGGCGCTGTCGGCGGTGAGCCGCTTGCCGGCGTTGTCGAGGTTGAGGTGGGTGCCGCCGACGGCCGTGACGAGCGGGTCGGAGGACGGCCAGAAGCCGCCGAGGCCGGGCTGGGCGCCGCCGCCGTCGCCGGAGCTGGCGGTGAGGGTGACGCCGTGCTTGGCGGCGTTCTGGAAGGCGTAGCGCTGCGTGGTCAACGACGTGTAGTCGCCGACCTCGTAGCCGGGGAAGTGCCGCTCGCCGGTGCCCCAGCTCATCGACACCACGTCGCCCTCGCCGGCGTTGACCAGGTGGTTGACGGCGCTCATCATCTCCGGCACGCCGACCGGGCCGTCGGTCTCGGCGACGCCGGTCTCGACGAGCACGATCTTGGCCCCGGGCGCGACGGCGTGCGCGGACTCGACGTCCAGGGTGCTCTCGCCGGCCCAGCCGGTCTGGTCGGAGTCGGTCGGGTCGAACGGCGGCACCTCGCCCCACTTGAGCACCTCGACCTGGGTGTCGGGCAGTCCGAACTGCTTGTCGAACACTTCCAGGTCGTGCTGGATGGTAGGCGAGCCGAAGGAGTCGACGATGACGATGGTCCGGCCCGCGCCGGTGATTCCCTTGGCGTGCAAGGGTGTCACGTCGTAGGCGGCCTGGAGCTGGGCCGGCGAGTAGCAGTGCCGGGCCAGTTGGGCAACGCATTGGTCGGTGGGCAGCGGCGCGGGCTGCACCGCCATGTGATGCAACGGAATCATGGGCGTGGCGGCGGCGACCGCCGCGGTGGCGGGCAGGGTCGCGGCGACGAGGGCGGCGGCTAGCACCGCGCGTGCTGGTGTGGACACGAACGGTGAACCTAGCGAGAGTGTCGGCCCGTCAACACCGTCTTGCGTCTAGATTTCCGAACACGCCGTTGCGAACCCGCAGCTCGGCGGCGAAATCGACCGCTTTGCCCCGTGCACCCAGACGAATGAGGTCCGCCAGGTGGGAAAAGGCGTCGGCATGGGTTGACGCGCGGCGCCGGGCGTAGTCGGCCGCCGAGTCCTTGGTGACCATGAAGGCCCAGTCGCTGGACAGCGCCAGCAGCGCCTCGCGCAGCATCTGGTCGGCGACGGGATCGCGAACATCGCTGGGGCGCAAGGTTTCCAGGAGCGTGCGCTGGAGCTGGGCGTTGTCGGCGACCATGTCGGCCACCTGCTCGCCGTCCCAGACCCGCCAGTCCTTGCCCGAACCCCAGGAGGACGCCGGCAGGTCCACCCGGCCGCCCAGATGCCCGGATTCCAGCGCGCCACGCAGCGTCGTGACCCGAACGCCGGCCTCGGGTAACCCGGTCAGCACGGCGTCCAGCCACGCGGGGCCCTCGTGCCACCAGTGGCCGAACAGCTCGGTGTCGTACGCGGCGACCACCAGCCCCGGTTTCGGCAGCGAACGCAACCGCCGCACCACCGTGTCCACGAAGTCGGCGGCGTGCCGCTGCACGGCCGCGGCCGCCAGTTCCGGCTCGTACGGCCGTTTCTGGTCCGGCGGCACGTTCTTGCCGGTCACCCGCGACGGCTTCAGCCCGGACGGATGGTCGTAGGTGTGGAAGTCCCGGTACACGGCGTCGCCCGGATAACCGGCCTTGGGCGACCAGACCCGGTACGTGACCTCGAGATCACGGCCGAAGCAGACCACGTCGCTGTCGCCGACGGTGCGCGCGGCGGAGGTGTCGCCGTGCAGGGCCGGACCGTCCACAAGGAACCGTCGCACGCCGGCGGCGGCGTAACCCTCTTCCATGCCAGGGGAATAGCCGCACTCGGGTGCCCAGATTCCTTCCGGTCGGCGGCCGATCCGGTGCTCGGTGTCGGCGAGCCCGGTCTCCAGCGCGAAACGGCGGATCCGGGGATCCAACAGAGGCTGGAAGGGATGCGTGGCCGGGCCGCCGAGCAGTTCGATCACGCCGTTGTCCACCAGGCCACGAAGGACCGGCGAGAACCCGTGCCGCCACTGGGTTTCGAAGTCGTTCAGCGCCTTGGCCGACGCCCGGTGCTCGGCGGCGGCCAGATCCTTCAGCAGCGGATCCGTCCACCGGGTCGCTGCGAAGTCGGCCCGCAGCTGCCAGTTGCCGAGCCAGTCGTGAAATGCGCGCAGGCAGTGCGGATCATCCAGCTGGGCGGCCAGCACCGGCGTCACGCCCAGCGTCAGCACATCGCGCTTTCCTTGCGCCGCATAGCGTTCCAGCAGGTCGACCACGGGCAGGTAGGAGTGCGCCCAGGCCTGGTAGAGCCATTCCTCGCCGACCGGCCAGGAACCGTGGTGGGCCAGCCACGGCAGATGGCTGTGCACCACCAGGCAGAAAGTGCCCTCCTCGGTCACGGCTTCACCGCCACCGCAACGAGATCGAGGCTGCTGTCCACGTCGTCCTCCGTGATCACGAAGTCGTCCGCGGTGACCGCCTTGATCTCCGTCAGCAGCTCGTCCGGCCAGCTGTTGCCGCCGAGGACCACCTCGACCTGCCGGTCGATGATCGTGGCGTCGATGCCCGGGCCGTGCCGCAGTCCCTGCAAGCTTTCAACGCGGAAGCCAGCCCCGCGCAGCAGGGAGTCCAATTCGGACGGTGCGAGTTCCCTGGTGTGGAAGGGATTCAGCGGCGTGTCCCGTCCGGGTGAGAACGTGATCCGGTTCGGCGTCGTCACCAGCAGCCGCCCGCCCGGCCGCAACACCCGTCGGCACTCGACGAGAAAGCCGTGCTGGTCCCAGAGGTGCTCGATCACCTGAAGGTTGGCCACCACGTCCACCGACTCGTCGGCCAGCGGCAGCGTCGCCAGGTTGCCGCGCACCACCCCCACGCGAGGGTAGGCGCGGTGCACATGCGCCGCCGTCAGCTGGTCGTAGTCCAGCGCCACCACCCGGTCCGCCACCCCGGCTAGCAGATCGGCGCCGTACCCCTCGCCGCAGCCCGCCTCCAGCACCGTCGCCCCCGCGCAGTGCGGCGCCAGCGCCAAGTACGCCGCCTCATGCCGACGGAACCAGTAGTTCTCCTCCGGGATGCCCGGGACGGTTCGTTCCCCGGTCAGGGGCAGCGGCTCGGCTGTCACGCCGCGAACCCTACCTGCCGGTAGGATAGGAGCTGACGCGGAGCACGTTGCCGTCCGGATCGTGCAGCCGCATCTCGTACATACCCCAGGCCCGCAGCGACGGCGGCTCGGCGATCATCGCGCCCCGTCCGGTCCACTCCTCGAACAGCGCGTCGACCTGGGCCGCGGAGTGCACGTCCAGGTGCAGCCAGGTGGTGTGCTCGCCGGCCTTCTCGGTGAAGATGATCAGCACCTTGTCCCGGCCGACCTGCGCGGTGTCGGACGGTCCGGGCTCGTCGGCGTCGAGGAACCGGCCCAACGGGCCCGACCACCGCCAGCCGACGCGGAAGCCGAGCACGTCGGCGTAGAACCGCAGGCTGGTGGCCATGTCGGCGACCAGCAGGTTGGGTCGGCAGCCGGCCAGCGCCTCGGCGGAATTCGGGTGCATGGGGACCATGGTCGATCAGCTCTGGGCGATGGACCAGGTGCCGTCGGAGGTGATCTGCACCAGCGCCGGTCCGGCCAGTGGCACTGTGCCCTGGTAGCCGCCGATCTCGTTCACCGCGAGGTCGAGGAACCCGCCGGCCAACGGAGCGACATGCACCACGAAGTTGCCGTCGCCCTTGTTGGAGATCTCGGCCTTGGTGCTGGACCGGATCATCAGGACCACGTCGTCGCCGGTTCCACCGGCTGCGCCGGCATCGGCGACACGTGCCATGTCGACGCCGCCGACCGTGATCGTCCATGCGCCGGTCGCGGTGACGGTGAGCGTGCTCGTCACACTGCCTTCACGAATGTCGGCCCATTGTTGGCCGTCGTATGCGCCGATGGTATTGACCAGCAGCGACTCCGCGCCGTCCGACTTGAGCACGGTGTTTCCGGTGCATTTGGCGCAGGTGAATCGAATAATCTTCACGCCCTGCGGGCGCGTCAGGTTGATTACGTCATCTCCGTGGCCGTTGTAGACGGAAGGCGGAGGAGGCGGTGTTGTCGTGGTAGTCGTCGGCGTGGTCGTTGTCGTTACGGAAGCGCTGCTCGTCGGGGCGTATCCGCTGGTCGTGGCGGGGGATGCGGTGCCGGTCAATGGGGTGGGACGGTGTGCGGCGGAGATGGCGATGACCAGTAGCGCTACCGTGGCCGCCGTGATCCACGGCCATTTGCGGTGCTTTTTGGGGGCAGGCTGTTCGGGCGGGGCGGGATACATGGCGCGACCTCGATGTGTCGACGGTGTTTTCGCTTCATAGGTCGCACCTTGTCGATTCTTGTTAGCGCCTGGGAGTCACGCTTCGGTCTCATCGGCCGTCACGGAAATTGAGATGTGGATGCCGCCGTCCTGTGCTGCACTGGGCCCATGCCAGAGCTGAGACTGCCGGGAATGGAGATGCGCACGTCCTTCGCCGAGGCCATGGCGGAGTTCCAGGCCGAGGGGCGCGGGCAGGGGCATGACCACTCGATGGTCGGCAACGAGATCCGGGACGGCCGGTGGGCGAATCCCGAGACGTTCGCGGCATTCGCCGCCGACTTGCAGACCGTGTCGGCCAGCGCGTTGCGGGTTCCGTGCACGACCTGGTGGTGGTGCGAAGGCGACACGTACCTGGGGCGGATCGCGATCCGGCATGAGCTGACCGAGCGGCTGCGCCGCAAGGGCGGGCACATCGGTTTCGATGTGCGGCCGACGGCTCGGCGCCGGGGGCACGGCACGGCGATGCTCAAGGCGGCGCTGCCCAAGGCCCGTGAGCTGGGCCTTCGGCACGTGCTGATCACGTGCGACGAGGACAACCTCGGCTCTCGCGGCGTGATCGAGGCCAACGGCGGGATCCTGGAGTTCGCCGGTGACGACATTCGCCGGTACTGGGTGGCGACCTGAGTAACACCGTGGGCACGCGTGGCGAATCTTCGGGCAAGGGGGGATTCGCTGTGCGCGTCCGAATTTTGTTGATCATCGCGGTGCTGGCCGCCGTCGGGGGCTGTTCGGTCGGGTTCGAGGTGTGGATCCCGGTCGACGCCGGGACCGGGCCGGCACCGGTGCCGACGTCCACGAAGGTCTCGGGGACGCGGCTGACGCCGACACCCGATCCGCTGGCTCCGCACTACACCATCAGGATGCGGCTGTTCGTCGCCGACCAGTTCCACAGCTCCGTGCTCATCCCGGCCCGGGTCGACGTGGACGGGATCCGGGACGCCCAGGCGGCCAGGGCGGTGTGGCAGAGCCCGACGCTGGCCACCGACAAGGCGGCACAGCAGCGGGCCGTCGACACCATGGACTGCTTCCACGACAACCCGTTGCTCGGCCAGGACGACCCCACCCTGCCGCTGGCCACCTGCACGCCCGACGCCAGCATCGCCGTGCTGGCCCCGACCCTGCTCACCGCCGACATGGTCGCCGGGGCCACCTACGGCGTCAGCGATGACCCGGCCCAGGGCGGCACGGTGTGGGTGCAGCTCAATTCGTCCGGCCGCAGGGTCATGGCCGAGATGGCCCCGAAGAACGTCGATGTGCTGCTGGCCCTGCTGTTCGACGGGAAGTACTTCTCCTCGCTGACCGTGACGGCGAAGCTCACCGACACCCTCGCCTTCCGCTTCGACGACACCAACGAGGCACGCGTGGTGGCCTCGATGATCGTCAACCGCTAGTGGTTGTTGATGGAGGCGGCGAGGTCCCGGGCGGACTGCTCGGTGAAGCCGCCGCTGATCTGGGTGTCGCCGTCGATGCGGCCGTTGATCTTGGGGCTGCTGAGCACCTGGCCGTCGACCAGCATGGCGACGTAGTCGCCCTCGTGGGCGCCGGTGAAGTCGGCCCAGAGCTTGCGGCCGGAGGGGGTGAAGGTCAGGTTGATCACCCAGGCGTTCTGGTCGGCGTCGTGCAGGTAGCTGGCCTTGTCGACGGCCTTGCCGTCGAGCAGCACGGGGCCGAGCAGCAGCTCCTGGTTGCCGGTGTCGCACGCGGCCAGCGGCAGGGCGGGGTCGTCCTTGCCCTTGAGGGGATCCGGCTTGGAGCAGTCGAGGGCGGCGAACGCGGCCTCCTGAGCGCCGGGGTCGTCGGCCAGCTGGGCGGCTTGGCGGACGTGCGCGGCCTTCGTGGGGTCGGTGATCGGCGCGGGGTTGGAGGTGGACGGTGCGATGTGCGGCTCGCCGTTCGCGGGGTCCATCAGCACCGGCCGGAACCGCAACGTCTGGTGTGGGGTGTCGGGACCGGGAGTGGGCGTCGACCCCGAGCCCGAGGCCGACGTGGACTGACAGCCCCCCAGAGCTGCCAGCGCCAGAACCAGGCACAGAACGCGTGCGCGCATGACGAAACTTCTCCCCCCCGTTCGACCAAAATCTCACGGGAGGCTAGCGACCTCGGATCACACCGGCGACACAGTTACGCCTAGAGCCCCAGGGCCGAGGTGGGCGAACACCGCGGAGCTGGCCTGGGTCAGCACGAAGCTGCGCGCACGCGGGATGCGGGCCTTGAGCGTGTCCAGCAGCGGGGCGGCCCGGGCGTCCGGGCCGTAGTGCTGCACGGCCACGTCCACCTGGTCGTTGCCGGCCCGCTTCACGGCGGCGTCGACCAGCTTCTTGATCGCACGCTCGGTGCCCAGCGCGCGGCCCGACGGGGCCACCTGGCCGTTCTTTATGGTCAACAGCGGTTTCATCGACAGCGCGGTGCCCAGCAGCGCCTGCGCGGCCCCTATCCGCCCACCCTTGCGCAGGTACTCCAGGGTGTCCACGTAGATCAGTTCCGTGCCGGTGCTGTAGCGCCGTTGTGCCGCGGCGATCACCTGCCGCACGTCCCAACCGGCGCTGGCGGCCTGGGCGGCGGCCAGCGCGGCGTAGCCGAGGCTCATGCTGATGCACGAGCTGTCCACGACGTGCACGGGCACGCTGGCCTGTGCCGCCGCCTGTCTGGCGACCTCGCAGGTCTGCGACATCTTCTCCGAGATGTGCAGCGACACCACGGCGTCCACGCCCTGCGCGGCCGCGTCCTGGTAGGTCCAGAAGAACGCTCCTGGATCCGGTGGCGAGGTGGACACCGCGCTCCCGGCCTGCATGGCCTTGATCAAGTCCTCTGGCGCGACCCACGCCTCCTCGTCGAACCGATCTCCCACCTGGAGCTGTAACTGAACAACGGCCACTCCCGATGTAGCAGCCAGTTGCGGCGGAAGACAGGCGCTGGAGTCGGTCACTACGGCTACACGACGCCTCATGGGCTAGCAGGCTAACTGGGCTGACGCATGCCTGCATACGGGTGACGTCCATTCGGACGCGCACCCGTTGCCCGCGCACGCCCGCGTAGTGCGAGGATGCCGCGTGAGGACTCTCACGCCACCGGAGTGCTTGCCCGCGTTTGCACCCGTGCTACCCGTCGGTAACATTCTGGTGGTTGAACAGCCCAGCGCTCAGGAGGTCGAAGGAGACCGATGAACATCGTCGTCCTGGTCAAGCAGGTGCCCGACACCTACTCCGAGCGCAAGCTCGCCGACTCCGACCACACCCTGGACCGCGAGTCGGCTGACGCGGTGCTCGATGAGATCAACGAGCGCGCCGTCGAGGAGGCGCTGCAGCTCCAGGCCACGCACGGCGGCGAGGTCACCGTCGTCAGCGTCGGCCCGGACCGCGCCACCGACGCCATCCGCAAGGCGCTGTCCATGGGCGCCGACAAGGCCGTCCACGTCAGCGACGAGGCCCTGCACGGCACGGACGCGATCGGCACGGCCAAGGTTCTGGCCAAGGCCGTCGGCACGGTCGACGGCGTCGACCTGGTGCTGGCCGGCAACGAGGCGACCGACGGCCGCGTCGGCGCGGTGCCCGCGATGGTGGCCGAGCTGCTGGGCCTGCCCGCGCTCACCCACGCCCGCAAGGTCGAGGTCGACGGCACGACCGTGAAGGTCGAGCGTGAGACCGACGAGGGTGTGCAGCACCTGCAGGCCGGCCTGCCCGCAGTGGTCAGCGTGAACGAGAAGATCAACGAGCCGCGCTACCCGTCCTTCAAGGGCATCATGGCCGCCAAGAAGAAGCCGGTCAGCACGCTGACCGTGGCCGACCTGGGTGTGGACGCGGCCGAGCTGGGCATCGCCGGCTCGTGGACCTCCGTGCTGGAGTCCGCGCCGAAGCCGCCGCGCTCGGCCGGCCAGCGCGTCGAGGACGAGGGCGACGGCGGCACGAAGGTCGCCGAGTACCTCGTCGGCCAGAAGCTGATCTGACTAACTGACGAGGAGGAAACAGACATGGCAGAGGTCCTGGTCCTCGTCGACCACGTCGACGGCGAGGTCAAGAAGGTCACCCACGAGCTGCTGACCGCGGCCCGCACCATCGGTGAGGCCAGCGCGGTCGTCGTCGGCGCCCCGGGCACCGCGGCGAAGCTGCGCGACGCCCTGGCCGCGCACGGCGCCGCCAAGGTGTACGTCGCCGAGTCCGACGACGCCGCCACCCAGCTGGTCACCCCCGAGGTGGACGTGCTGGCGGCACTGGTCGGCTCCGCCTCGCCGGCGGCCGTGCTGGTCGCCGCGTCGGCCACCGGCAAGGAGATCGCCGGCCGGCTGGCCATCCGCATCGGCTCGGGCGTGCTCGTGGACGCCACCGAGGTCAACGCCGACGCCACCGTCGGCCAGTCGATCTTCGGCGGCGCGTACAACGTCAAGGCCAAGGCCGGCAAGGGCGTGCCGGTGATCTCGGTGCGTCCGGGCGCGGTCGAGGCCGAGAACGCCGAGGGCGCGGCGGCCGAGGAGACCGTGGCGGTGCCGGCGGCCAACGCCAGCACCGTCGTCACGATCACCAGCCGCGAGCCGCTGGCCGCGGGCGACCGCCCCGAGCTGACCGAGGCCTCGGTGGTCGTCTCCGGTGGCCGCGGTGTGGCCAGCGCGGAGAACTTCGCCGTGGTCGAGGCCCTGGCCGACGCCCTCGGCGGCGCGGTCGGCGCGTCCCGCGCGGCCGTGGACTCCGGCTACTACCCGCACCAGTTCCAGGTCGGCCAGACCGGCAAGACGGTGTCCCCGCAGCTGTACGTCGCGCTGGGCATCTCCGGCGCCATCCAGCACCGGGCCGGCATGCAGACGTCCAAGACGATCGTCGCGGTGAACAAGGACGCGGAGGCGCCGATCTTCGAGATCGCCGACTTCGGCGTCGTCGGCGACCTGTTCAAGGTGGCCCCGCAGCTCACCGAGGAAGTCGGCAAGCGCAAGGGCTGAAAGACGATTTGATAGCGGGGGCGGTTTCCATTAACACGGAAACCGCCCCCGATTCATATCCGCTTCACGCTGAATTCACATGGACCGGCAATTAGTGCAAGCGTCATTTTCACGTAAACGGACATCCCCTTCGCAGTAGGGGGCGACCCGGGTACACCAGAAGCATGACGCGGTCGCAACTGCTGGTCAGCAGCCCGGAAACGGCTCCGGGCACGCCTCGTTACTCGCTCCTCGTCGCCCGTGACAACGAGGAGGTGCGCGCCGCGCAACGGCTTCGGCACCTGGTGTTCGCCGAGGAAATGGGCGCCACGCTGCATTCCATCGCCGACGGCGTCGACGCCGACGAGTTCGACGAGCGCTGCGACCACCTGGTCGTCCGGGACGACGCGAGCGGCGAGATCGTCGGCACCTACCGGATGCTGCCGCCGGAGCACGCCGACGGCGGCCTGTACTCCGAGACCGAGTTCGACCTGCGCAACCTGTCCGCGCTGCGGCCGGCGCTGGTCGAGACGGGCCGCTCCTGCGTGCACCCGGACCACCGCAACGGCTCGGTGGTCGGCCTGGTGTGGGCCGGCATCGCCCGCTACATGCTGCTGTCCGGCCACAAGTGGCTGGCCGGCTGCGCCTCCGTGCCGCTGGCCGACGGCGGCTCGTTCGCCGCCGGCGTGTGGAACACCGTGTCGGCCAAGCACCTCGCGCCCCCGGAGTACCGCGTCACGCCGCTCAACCCGTGGCACCCCGAGTCGGTGGAAGCCGCGCCGCGCACGGTGATGCCGCCGTTGCTCAAGGGCTACCTACGGCTGGGCACCTGGGTCTGCGGGCGTCCCGCGCACGACCCGGACTTCGGTGTCGCCGACCTGTTCGTGCTGCTGTCCATGGACCGGGTCGACCAGCGCTACCTCAAGTTCTTCCTCGGGCAGACGGCATGAGCGCGCACCCGTGGATGCCGCAGTCGCCCTGCGGCCCGAGCTGCGTCACCGGCAGCACGTTCCGCCGCGTGTCGGCCGTGCGCGTGACGCTGCGGGTGCTGACGGCGTTGGCGGTGCTGCTGTGCGGCCTGCTGGTCGTCGCGGCGAAGCCCGTGCTGCGGGCCAACACCCGGCACGCCGTGCGTCGCTGGTTCGCCTCCCTGGTGCGGGGTTTCGGCGTGCGCATCGAGCTGCACGGCGAGTCCAAGTTCCAGGCCACGCCCGGCCGCGGCGTGCTGGTGGTCAGCAACCACGTGTCCTGGCTGGACTCGCTGGTGCTCAACGCCGTGCAGCCGATGGCCATGGTGGCCAAGCAGGACATCAAGGGCTGGCCGCTGCTCGGCGGCCTGATCTCCGCCGCCGGCTCGGTGTTCATCGACCGCGAGCGGCTGTCCCGGCTGCCCAGCACGGTTTCCGACCTGAGCGAGGCGCTGCGGGCCGGCCTGGCCATCGGCACCAATCCCGAGGGCACCACGTGGTGCGGCATCTCGTCCGGGCGATTCCGCCCGGCGCTGCTCCAGTCCGCCTTGGACGCCGGCGTTCCCGTGCGCCCGGTGGCCATCCGCTACCGCGTCGCCGACGGCACGACCGCCCGTCCTGCGGCATTTGTCGGAACCGAGGACCTGGTCACGGCCATGCGACGGGTGCTCAGGCTCCGCGGCCTGGTCGTCGAGGTGCACGTGCTGCCGGAAATCGCCCCCGGCCGCGCCGACACCCGACGTGAGCTGGCTCTCCTCGCCGAGGCCGAAGTGGCCGCCGCGCTCGGCACGACAGTTGCTTTGCACAAGGAACTGGACTTTCAGCGCGCTTGAGGTTGCAGAGTAGTGCGGTGACCGCTGTAGGGGAGACGACGCGCAAGCCGAGCGTGCTGTGGGCGCCGGACCGTCGAGCAGCCACCACCGGCTTGCTGCTGCTGGTGACGCTGGCCGCATTCGAGCAGATGGGCGTGAGCACGGCGCTGCCGACGCTGGTGCACGACCTGCACGGGGAGTCGCTGTACTCGTGGCCGTTCACCATGTTCCTGGCCACCTCGGTGGTGGGGAACGTGGTGGGCGGCCGGCTGTGCGACCGCCGTGGGCCGGCGCTGGTGCTGCTGATCGGCCCGCTGCTGTTCGCGCTGGGCCTGGTGGTGGCCGGCAGTGCGCAGGAGATGACCCAGCTGTTGATCGGCCGGGCGTTGCAGGGCGTCGGCGGCGGGGCGCAGGTCGTCGCGCTGTACGTGCTGATCGCGCTGGTGTTCCCGGAACGGGACCGGCCGGTGGCGTTCGCGGCGCTGTCCGCGGCGTGGGTGATTCCGTCGCTGATCGGGCCGACCATCGCCGGCCTGGTCACGCAGTACCTGAACTGGCGCTGGATCTTCCTCGGCCTGGCCCCGCTGGTGGTGATCGGCTGGGTGCTGGTGACGATCGTGCTGCGGCGGCTGCCGGCGTTCCGACCGGCGGCATCGGGCGTGCCTCGGCGTGGGCTGACCCTGGCCGCGATCGGCGCCGCGGTCGGGCTGGCGGTGCTGAGCTGGGCCGGCGACAACCCCAGCCTCGTCGGCCTCGCCGTGGTCGTGGTGGCTCTGGCCGTGATCGTGCCGGCGCTGCGCGTGCTGCTGCCCAAGGGCACCCTGACCGTCCGCGCCGGGCTGCCCAGCGTGATCCTGGCCCGGGCCCTGCTGTCCGGGGCGTTCTTCGGCAGCCAGATCTTCCTGCCGCTGGTGTTGCAGCGGGTGCACGGCTTCTCGCCGGCGCTGGCCGGCGTCCCGCTGACCATCGCGGCGCTGGGCTGGTCGGGCGCGTCGTGGTGGCAGGGGCGGCACCCGGACCTCGCCCGGCCGCTGCTGATGCGGCGGGGCTTCCTGCTCATCACGCTGGGCCTGGTCGTGGTGACGTTCGTCGCACCCGTCTGGGGGCCGCCGTGGCTGGCCGCGGTGGCCTGGGTGTTCGCCGGCATGGGCATGGGGCTGGCCGTGTCCAGCGTGTCCGTGCTGGTGCTCAAGCTGTCGTCGGACCAGGACCGGGGCTTCAACTCGGCCGCGCTGCAACTGTCCGACCTGTTCGGGCAGTCCCTGTTCGTCGGGCTCGGCGGCGTGCTGGTGGCGCAGCTGGGGCCGACCCTGGGCTGGTCGCCGCTCAACGCCGTGCTGGCCGCGTGCACGCTGTTCGGGGCGCTGGTGTTGGCCCGGCGGGCCGCAAGCAATTCGTGAACCGTCACGCGGACGGGCTACTCTTGGTCCCGCGATGGCTTATCTCGACCATGCCGCCACCACTCCCATGCTCCCGCAGGCCGTGGCGGCGATGACCGAGGCGTTGTCCACTCTGGGCAACGCCTCGTCGCTGCACACCTCCGGCCGCCGGGCGCGCCGCGCCGTCGAGGAGGCCCGGGAGGACATCGCCGACGCGCTGGGCGCCCGCCCGTCCGAGGTGATCTTCACCGCCGGCGGGACCGAGAGCGACAACCTGGCCGTCAAGGGCATCTACTGGGCGCGGTCGCTGCCTCGCGTGCTGGCCTCGACCGTGGAGCACCACGCCGTGCTGGACGCCGTGCAGTGGCTCGGCCCGGACGCGGTGGGGTGGCTGGAGGTCGACTCCGTCGGCCGCGTGCGGCCCTCTGTGCTGGCCGAGGCGTTGGACGACAGTGTTGGTCTCGTGACGGTGATGTGGGCCAACAACGAGGTCGGCACCGTCAACCCGATCCGTGAGCTGGCCGAGATCGCCGCCTCGCGCGGGGTGCCGCTGCACACCGACGCCGTGCAGGCGGTCGGGTCGGTGCCGGTGAACTTCGCCGAGTCCGGCGCGTCCGCGCTGACGTTGACCGGGCACAAGCTCGGCGGCCCGTACGGGATCGGCGCGCTGCTGCTCAAGCGGGACGTCAAGTGCACGCCCCTGCTGCACGGCGGCGGGCAGGAGCGGGACGTGCACTCCGGGACGTTGAACGGGCCGGCGATCATCGGCCTCGCGGCGGCCGTGCGGGCCTGCGTCGAGGACGACTCGGCGCGGGTGCGGGCGTTGCGGGACGAGCTGGTGGCGGCGGTCTTCAAGGCCGTGCCCGACGCGGTGCTCAACGGCGATCCGGTGGACCGGCTGCCCGGCAACGCGCACTTCACGTTCCCCGGCTGCGAGGGCGACAGCCTGCTGATGTTGCTGGACGCCAAGGGAATCGAGTGTTCCACCGGCTCCGCGTGCACGGCCGGCGTCGCCCAGCCCAGCCACGTGCTGCTGGCCATGGGCGTGGATCCGGCGGCCGCCCGTGGCTCGCTGCGCTTCTCGCTCGGGCACACGTCCACCGCCGAAGACGTTGCCGCCCTTGCGGATGCGATCGGGCCGGCGGTGGAACGGGCCCGCAACGCGGGTATCGCCGGCATGCGGCGGCGGTCGGGTTCTTCGGCTTCGGCTTCGGTGAGGATGTGACGATGCGGGTTTTGGCGGCGATGAGCGGCGGCGTGGACTCCGCCGTGGCCGCGGCGCGGGCCGTGGAGGCCGGGCACGAGGTCGTCGGCGTGCACCTGGCGCTGTCGGCCAAGCCCGGCACCCTGCGCACCGGGGCTCGCGGCTGTTGCACCGTCGAGGACGCCCATGACGCCCGTCGCGCCGCCGACGTGCTCGGGATTCCCTTCTACGTCTGGGACTTCGCCGAGCGGTTCACCGAGGACGTGATCGAGGACTTCGTCGCCGAGTACGCCGCCGGGCGGACGCCCAACCCGTGCCTGCGCTGCAACGAGAAGATCAAGTTCGAGGCCCTGCTGGACAAGGCCATCGCGCTCGGCTTCGACGCCGTCTGCACCGGGCACTACGCCCAGCTGTCCACTGTGGACGGCCGATCCGAGCTGCGTCGCTCCGTCGACATCGGCAAGGACCAGTCGTACGTGCTGGCCTCGCTGACCGAAGACCAGTTGGCGCACGCCATGTTCCCGCTCGGCGACACCATCAAGGAGCAGGTCCGGCTGGAGGCCTCCGCCCGTGGCCTCGCCGTCGCCGCCAAGCCCGACAGCCATGACATCTGCTTCATCCCCGACGGCGACACCCGGTCCTTCCTCACCAAGCGCCTCGGTGAGCAGGCCGGCTCGTTGGTCGACGCCGAGACCGGCGCCGTGCTCGGCCGGCACACCGGCGTGCACGGCTTCACCGTCGGTCAGCGGCACGGTCTCGGCATCGAGGCCCCCGCCCCCGACGGCCGGCCCCGCTACGTGTTGTCCCTGGAGCCCGTCAGCGGCACCGTCCGCGTCGGCTCCGCCGAGCAGCTGTCCGTCGCCGGCATCGACGCTTCCCGCCCCGTGGTTCACCTTCCGTGGTCCGGCTTGGTCGAGTGCACCGCCCAGGTCCGGGCTCACGGCGGCCTTGCCCCGTGCGTCGCCGAGATCGTCGACGGCTCGGTCGCCGTGACCCTCCGCGAGCCCCTCCGCGGCGTCGCCCCCGGCCAGGCCGTCGTGCTGTACCGCGACGACGTCGTCCTGTGCAGCGCCACCATCACCGGGACCCGTTGATGCGCCGCGTCTGCTTCCTCCTCCGCGTCCGCCCCGACCGCCTCGACGAGTACCGCGAGCGCCACGCCTCCGTCTGGCCCGAGATGCGCCAGGCGTTGCAGGACACCGGCTGGGGCAACTACTCCCTCTTCCTCGCCCCCGACGGCCTCCTCGTCGGCTACCTCGAGACCGACGACTTCGACGCCGCCCGTGCGGGCATGGAAGCCCGCGAGGTCAACGCCCGCTGGCAGGCCGAGATGTCCGAGTTCTTCATCGCCCTCGACGGCTCCCGCCCCGACGAAGCCATGACCCCCCTCGAAGAGGTTTTCCACCTCGACTAACCGCGAGTCCCGCTCTCAGGCAACTGAGTTGCCCGGGCCCCTTCGTCATCCCGCCGACGGTGTGCCCGAAACCGTATTTCGGTGTGCCGGAGAACGTGACTCGCGGTCCGGCCCGTGCCGGACCTGGTCCACCGGCTCACGCCGTAGCCCACTTGTCCCAGGTCTCCAGCCACACCTTGGTGTCCTCGGGCCGCCCGTCCAGGGTCACCCGCTCCCACGCCAGCTGGGCGTCCCGGCTGGACACCGGCTGGTTGAGCACGGCGTAGCGAATGGTCTCGTCGACGGCCAGGTCGGCCAGGCGCTTGTCGCCGAACCAGTCGGCCCGGTCGGACAGGCGGGTGAGCTGGTTGACCATGGAGGTCACGGTCCGGTTGGCGGCCTCGCGGGACAGGCGCCCGGTCCGCTCCAGCTCTCGAACGGCCCGCTGCCACATCGGCCCGTACAGCCGGCCGTCGCCGACGCGACGCCGGGGCAGCCGGCCCTCCCGGGCGGCCTCGCGGTGCCGGGTCTGGAAGCCGAGCAGCTCGGCGATCAGCAGCCGGTAGACGTCGAGGCCGTCGGCGGGCGGCAGCTCGGGCACGGGGCGGCGGCGGTGGGCCTCGATCAGCCGGGCGATCCACTCGCTGCGCCGTTCGAGGTACGGCCGCAGGTCACTGACGGTGACCAGGCGCAGGGCGGTGGGGGCGACGCCGCGGGCGACCACGGTCACCACGACGTCGGCGACGGTGAACCGGGCGGTCCACAGCGGGCCCTCGCGGTAGATGGGGCCGGTGAGCTCGACCTCGTCGACGGTGGTGATGGTGTGGGAGAGCTCGGCCGGCACGTCGTCGGGGTCCTCGACGCCGGCGTGGTCGACGATCCGGTTGTGCTCGTCGTCCAGCATCCGCCGCAGCGCGCCCGTGTCCTCCTCGTCGACCGGCAGCGCGCTGTTGATCGACAGGTGGGGCCCGTCCTGGGACAGCGGGTCGCCGTAGGCGAGGGTGATCTCCTCGGCCGAGGAGTCGCTCAGCGAGGTCAGCACGCCGAGACCGAGCTCCGGCTCGGCCAGGCCGAACACGGGGAAGGACGGCCTGGGCGCGATCTCCTCGGCGTCCCGCAGTGCCGTGCGCCGCAGCCGTGCGATCCACTCCTCGTCCGACTCCATGCGTCCCATCCAACACGCCCGCACGGGCATCCCGCGACGAAAAAGTGGCAATCGTTCGCCGCGTCCGCCGAACGGACGCCGAAACGGACGATCGGACACAGGAGCGTCACGATGTGTAAGTCACTGGAGCAAGGTGCTCCCGCCGGACTGTGAGGAGCGTTACGGTCACTGGTCTGGACCGGTCGGGGCCGGTTCAACCAGGACCAACCGTCCACCTGACCAGCAGGGGGAAGATCTAATGCCCAACTCATCGGGTTCCGAATTCACCCGACGCCAGCTCATCCAGCGGGCCGCCGCGCTCGCGGTGCTGGCCGGCCCCGCCGCCGGTGTGCTCAGCGCCTGCGCGGGCGGCGGGGGCACTGCTTCCGGCCCGTCCGGAACCAAGAGCGCGACCAACCCGTTCGGTGTCGCCGAGGACGCTCCGCTGGACGTCGTCATCTTCGACGGCGGCTTCGGCCAGGACTACGCCAAGTACGACATCGGTCTGTACTCGAAGGCGTTCCCGAAGACGCAGGCGGCGTTCAAGGCCACCCAGAAGATCTCGGACACGCTCCAGCCCCGATTCGCCAACGGCACCCCGCCGGACGTGATCGACGACTCCGGCGACAACCAGATCAAGCCCGGCACGCTGGTCACCAGCAACGCGCTGACCGACCTCCAGCCGCTGCTGGACGCCGCCAGCTACGACGACCCGAACGTCAAGGTCAAGGACACGCTGCTGCCGGGCGTGCTGGACGTCGGCACCTACGACGGCAAGGTGTACCTGCTCAACTACGGCTACACCGTGTACGGCCTCTGGTACAACGCCAAGCTCTTCAAGGAGAAGAACTGGACCCCGCCCAAGACGTGGGCCGAGTTCAAGACGCTGGCCCCGCAGATCAAGGCAGCCGGCATCGCGCCGTGGGCCCACGCCGGCAAGTACCCGTACTACATGGGTGTGCCGATCATGGACTGGGTCGGCAAGGTCGGCGGCGACCAGGTCCTGATCGACATCGACAACCTCAAGCCCAACGCCTGGCGCGTCGACGCCGTCAAGGCCTCGCTGAACGCCGTGCTGGAGATGGTGCATAACGGCTGGATGCTGCCGGGCACCGAGGGCATGACGCACATCGAGTCGCAGCAGGCGTTCCTCGACGGCAAGGCCGCCTTCCTGCCGTGCGGCAGCTGGCTCGAGAACGAGATGCGCAAGACCACCCCGGCCGGCACCGAGATGACGCTGCTGCCGATGCCCGACCTGACCGACAAGGACGCCAAGCCCTACGGCACGCTGCGCGCCGAGGCGGGCGAGCCGTTCATCGTGCCGGCCAAGGCCAAGAACGTGGCCGGCGGTCTCGAGTTCCTGCGCATCATGCTGAGCAAGGACGCGGCCCGCAACTTCGCGCAGGCCACCAGCTCGCTGTCCATCGTCAAGGGCTCGGCCGACAGCGTGACCAACTCGACCGCGCTGACCTCGGTGAACAAGGCGGCCACGGCGGCCGGCACGAACCTGCTGCACTACCGGTCGGTCACCGACTGGTACCCGACGATGATCAACGAGTGGGAGGCGGCCACCGGCGAGCTGATGGCCGGCCGCTTCACCGCCGACCAGTGGATCGACAAGGTCCAGGCCGCCGCGGACAAGGTCGCCGCCGACAGCTCGATCCAGAAGTTCCACCGGGACAAGTAGCTGATGAAATTTCGCCGTCTGCCCTTCATCGCGGGCTTCCTGTTCGTGCCCGTTGTGCTGTACGTGATCTACGTCGTCTCGCCGTTCGTGCAGACGGTGTTCTACTCGTTCACGGACTGGGGCGGTTTCTCCAACACGCAGAACTTCATCGGCGTCGGCAACTACGTGCGGCTGCTCCAGGACGACATCTTCCTGAAAGCGGTGCTGCACAACGCGTTCCTGCTGGTGCTGATGCCCGTGGTGACGATCCTGCTCGCGCTGTTCCTCGCGTTCATGCTCAATGTCGGTGGGCGCGGGGACAGCGCGGGCATCCGCGGTGTGCGTGGCTCCAGCGTGTACAAGGTCGTGCTGTTCTTCCCGCAGGTGCTGTCGGTCGCGATCATCGTGGTGCTGTTCCAGTCGGTGTTCCGCACCGACGGGCGCGGCCTGCTCAACGGGTTCCTGATCGCGCTCGGCCTGGTCGACCCGAACAAGCCGGTGCAGTGGTTCAACTCGCCGGACCTGGTGCTGTGGTGCCTGCTCGGGGTCATGGTGTGGAGCGGGGTCGGCTTCTACATGGTGCTGTTCTCGGCGGCCATGCAGTCGATCCCCAAGGAGATCTACGAGGCGGCGCTGCTCGACGGCGCCAGCCGCGGGCCGACCTTCTTCCGCATCACGCTGCCGCTGCTGTGGGAGAACATCTCGGTGGCCTGGGTGTACCTCGGTTTCATCGCGCTGGACGGCTTCGCCCTGGTCACCGGCCTCACCCCGGACTCCGGCGGTGGCGGTCCCGACCACGCCAGCGAGCTGATCTCCAACGTGCTGTACCGAACCGCGTTCACCCAGGGCAAGTTCGGCCTCGCCTGCGCGATGGGCGTCGCCCTGGCGGTGTTCTCGCTGCTGCTGGCCATCGTGCAGCTGCGGATCACCCGACGCGACCGCATCGAGTTCTGAGGGAGGCTGTCGACATGACCCAGCTCGTCACGGCCGCGCCGACGGCGCCCCAGGGGCAGCCGGAGCAGGCCAAACCGCCGCGCGGCCAGTTCGGCGTGGTGAACTTCTTCTCGCAGGGCTTCCTGCTGCTGTGGGCGGCGATGGTGGTGCTGCCCCTGCTGTGGGCGGTGATGTCCTCGCTCAAGACGGACAAGGAGATCCTGTCCAGCCCGTGGTCGCTGCCGGCCTCGCCGCAGTTCGACAACTTCGGGCGGGCCTGGAACAGCGGGCACATCGGCACGTTCTTCCTGAACACGGTGATCGTGCTGGCCGGCGGCGTCACGATCACCATGGTGGTCGGGTCGATGGCGGCCTACGTGCTGGCCCGGTACTCGTTCCCGGGCAACAGGGTCATCTACTACGCGTTCGTCGCCGGGCTGACGCTGCCGATCTTCCTGGCCCTGGTGCCGCTGTTCAAGATCGTCGGCAATCTCGGCACGATCCCGGTGATCGGCCCGTACATCGGGCTGAACTCCTACGCCGGGCTGATCCTGGTGTACGTGGCGTTCTCGCTGCCGTTCACGGTGTTCTTCCTGCACTCGTTCTTCCGCACGCTCCCCACGGAGATCGCGGAGGCCGGGCTGCTGGACGGGGCCTCGCACACGACGCTGTTCTCCAAGGTGATGCTGCCGATGGCCCGCCCGGGCCTGATCAGCATCGGCATCTTCAACGTCATCGGCCAGTGGAACCAGTACCTGCTGCCGTTGGTGCTGCTCCAGCAGCAGTCCAGCTTCGACTCCGACCACTCGGTGCTCGCGGAGGGCCTGCTCAACCTGGCGGTCACGCAGGGCTACAAGTCCGACTGGTCGGGCCTGTTCGCCGGCATGACCATCGCCATGCTGCCGATGCTGGTGATCTACGTGCTGTTCCAGCGTCAGGTCCAGGCCGGTCTCACGGCTGGAACGCTCAAGTAGCGCTGCCACCGCGTTGATGCAACCTCAGGGGCTGCCCGCACCGTCCTGGTGACATGCGGGCAGCCTTTGTGGTTCTAGCGATGTCAGCGATCCTCGTCGCCGGCTGCGGCTCGCGCGTGCCGCCGGAGTCGCCACCCCAGCCGCCACCGACGAGCGGCACACCGAAACCGTGTCCGTCGCCGCACGAGCTTTCCATGGCCGACAACGGACAGACTGTGTGCGTGGCGGCCGGCGACAAGTTCACCGTCAAGCTGCCGGACGACGGCAAGGGGCACTGGACGGCCATCACCAGTGACTCCGACGCGGTGGACGTGCTGCTGCTCACCGGCTCACCGCCGATCAGCGGCACCCAGGCCGACTTCATGGCGCGGCACAAGGGAACCGCGAAGCTCACGTCGAGCCGACCGGTGTGTCCGTCGCCGGCGCCGCCGGGCGGCATGAGCTGTCAGGCCATGCAGGCCTTCACCGTCACGGTCACCGTTCCGTAGTCCACGCGCTGTTGGCGCCGCACAGCACGATGCACGGCAGCTCCGCCGGCACCCGTCCGGCCAGCCAGGCCGCGAGCGGCGCCGCGGCCGCGGGCTCGACCGCCAGCCGGTACTCCTCCCACAGAAGCTCTTGCGCGGCAAGCAGTTCCGCGTCGGAGACGAGCACGGACAGGGTTCGGGGCGAGTTGAGGACCGCGAACGGAAGGTCGCCGACCCGAGTCGCGCCGAGGGCGGAGGCGGCGACGGAGTCGACCTCGGTGTCCACGGGGTGACCGGCCTTCAGCGCCGCGTTCAAGGCGTTGCAGCCCTCGGGTTCCACGGCCACGGTCGTGCGGTCGCCGATGCCCAGCGCGGTGCCGGCCGCGAGGCCGCCACCGCCGACGGCGACCACGACGGCGTCCACCTCGGGCGCGTCGGCGACGATCTCGGCGCCCACGGTGCCCTGGCCGGCGATGACATCGGGGTGGTCGTAGGCCGGCAGGTATACGTCCTGTGACGTCACGGCGGCCAGGGCGGCCGCGGCGGCCTCGGCGTAGTTCGCGCCGTGACGGATCAGCTGGGCCCCGGTCGCCTCGATGCGCCGGGTCTTGGACTCCGGGGCCGTCCGCGGCACGTACACGGTCGCGGGGACGCCGAGCAGCGTGGCGGCGGTGGCCACGGCCAGTCCGTGGTTGCCGCCGGACGCCGTCACCACCCGGGCCGGATGATCGACACAGGACAGCGCGTTGATCGCCCCGCGCAGCTTGAAAGAGCCGCCGAGCTGGAGATGTTCGAGCTTGAACAGCAGTGGCCGGCCGCGCAGCACCGTGCGCAGCATGGGCGTGCGCCGGGCGTGCGAACGGATCGTGACGGCCGCCGCGGCCACGTCGGCGGCGGTCGGTAGGCCCACGAACGTCGTCATGAAGCCAACCATGGCGGTCACGGGCCATAATCACCAGCGAGGATTTCAGAGGCGACTTTAGGAGCACTTAATGCTCGACCCGGCCCGGCTGCGGGTGCTCGTGGAGATCGGGCACGCCGGCTCCATCACCGCGGCGGCGGCCCGGTTGGCCTTCACGCCGTCGGCGCTGTCGCAGCAGCTGGCCAAGCTGGAACGGGAACTGGGCTGTCGGCTGGTCGAGCGCGGCCCGACCGGCGTCACCCTGACCGCGCAGGGCGAAGTCCTGCTGCGCCACGGCGAACGCGTGCTGGGCGAGCTCCGCGACGCCGAACGGGCCGTGCAGGCCTCGATCGAGGCCGAACCGGAGTCCCTGGCCATCGGCACCTTCTCCTCGGCCGGCAAGGCCCTCGTGCCGGAAGCCCTTGCCGCGCTTCGAGAACGACACCCGCTGGCCCGACTGTCCCTTGTGGACATCGAGCCGCCCGGAGGTTACGGCCTGGTCACCTCACGGGACCTGGACGTGCTCATCACGCACCGGTATCCGGGCATCAACCTGCCGCCCGACAACGGTCTGCACCGCAGCCGGCTGCTGGCCGACCCGCTGCGGCTGGTGCTGCCGGCCGGGCACGCCATGGCCGGCGGCAAGATCGGGCTGCGCGATCTGCGCGACGAGGACTGGATCTCCGGCGCACACGGCGTGTACAACCGGGTCTGCCTGGAACTGGTGTGCGCCCAGGCACACATCCGGCCGCACGTGGCCTACGAGACAGGCGACTACGAGGTGACGCTGGCCCTGGTGGCCGCCGGCCTCGGCATCTCGCTGGTGCCGATGACCTTGCTGCGGGATGTCGACCGCGACCGGCTGGCGGTGCGGCCCGTGCCCGGAGCCCGTGCGCAGCGGGAGATCTTCGTGGTGCACCGCAAACGTCCACAAAGGCTGGTGGCGGAGCTGGTCGGGCTGCTCACGCCGGGTCGAGCAGGCTGACCACGCGGTTGCGGCCGCCGCGTTTCGCCTCGTACAGGGCGGAATCCGCGGCCAGCAGCACCTGCTCCAGCACCGCGCCGGCCATCGGGTGCACCGACACGCCGATGGACGCCGACAGCGCCGACACGGCCGCGCTGCCATCGGTCACGGTCAGGTCCGCGATGGCGGTCCGGATCCGTTCCGCGACGCGGATCGCGTCGGGCAGCGCGGCCCCGGGTAACAGCACCACGAACTCCTCGCCGCCGAAGCGGCCCACCGCGTCCACGTCGCGGACCTGGTCGCACAGGGTGTCCGCCACCTCCCGCAGCACGACGTCGCCGACCAGGTGCCCGTGCGTGTCGTTGACCAGCTTGAAATGGTCCAGGTCGATCATCAGCACGCCGAACTCGGCGCCCCGGTCCAGCTCACGGGCGGCCGCGTCGTGCCAGGCCACCGAGTTCAGCACGCCCGTCTTGTGGTCGGTGGTCGCCGCCTCCTGGAACTGTCGCATCAGGACACCCCGGTGCAGCACCACGATCGGCAGCACCACCAGCGGCACCAGGTAGACGTGCGCCATCAGGACGATCGCGGTCAGGGCGCCCAGGCACAGCGTGGCCAGCTCCAGCGCGTTGACGTCCCAGCCGCCGAACAGCTCCCGGATGGTGAGGTCCGGGTAGCGCAGCTTCAGGGCGACGGTCACCAGCGCGCTGTTGGTGACGAAAAAAGCGGCCATGGCCGCCGCGATGGCGACCAGGCCGCGAAGGTCCGGGTCGAGATGGGGAAGGGCGCCGATGACCGCCGACATCACGGGGCGCACCGGAAGGACCGACAGCACCACGGTGGTGGCGGTGTAGATGACCCGGTGCGCGGGCCGGCTGGCCAGCTGCCGCCAGATCCGCTCCCACAGATGGGCGAAGATCACCACGGTCAACGTGACGGCCAGCCCCAGCGGCAGGTCCACCGCCCCGGCGAAGATCCACACCGAGGTCATGTTCACGTGCACGGTGCTGGCCAGGAAGCGCCGCATCCGCTCCGTCCGCCGGGACAGCTCGGCCTGCGCGACACCGACCACGAGCAGCACCCCGAAACGCAGCCAGTCGCCGCCGGTCGGGGGCCGCCCGGGTAAGAGGAACGGCAGCACCACCGCCACCAGCTCCACCACCACGGTGAACGCGATCAGCGCGGACGGCAGCCGCCGGATGGCCCACTCCGCCGGCCGCACCAGCACCGCCAGCCACCCCCTCGTCGTCCCCCCGGCAGTATCGACCGGGAACGGGCGGCTGTGCCAGCGCCGAACGTGCTCAACCGGCCAGGAGAACGAACAGCAGCGCCAGCGCCCCGGGTAGGACCTGGACGAACAGGATCCGCTTGGTCGCGGTCAGCGCGCCGTAGACGCCGGCCACGATCACGCAGATCAGGAAGAAGATCTCGGCCGGCCGGCTGCCGATCAGGCCCCAGATCAGGCCGGCGGCCAGGAAGCCGTTGTACAGGCCCTGGTTGGCCGCGAGCGCCTTGGTCTGCTCGGCGAACTCCTCGGTGAGCCCGAAGGCGGCCCGGGTGCGCGGCGTGTTCCAGAGGAACATCTCCATCACCAGGATGTAGGCGTGAATCAGGGCAACCAGGGCGACCAGGACATCGGCGACGATCAGCATCGGCACAGTCTGCTGGATCACGTTGCCCAAACGCCCGTCAGTGACACGATGGTGGTCAGACGAGGAGGTCATCGATGCACGGGTTGCCCCCGGCCGCCGTCGAGCGACTGAACAGGGCCAAACGCTCCGGCGTGCGCACCTCGCTGTTGTCCGCGCCCTCGGCCGCCGGCATCAAGGCGGTCGGGCTGGAGCCGGTGGGCGAGGTGATGGGCTGCGTCGTGCTCAGCACCGTCACCACCAACCGGCCGTTCGTCGGCTACCGCTTCAACCTGGACGCCTGTGCGACGCCGTACCTCCAGGCGCTGCACACCGGATACAACACGGCGCTGGAGCGGCTGCGCGAGGAGGCCCGGGCGCTGGGTGCGGACGGCGTCGTCGACATCCGGCTGAGCCTGAGCTCCCTGGGACAGGCCGACGAGTTCCTGGCCATGGGCACCGCCGTGCGGGCCCAGTCCAGGACCCGGCCGAAGTCGCTGTTCACCACCGACCTGTCCGGCAGCGACGTGGCCAAGCTGATGCTGGCCGGCTGGGTGCCGGTGCAGGTCGAGTGGGTCGGCGCGGCCACCGCCATCCGCACCGGCATCGGCACCCAGTCCCAGACCTCCTACTACGCCGGCAACATGGAGGTCGACTCGTACACCCGGCTGATCAACCATGTGCGGGCCGATGCCCGGACCCGGTTCCACGACATGGTGCGCAAGGCCGGCGCCGAGGGCGGCATCGTGAACCGGATGTCACTGTCCACCTGGGAGCCCGGCGAGCAGATCGTGGCCGCGCTCGCCTCCGTCTACGGCACCGCCATCGCCCAGTTCCACCGGGGTCCCGCCGCCCCGGCCCGCACGCTGACCGTCATGCCGCTGCGTCGGCAGGGGGAGTGAGATGACCACCGTCGACGGGATTCCCGAGGACGCCATGCGTCGACTGGCCGAGATGAAACCCGGCCAGAAGACCTCGCTGTTCACCTCGGACCTGAGCGTCAACGAGTTCCTGCTGGTGCGCGAGGCCGGCTTCCGGCCGTTGGGCATGGTGCTGGGCTCCAGCATCTACCACGTCGGCTTCCAGTTCGGCCGATGGAGCAAGAACCAGGAGCTCGAGGTCCTGTCCAACGCCATGTACCACGCCCGCGAGCTGGCCATGACCCGGATGGAGGCCGAGGCCGACGTGCTCGGCGCCGACGGCATCGTCGGGGTCCGGCTGGAGATCGAGTTCAAGGAGTTCGGCAGCGACCTGGCCGAGTTCATCGCCGTCGGCACCGCCGTCAAGGCCGACCAGCCCGGGCAGTGGCGCAACAACACCGGCAAGCCCTTCACGTCCGATCTGTCCGGGCAGGACTTCTGGACCCTGGTGCAGGCCGGCTACGCGCCGCTGGGCATGGTCATGGGCACCTGCGTCTATCACGTGGCGCACCAGCGGTTCTGGCAGGCGATGGGCAACGTAGGGCAGAACGTGGAGATCCCGCAGTTCACCGAGGCCCTCTACGACGCGCGGGAGCTGGCCATGAGCCGGATGCAGGCCGAAGCCGAGGCGTTGCAGGCCGAGGGCATCGTCGGCGTGCAGCTGCTGTCGCTGCCGCACCGGTGGGGCGGGCACACCACCGAGTTCTTCGCCATCGGCACCGCCGTCAAGCCGCTGCGGGCCGACCACACCATCGCCAAGCCGCAGCTCGTGCTGCCGTTGGTGGACTGATGGCCGACAACATGTGGGACACCCACCTCGTCGTCGCGGCGTTGAAGGCCGACCGCGCCGATGTCGAGTCGTACACCCGGGTTCTGACCGAGACCCTCGGCGACGCCCTGCCCGCCGGCATGGTCGAGGTGGAGCGCAAGCGCGGACTGTTCGGCCGGGGCCAGGCCGTGTCGGTCGTCGTGCGCACCCCCGACAAGCACCTGGAACTCCGCGCCGGCAAGCACGGCGGCGTCGAGGCCGAGATCCGCCAGGTGGTCCGGGGCGTGGTCATCAGCCGCCGCTCGGTCGGCGTCGACGAGTGGCTCTCGGTGTTCGCCGAGGTCCTCAACGGCCTCGCCGCCCAGGACGCCTCAGCCCGCGAAGCCCTGTCCCGCCTCTTCGGCTCCTGACGGCTCCCCCCGATGCAGGGAAGGACGCCTTACCCTCGTTGAACGAGGG
>NZ_JBFBAM010000090.1:0-36611 GCF_040682195.1 Kutzneria sp. NPDC051319 | reverse complement strand
CCCAAGGAACAACCCCGCGCCTGCGGGGACGCGCCCCCCCCCCCACCCGCCGCCCCCCCCCCCGGCGGCCCCCCGACCTGTCAGCGAGTCACGCTCAACTGTTCTTCCGGCCACGAATGCCAGCGATTTCACCGTGACGGCGGCAACATTCGCGATGGCGGCGAACGGCCCGGCCGGACGTGAGTGACCGTCGTCAACAGGGTTCACACAGTCGCACCGAAGCCGTCACACGACCATGCGCGCTGGTCAGGCCGGCAAATGGCTAAGTGGGCGGCGGGCACATGATTCCCCGTCGGCACTGCCGGTACGTTAAGTCGCGTACTGACACGCCGGTGCCGGGTCGGGCATCGGCGACACGAGCTGGGGGGCTTAAGTCACATGTCGGTGAGCAAGTTACGCCTGACCGCGTCGGACAACGGCGTCCGCGTGCAGACATTCGTGGAGGACGTTTTCACGTCCCTGCGCCGAGCCGAACAACACCGGTGGGCCCGCGCCTACCTGAGCGGTCTGATTCGCGGCACCGGCCGCAAAACACCACGGGAGCTGGCCGCCGCCGGTCGGTTGCCGCCGGCCGCGGCGAACGGCCTGCACCAGTTCATCAACGCCAGCACCTGGGCGTGGGAACCGGTGCGCAGGCGCCTGGCGCTGCGGATCGCCGCCAACACCACGCCGTACGCGTGGACCGTGGCCGAGATGATCGTGCCCAAACGGGGCGCGCATTCGGTCGGAGTGCACAAACGCGGCACCGTGAACTGCCAGCGGTCGCTGGGATTTTTCCTCGCGACCGACGCGGGCTGTTTTCCGGTGGACTGGAGCCTGATCCTCAACGACACGTGGGCCTGGGACGGGGAACTGCGCCGCCGGGCCCGCATTCCCGAGTCCGAGACCGGCCGTCCCGTCGGCGCGTACGTGCTCGACTACGCCGACAACGCCGCCGCCGAGCCGGACCTGCCGGACGTGCCGTGGATGCTCGATCTGACCCACTGCGACGACGCGGCCGGCGTCCTCGCCGGTCTGGTCCGGCGGCGGCTCGACTTCGCGTGCGAGGTCGACCCGGGGCAGCTGGTGGTCACCGGGCGCACGACCGTTGTCTCCGTCGGGGAGCTGATGGAGCGGCGGGACGCCAACCAGCGGCACGTGATGGTCCGCCACGCCGCCGGCGGGCGGTCCAACGCGGTGGCGATCTACGCGGCGTCGGTGCGGCTGCCGCTGTTCGACACCTTCTCCGAGGGCCGGTCCCGCCCGGTGCGGGTGCTGGAGTGGCCGGACCAGAACCGGCAGCGCCCGTCCCGCTTCTGGATCACCGGTTTCACCAACAAGCGGGTCGGCGAGGTGCTGTCCCTGGTCCGGGCCCGGACCGCCGCCCTGTCGACCGTGACCGAGCTCCAGGAGGACTTCGGCGCGGCTGACTTCGAGGGCCGGTCCTTCCCCGGCTGGCACCACCACATGACCATGACCTCGGCCGCCTACGCCTATCGGACGCTGCACGGCGACGTGCTCGCGACCGCGGGCTGAGGGGGACCGGGGAAATGACCAACATCCTGGTGGTGGAACGCGACACGGCCGCGGCCGAGTCGGTGGTTTTCGAGCTGCGCAGACAGGGGCACGCGGCCCGCAGCGTGCATACCGGAAAACGGGCCCTTGAGGCTTATCGGGATGCCGATCTGGTGCTGCTCTCGCTGGACATGCCCGATATCGACGGGCTGGAGGTGTGTCGGTCGTTACGTTCGGTCAGCGATGTCCCGATGATTGCCCGATCGCATCGTGACGACGAGTTGGAGCGGGTTCTCGCGCTGCGGGAAGGCGCGGACGACTGCGTGGCCAAAACATGGGGAATGCGTGAGGTCGGGGCCCGTATCGACGCGGTGTTGCGGCGGGCCCGCAGTAGGTCGAGCGTGCCGGAGATTATTTCCATCGACCCGCTGCGCCTCGATCAGCGGACGCGTGAAGTGCATCTGCACGACCAGTTGGTCGATGTCACGTCCAAGGAATTCGAACTGCTGTACACGCTGGCGGCCAAGCCGGAGACCGTGGTGTCGCGCAAGGAGCTGATGGCCAGCGTCTGGGGGACGACCTGGGCCACCACCAGCCGCACCATCGACACGCACGTGAGCAGCCTGCGGGCCAAGCTCGGCTCCAGCCGGTGGATCATCACCGTGCGCGGGGTCGGCTACCGGATCGGCCACGCCTGGGGCGTGCCGGCCGAATCGGCCGTCTGAGCCGGAGACAGGAAAGGCGCCCGGTGTCCCCGGGCGCCTTTTCGTGTCTCAGGCCGGCTGCCGCTCCAGGCGTCGCAGGAGCGGGTGCGTGGGTTCGGCGCCCAGTGCCCGCGCCGCCCACCACGCCGAGGCGAGGTTCGAGGTCAGCAGCGTGCGGTCGGTGTTTTCGCTGGCCAGCTGGGTGACGGCGGCGAGCGTGCCCATGCCGGTGCCGGTGAACAGCAGCGCGCTGCCGTCCTGTAGGCGATGGTCGCGCAGGCGGCTCAGGATGGCCTCGGTCGTCACCTCGTACGGGTCGAAGTGGCCGTCCCGGACCGGCACGAGCACCACGTCGTCGACCGTCAGGCCGGCCCGCAGCCAGAAGTCGCGGGAGGTGTCGGTGAGCCAGGGCTGGTACGGGGAGACCAGGGTCAGGCGGGTCACGTCGAGCGCCTCGCACGCCGCGAGGATCGCCTGCGTCGACGACTGCACGGGGAAGCCGACACGCTCGGACAGGTCGTCGCAGAAGGCCCGGTCGCCGTCCGGGTTCAGCAGGTAGTGCGAGGCGCTGCATGCCACGACGGCGGCGTCGAGACGCATGCCGCCGAATCCGGCGAGTGTGGCCGGCAGCACATTGTTGTACGTCTCCAGCATTTCCCGGAGCCCGATTCCGGGCGTGGTCGGAAAGCGGGCGGTGTACACATTCGCGGCCGAACCGAGCAGGTGGTTGAACTCCGGTTCCGCGGTGGGGTTCTCCGGCGGGACGACGACGCCGACCCGGGGCAGCGAGAAAAGGTCCATGTCGACACGGTAGGTCGCCGCGGCCGTGACCGGGTCGGATTTGACGGTCGACCCATCGGTCACGCACGTTTCTTTCGTTCCTTGACATACCTTGACACTCCCTGACCCCGCCCTGACGCGTGACTCCTTGATCGGCCCTGCCGAATAAAGCAGGGTTGTTCACGTACTCGCCGAACCGTTTCATTCCGATTCGACGACCCCACTACGGAAGGAGTCGAAGGCGATGTCGGCAGAAGCGAACAACACGGATTCGCGGCCCCGGATCTCCGACGCCACCCTGCGCGATTCCGCGCACATGGCGGGTGTCGAGTTCGGTCCCCGCGACGCCGAGGTCATCGCCGACCTGCTGGTGCGCACCGGCATCGAGCTGGTCGAGGTGGGCATGGTGTCCGGCCCCGGCTCGAAGGACGCGGACCTCATCGAGGCCGTGCACGCCGCCGTCACCCCCGAGCACAGCATGACGCTGGTCGTGGTGCGTGACCGCCAGCAGGTGGCCAAGGCGCTGGACGAGGCCGAGCGCCTCGGCGTGCGCCACATCATGTACTCCATTCCCACCTCGGCCGCGCACGCCGAGCTGAAGCTGGGCTCGTCCAGCCTCAAGTTCCTGCAGACCCTGGCCCGCTCGGCCATCACCCAGGCCAAGGACCGCGGCTTCCACGTCACGTTCAGCGGCGAGGACGGCGCCCGCACCCCGCGCGAGCGGCTCGTTCCCTACGTCGCCGGCGGTTTCGAGGCCGGCGCGGACCGCTTCCGGCTGGCCGAGACGGTCGCCTACCTGTCGCCGTGGCAGATGCAGGCCAAGATCGCCGACCTGACCGCGATCGACGGCGCGGAGATCGAGATCCACTCGCACAACATGCTGGGCATGGCCGTGGCCAACTCGCTTGCCGCGGTCCGGGCCGGCGCGCAGTGGATCTCGGCCACGGTCGGCGGCATCGGCGAGCGCGGCGGCAACGCCCCGCTGGCCGAGCTGCTCACCTCGCTGCGTGTGGTCAACGGCGACACGCGGTTCGACCTGACGCACCTCACCGAGCTGTCCCGGGTGGCTCTCAAGGGCGCCGGCCTCGGCGAGTCGTTCCAGTCCGGTCCGACCACCGCGCAGGCCTTCGCCTACGAGCTGCCGGGCCAGCTCACCAACCCCGAGGCGTACGAGACCCTGCCGGCCGAGCTGGTCGGCAACACCCGCGAGCTGAAGGTCCGCACCCGCCTCACGCCGGCCCTGGTCCGCTGGGCGCTGGCCGACTCCGGCGTGGTCGTCGATGTGGACGCCTTCACACCGTGGCTGGTGCGGCGGCAGCTGCGCGACGGCAGCCCGCTGCTGGACCGCGACGCCATCCGCAAGGCCGCCGTCGACTTCCCAGCCTCCTGAATTCACTGACACAGCAAGGAGAAAACCCATGACCGCGCCCACCCTCACCGGCGTCTGCCCCGAGTGCGAGACCGACCTGACCGTGCCGCCGATCGTCGAGGGCGAGACCCTGTCCTGCCCGGAGTGCCTGCTGACGCTGCGGGTGGAGGACATCCGGGACGGCCAGCTGACGCTGCAGATGATCGAGGTCCAGCTCCGCGACTGGGGTCAGTGATGGGCCCGAGCGTCGCGATCGTCGCCGACCGCATCGGCTGGGAGGAGCGGCGGCTGCTGGACGTGGCCGGCGACTTCGGCCTGCGGATCGACTGGGTCAACGACGAGTCGCTGTGCCTCGGCGACCCGGCCGCGCCCAAGCTGCGGGACTACGACGTGGCCATGGTCCGCAGCCGCAGCTACACCCGCGGCGGCCTGATCGCCACGCTGGCCGAGGCGGCCGGCGTGCGGACCCTCAACTCGGCCCGGGCGATCCACGCCTGTGAGAACAAGGCGGCGCTGCGGGCCGAGCTGGGCGCCGCCGGCGTTCCCGTGCCGGAGTTCCGGCTTGTGCTGTCCCGCAAGGACTTCGACAAGGCGCTGGCGGAAATGGCGCTGCCGCTGGTGTTCAAGCCGGTTTTCGGCGGCATGGGCAAGCGGGTCACGCTGATCCGTGACGCCGACATCGCCGCGTCCGTCTACGACTACGTCGAGGACCTCGGGCACGCGTTCGAGCAGGCCTGCCTGCTGGAGCCCTACATCGGCGGCGGCACCTCGGTGCGCTGCCTGGTCGTCGGCACGGAACTGGTCGGCGCGGCCGAGTTCAGCAGCGGTGGCACGGACTGGCGCAACAACGCGGCGCTGGGCAACAGCCACCGGGCCGTCGAGCACGACCCCGAGGTGCTGAAGATCATCGACGGCGTGCTGGGTGTGCTCGGCGCGGGCATCTACGGCGTCGACCTGTTCCGCACCGCCGACGGCTTCGTCGTCAACGAGGTCAACCACGCCCCCGGCTTCCGGGCCGTCGCCGCGGCGACCGGGACCGACATCGCCTCGGCCGTCGGTCGGCACCTCAAGGAGCAACTGTCATGATCCGTGCCGGTGTCGTCGGCGCCTCCGGGCTGGCCGGCGGCGAACTCATCAGGCTGATCACCCAGCACCCCGAGCTGGAGCTGACCTTCCTCGGCGGCTCCTCCAGCATCGGCCGCCGGCCGTCCGAGCTGCATCCCGGGCTGCGCCAGGACTTCGGCGTGACCGTGCAGCCGGTGACCGAGGAGATCGCCGACCAGGTCGACGTCGTCTTCCTGGCCACGCCGGCGCCGGTGTCGGCCGAGGTGGCCGCGCTGCTGGCCGACCGGGTGCCGGCGGTGGTCGACCTGAGCGGCGCGTTCCGCATCCGCACGCCGGAGCTGCACGACCGCTGGTACCCGAAGGTCAAGCGCCGCAACGACCTGGCCGAGCGCTTCGTGTACGGGGTGCCGGAGCTGATCGGCGAGCGGCTGGCCGAGGCGTCCCTGATCTCGCTGCCCGGCTGCTACGCCACGGCCATCACGCTGGGCCTGGCCCCGCTCACCCTCGGCCTCGGCCTGAACCTGAAGACCGTTGTGGTGGACGGGAAGAGCGGCTCCAGCGGCGGTGGCGCGACGGCACGCACCGGCGACCTGCACCCGTACCGCAACGGCGCCATCACGCCGTACGCGCCGACCGGGCACCGGCATGCCAGTGAGGTCAAGGACTTCCTGGAGCTGGCCCGGCCCGGCACCATCGGTTCGATGAGCATGTCGGCCTACGGCGTCTCGCACGTGCGGGGACTGCTGACCAGTTCCTACGTGTTCACCGACGAGGCCGTCGACCAGCGCGAGCTCCAGCGGGCGTACCTGCGGTTCTACAAGGGAAAGCAGTTCGTACGGGTGCGCCGGCACACCGAGACCATCATCCCCGTGCCCGACCCGCACGTGGTGCTGGGCTCCAACTTCTGCGACGTCACGGTCATGCACGACGAGGACGGCGGCCGCATCGTGGTGCTGGCCGCGCTCGACAACCTGGTCAAGGGGGCCGCCGGACAGGCCGTGCAGGCCACCAACATCCGGTTCGGCCTGCCCGAGGAGACGGGACTGACGATGCAACCGGTGATGCCGGCATGAGCGACTACCCGGTCACGGTGGTGAAGCTGGGCGGCAGCTGCCTCGACGACCTGGCCGGCGGCTGGTGGGACGACCTGGCGGGGCACGGCCAGGCGCACCCGCTGGTGCTGGTGCACGGGTGGTCGAAGCCGTTGAAGCGCCTCAATCCCGACACGGTGGTGCTGCGCGACCGCTACGGCAACCAGAGCCGCTGGACCACGCCCGAGGTCATCGAGGACATCAAGACCGTCAGCGCCGAGATCGGCGAGGACGTCATCGACCGGCTGGAGCGGCGCGGCATCACCGCCGAGCGCCTGCTGGGCAGCGACGGCCTGGTGCAGGCCGGCGAGGGCGAACGCTGGTGGTGGCGCGACAAGCAGCTCGTCGAGCTGGACAACCTGGTCGGCCCGATCACCGGCGTCGATCCGTCCGCGCTGAAGAACCTCCAGCCGGGCCACGCCTACATCGTCACGCCGCTGGCTCGCGACGCCGCCGGCCGTGAGGTCAACACCGACGGCGACCGGGCCGCCGCAGCAGTCGCCGGCGGGCTCGGCGCGCCGAACCTGGTGCTGGTGACCGACGTCGAGCACCTGCTCGTCGACGGCGAGCCCGTCCGCAGCATCTCGGCGCAGGACGCCGCCGCCTTCCGTGACAAGGGGGCGACCGGCGGCATGCGCAAGAAGCTGCGGGCCGCGGGGGAGGCCCTGGAGCAGGGCGTCGGCCGCGTGATCATCGGCAGCGCGCCGGTCACCGACCTGCTCGCCGCCCGCACCGGAACCGTCATCACTCGACTGTGAGGAGTGTGCACATGGCGCGATCCCGTGTGCTGGTCGTCAACAACAAAACGCTGTCCCTGAAGCAGTTGCGGGCCCGGTTCGAGACGCTGGGCTCGGACACCGAAGCCGTGGACACAGCCTCGATTCCGTCCACACTGGACGGGCGATATCAGGCAATCGTGTTGAGCGGCACCAAGGTCCGGGCCTACGACACGGACTACTACCGGCCGCTCATCGATCTCGTGATGGGCGCGGACGTGCCGGTGTTCGGCATCTGCGGCGGCATGCAGATCCTGGCCGTGGCCAACGGCGGCGAGCTGGCCGAGGGGCCGCAGCGCGTCGGCGGCCATGAGGCGCAGGTGGACAAGCAGGAGGCGCTGTTCACCTACGTGAAGCCGACGGTGACGGTGTTCCACCGGCACACCCTGTACCTCCGGCAGGCGCCGGCCGGCTTCCGCAGCATCGGCCACTCCGAGCACGCGCCGGTGGAGTTCCTGCGCTCCGAGGACGGCCGCATCTTCGGCTCGCAGGCGCACCTGGAGTTCCGCCCCGACGGCCTGGAGATCCTGCGCGGCTTCGCGCAGCTGTTCCAGTGACCAACACACAGAAGGACTGAGTGGCTATGAGTGATCCGCAGGCGCCCGCCTTCACCGTTCATCTCAACGGCAGCGGTGGCGCGATCAAGGGCTGGGTCGTCGTCGACTCCCTCGTCGACGGCCTGGCGATGGGCGGGACCCGGATGACCGCCGGGGTCACCGAACAGGAAGTGGCGGGCCTGGCCCGCGACATGACCGAGAAGTTCACGCTGGCCGGGCTGCGCATCGGCGGCGCGAAGGCCGGCATCGTGGCCGACGGCGCGGACCGGGAGACCACCTTCCGCACCTTCGGCCGCACAGTGAAGCCGTTGCTGCACGGCGGAATCCACCTCGGCATCGACATGGGTGTGACGCCGGCCGACCGGGCCGTCTTCTTCGACGAGGCCGGCTACGAGCCGCGGCACCGGGCCGGCGTGCCGGACATGCCGGTGCCCTGGGACACGTACTACAACCCGCTGATCGACCTGACCGGCCACGGCGTCGGCGTCGCCGCGGTCACCGCGCTGGAAGCCCGTGGCCGCAAGGGTTCCGCTCGCGTGGTGATCCAGGGCTTTGGTGCTGTCGGCCGGGCCGTCGCGCGGTTCATGGAGGAGCGCGGCCACATCGTCGTCGGCGTCGCCGATGTGCAGGGCACGATCAGCGCGGACCGCCTGCCGGTCGCCGATCTCACCGCCATCACCGACGAGTTCGGCGCCATCGACCGCAATCGCCTGCCGGCCAACGTGACCGTGTCCAACGAGACGGACGCGTGGCTGGACGTGGACGCCGACATTCTCGTGCTTGCGGCACAGAAGAACGCCCTCAACTCGGAGAACGTCCACCGGCTGCGGGCCGACCTGGTCGTCGAGGGCGCGAACATCGCTTCCAGCCCCACGGCCAAGGAGAAGGTGGCCGCGTCCGGCGCCGTGCTGGTGCCCGGGGTGATCGCCAACATCGGCGGTGCCGGTTCGGCCGCCCTTGCCGTCACCCGGGTCGTGCCGTTCGAGCTGGAGCACGAGGCCCGCAAGGCGTGGGTGTTCGACTGGATCAGCAACAAGGTCGCGCAGAACACGCGGGCCCTGCTGGAGATTGCCGCCGCCGGGGCCGGCGACCCGCTGCCCGAGCTGCTCGCCACGCGCCGGCAGGAGCTCAGGTGACCGCCTCCCCGGAGCTCGCCGCCGAGTACCGCCGTCTCGGCTGGTGGCGTGACAAGACCTTCCTCGACGACCTGCGCCGCCAGGCCTTGCAGCGTCCGCACAAGCTGGCCATCGCCGGCCGCCGCGTCGTCGAGTCGCGCACGGACACGCTGGACTACGCGGAGCTGGCCGAGCTGACCGACCGTTTTGCCGGCGCGCTGCTGGATCTGGGCGTCAAGCGCGGTGACGTCGTCGCCGTGCAGCTGCCCAACCGGTGGGAGATGGTGCCGCTGATGTTCGCCTGCATGGCGGTCGGCGCGGTCATCTGCCCCATCTCGCCGATCTGCCCGGAAGGCGAGCTGCGACACCGTCTTGAGCTCACCGCGGCGCCGGTGTTCATCACCGCGCCGGGATCGGCCGGGCTCGGCATTGAACTGTCCACTGTGGAGCACGTGTTCGTGGTGGACGAGCCGGCGTTCCACGAGCGGTTCGTCGCGCGGGCAGTCGAGTCCGCCGTGGACGGTCTGGCAGTGGGTGCGGACGAGCCGTTCCTGGTGCTGTTTACCTCCGGCACCACCGGCGAGGCCAAGGGCGTGTTGCACAGCCCGAACACCGTGCACTCGGCGGTGCGCGGCTACGTCGATGCCTTCGGGCTGGACGAGACGTGGGTGGCCGCGGTGTCCACGCCGCTCATCCACTACTCCGGCTTCGCCCAGGGCGTGCTGGCCGGCGTGATGCTCGGCGGCACCGTCACGTTCCAGGACGTGCGCCGCAACGAGGTGCTGCTGGACCTGGTGGAGCGCTACGGAGCCACGCTGCTCTACGGGCCGCCGGCCACGTTGGCCGATGTAGTCGCGGCGCAACGGGCCGACAAGCGTGCTACCCCCAGCCTGCGGCACGTGGTGATCGGCTCCGCGCCGGTGCTGCGGGAGCTGGTCGACGACCTGAGCGAAACCGTTGGCGCGCGGACGTATTCGCTGTGGGGCATGTCCGAGTGCGGGCCGGCCACCATGACCCGGCCCGAGGACCCCGAGGACCAGGCCGCGAGCAGCAACGGCATGGCCATCGACGCCATGCAGATCCGTATCGACCCGGCCGGCATCGACGGCCAGTCCGCGCTGGTGGGGCGGCTCAAGGTGCGGGGCGCGTCGTTGGCCCTTGGCTATTACAAGCGGGACGAGATCTTCGCCGCGCAGTTCGACGCCGACGGCTGGTTCGACACCGGCGACCTCGCCCGTGACGACGGCCACGGTGGCATCCGGATCATCGGACGGGCCCGCGACGCCATCGTGCGTGACGGCCTGATCGCCCCGATGACCGAGCTGGAGGCCGTGATCGGCAGCCACCCCAAGGCCGTCGAGGCCGCCCTGGTCGGGCTGCCCACCAGCGGCGGCGAGACCATCATCTGCGCGGTTGTGGCGGCGCGCGGGGAGCAGGGGCCGTCGCTGGCCGAGATCCACGCGCACCTGTCGACGCAGGACCCCCGGTTCTTCCCGGACCGGGTGGAGATCGTGGCGGCGCTGCCCAAGACCCTCACCGGCAAGGTCCGCAAGGCCGAGCTGCGCGAGCGGTACGCCTGATGCCCGCGCCGGTCCCCATGTCGGCGACGCTGGCCGCCGACGCCGAACTGGCTCGCCGGCGCGCCGCCGGCGAGCGGGTGCTGTCCATGGCCAGCGGCGAGATCGGCCTGCCCGTGCTGCCGGCGCTGGCTGCCCAGCTCGCCGCGGCCGCCGACCACAGCGCTTATGGCTCCGTGGCTGGGAGTTCTGTGCTGCGCGAGGCGGCGGCGGGGTATTGGGGCCGGCGTGGTTTGGATGTCGACCCGGAGCTCGTGGTGGCCGGCCCGGGTAGCAAGCCGCTGCTGTTCGCGTTGCTGCTGGCGATCGGCGGCGACGTGATGGTGCCGGTGCCGAGCTGGGTCAGCTACCAGGCGCAGGCCCGGCTGGCCGGGGCGGAGCCCATTCCGGTGCCGATCCGGCCCGGCGAGGGCGGCGTGCCCGACCCCTCACGGCTGCGAGAGGCCGTGATCGTCGCGCGGGCGGCCGGGCGGGATCCGCGATGCGTGATCGTGACCGTGCCGGACAATCCGACCGGAACCATCGCTTCTCTCGGCACCATGGGAGAACTGGCCTCGGTCGCCCGGGAACTGGAACTGGTTATCGTCTCGGACGAGATCTACGGCGACCTCGTGTACGACGGTCCGGCGGTGTCACCGGCTTTGCTGGCTCCCGAGCGCACTGTCGTCACCACGGGGCTGACGAAGAACCTGGCCGTCGGCGGCTGGCGGACGGGGGTGGCGCGCGTTCCCGATCGCGTGCTGCTGCAACGACTTGTGTCCGTGGCCAGCCAGGTCTGGTCCAGCCCGCCCGCGCCCGTGCAGGCGGCGGCCGCGTACGCCCTGGCCGAGCCGCCGGAGATCGTCGAACGGGTGGCGGCCAGCCGCCGCCTGCACGAGACGGTCGCCCGGGCCGTTGCCGAGCTGTTCGTCAAAGCCGGCGCGACCTTGGCTCCGGTGCGGGCGACCTGTTACCTGTACCCGGACTTCTCGCCGCTGCGCGAGCACCTTCTTGAGGCCCATGGGATTCACGGCGGCGGCGACCTGGCCCAGCTGTTGAGCCGACGTGGCATCGGGATGCTGCCGGCGTCGGCGTTCGGCGAATCCGTTGACCCGCTGCGGATCCGGGCCGCCACCAGCCGTCTCTACGGCGACACCGACGCGCAGCGCCTGGCCGCCCTCGAAGCGGCGGACCCGTTGCGGCTGCCGTGGGTGCGCGACGCCGTCGAGTGGCTCGGCGAAATCCTGTCCGACCTCACCCAAACCCGTTGACCGGAGGCCACACCATGACCATTCTCTTCGAGGCTCTGTACAAGGGAAACCGGTACGTCGGCTTCGACCGCGACGAACCCGTGCTGTACCGCGTGGAGGACGGCCGGCTCGCCGCGGCGGTCATCGCCGCCAAGGGCTCGGTCTCGGCGTTGCGGGCTTCGCTGACCTCCGGGGCCGAGTCGGTTGCCGTCGCGCTCGACGACCCCGAGCTGCGCCTGCTGCCGCCGCTGCTGCCGGAGGCGTCCGGCAAGGCGCTGCTGAGCGGATTCATGGGCACGCACAAGAAGAAGTGGGGCGGCAAGACCTTCGTCGAGGGCGACGAGTTCACCCCGCCGAAGTGGTTCTTCAAGGGCTTCGGCGACTGGGCCAAGCTGCCCGGCGAGCCGCTGACCGTGCCGGCCGAGCCGATCGCGCTGATCGAGGAGCCCGAGATCGTCCTCGTCTACGTCAACGACGAGGAGGGCCGGCCGCACTACGCCGGTTACACCTTCGGCAACGACCTGTGCGACATCGGCCTGCACCGCAAGGACCCGGGCTACAACCCGTACTGCAAGCTGTGCGACACCGCGGTGGCGCCCTGGCTGTTCCTCGACACCCCGCCGACCACGGCCAGCGGCCGCGTGACCATCACCCGCGGCGGTGAGACGGCGTGGCAGGGCGACTTCGACTGCGGCGAGGACGCCCTGTACTACCGAATCCAGGACATGGCCGCACACCTGTTCTCGTTCCCGGCCGTGCGCCGGCCGGGGCTGATCAACTACGTGCTGCTCGGGGCCGACGAGGCCAGCTTCCACGATGGCTTCCGCATCGCCGACGGGGACCGCATCGACATCGACTTCGCCAGCCACGGCGTGACGATCTCCAACGACGTGCGGTTCCTCGCGCCGCCGGCCCTGTAGTTCCCTGTGGTGGAAGGAGAAGTCGTGTCCGCTCCCGGCAAGAAGCAGGTGCATCTGGCCGCGCAGCTGCCCGGCATCCACAACGTGACCGTGTGGTCGGATCCCCGGTCGGAGAGCCAGATCGCCATCGAGTCGTTCGTGCGGCTGGCCCGGACCGCCGAGCGCGGCAAGTTCGACTTCTTCTTCCTGGCCGAGGGGTTGCGCCTGCGCGAGCACAAGGGCCGGGTGTACGAGCTGGACGTGGTGGGGCGGCCGGACAACCTGACCGTGCTGGCCGCGCTCGCCGCCGTCACCAAGCGGCTCGGGCTGGCCGCCACCGTCAACGCCACCTTCAACGAGCCGTACGAGGTGGCCCGGCGGTTGTCCACTGTGGATCACCTCAGCGGCGGGCGGGCCGCGTGGAACGTCGTCACCTCCTACGACGCGTTCACCGGAGAGAACTTCCGGCGCGGCGGCTTCCTGGCCGAGGCCGATCGCTACGACCGGGCGGCGGAGTTCCTCCAGGTGGCGCGTTTGTTGTGGGACAGCTGGTCGGACGGCGACGTGCTCGCCGAAGGCCCCGAGTTCGTGCGGGCCGGGGTGGGGCAGTTCGTCCACAGTGGACGTCACTTCGACATCTCGGGCCGGTTCACGACGCCGCGCGGGCCCCAGGGCCGGCCGGTGATCATCCAGTCCGGGGAGTCGGAGGTGGGCCGGGAGTTCGCCGCCGCCGAGGCCGACGTGATCTTCAGCAAGTACGATCGACTGGCCGACGCCCGCCCGTTCTACCGGGATGTCAAGGCCCGCCTGGCCCGTCACGGGCGTGCCGAGGCGTCGCTGAAGATCATCCCCACCGCCACCGTGGTCATCGCCGACACCGACGCCGAGGCCGCCGCCTACTCGGCCGAGATCTCCCGTGGCCAGGTCAGCCCGCAGACCGCGATCGCGCACCTGGAGGCGATCTGGGGCCGGGATCTTTCCTCCTACGACCCCGACGGGCCGCTGCCCGAGGTCGACCCGGAGCCCGAATCCCTGGTGCTGAAGGGACATTCGACGTTCCGCAAGGGCCGGGCCGAGACCGCGGCCAAGTGGCGGGCGCTGGCCGCCGAGCGTGGGCTGAGCATCCGCGAGCTGGTGATCGAGGTGCACGGTGGGCACACCTTCGTCGGCAGCCCCCGCACCGTCGCCGACGCCATCGACCACTTCGTGCAGACCGACGGCGCCGACGGCTTCGTCTTCGTGCCCCATCTGACGCCCGGCGGGCTGGACGACCTGGTCGACCGGGTGGTGCCGCTGTTGCAGGAGAAGGGCGTCTTCCGCGGGGACTACTCGGGAACGACGCTGCGTGATCACCTCGGGCTGGAGGCTCTGTGATGCACCTTGCCGTTGCACTGGACGGCGCCGGCTGGCATCCGGCCGCCTGGCGTTCGCGTGCCGGAGATCTGTTCTCCGCCGGCTACTGGCTGGACCTGGTGCTGGAGGCCGAGCGGGGCCGCCTGGACTTCGTCACCATCGAGGACGGGCTCGGCCTTCAGACGGCACAGTTCCACCGGCCCGACGACCGCACCGACCAGGTCCGGGGCCGCTTGGACGCCGTACTGGTGGCCGCCTTCGTCGCCCCGCTCACCACCCACATCGGGCTCGTGCCGACCACCGATGTGACCCACACCGAGCCATTTCACGTTGCCACCGGCATCGCGACCCTCGACCACGCCAGCAACGGCCGCGCCGGGTGGCGTCCGCAGATCGCGTCCCGCGCCGCCGACGCCTCCCACTTCGGCCGCCGAACCACGCCCCAGCTGACCGACACCGACGTGCTCGACTCGGAGTCGATCGCCCGCCGGATGCGGCCCCTGTTCGTCGAGGCCGTCGACGTCGTCGAGGTGGTGCGGCGGCTGTGGGACAGCTGGGCCGACGACGCCGAGATCCGGGACGTCGCCACCGGCCGGTTCATCGACGCCGACCGGGTCCGCCACATCGACTTCGTGGGCGAGCACTTCAGCGTGCAGGGCCCGGCCATCACGCCCCGCCCGCCGCAGGGGCAGCCGGTGGTGGCCAGCCTCGCCCACGCCTCCACCCCGTTCGAGTTCGCCGCCGCCTGCTCCGACGTCGTTTTCCTGACCCCGCACGATGGTGCGGGGATCTCGCGCATTCTCACCCAGGTCGACGACGCCGTGGCCCGCTTCGGTCGTCCGCTGCTGCGGTTCGCCGATCTTGTCGTCTTCCTCGACGACACCCCGGGCCGCAAGGCCCGCCTGGATGCCTTGTCCGGCACCGAGTTCACGTCCGACGCCGCGGTTTTCGCCGGCACCCCCGCCGCCCTGGCCGACCTGCTGGTGTCCTGGCACGCCGCCGGCCTCGACGGCTTCCGCCTGCGGCCCGGCGCTCTTCCGCACGACCTGCACGCCATCACCCGCGCCGTGGTTCCCGAACTCCAGCGCCGGGGCGCCTTCCGCACCTCCTACGACGCCACCACCCTTCGGGGCCACCTCCGCCTCCCTCGCCCCGACAGACGTCTCCCGATCTGACGTCGACCTGGTCCAGCTCACATATCGGTGGTTCATCTCATGGTTTCCCTTGCCAGCGCCCAGAAGACCGACGCCCGCGGCGGCGCGGCCCGGCCCGGGCGGCAGCTCAGCTACATCGCCGCCGCCCGGCTGCTGCCGTCCTTCTGCATCCTCGCCTCGCATCTGTCGTTCGAGCGCGTCTTCCACGACCCGGCCGCGCAGGCCGTGTACTACCGGATCTTCAATCCGGCCGGCTTCAACGCCGTGTCGTTCTTCATCGTGCTCAGCGGCTTCATCCTGGCCTGGGTGTCCGCCAACCGCCCGCCGGGCCGGGACTTCCAGCCCAAGCGGCTGCTGCGCATCCTGCCCGTGCACTTCCTGACGTGGGCGCTCGTCGTCTGCCTGTTCGGCAGCCTCTTCGCGCCCGCCGGGCTGTTCACCACCCTCACCCTGCTGTCCGGCTGGATCCCCGACCACACCGTCTACTGGGCCGCCAACGCGCCGGCGTGGACCTTGTCCACCGAGGTCGTGCTGTACCTGGTTTTCCCCTCCGTGCACAACTTTCTCACCCGCCGCGGCGACCGTTTCCTGCTGGCTTCGCTCGTTGCCATGGTCACTGTTGTGGTGTTGCTGCCGATCATCGTGATGGCCCTGCCCGACGGCGCCACCTTCGCCAACGCCGCCTTCACCGAGCGTGGGCACCTCGTCTCCGTGTCCGAGTGGAAGTACTGGCTCGTCTACGTCTTCCCACTCACCCGCCTGCTGGAAGCCTTGTGCGGCGTGGTGATCTGCCTGCTCGTGCTGCGCGGCCGTTGGATGCGCAGCGTCCTGCTGCCGACCGGTCTTTTGGTGCTGGCCCTGGTCGTCGAGGAGCTGTGGGCGCCGGTGCTGCTCACCCTCTCCGCGTTGACCATCGTGCCGATCGTGCTGCTCATCGGTGCGCTTGCCGCCAAGGAGACCTTCCGCTGGTCCACCGGCGCCCCCACCGCTCGCGGGCCGCTCGGCCGCATTTCCAGCTACGGCAAGTACACCTTCGGTATCTACATGTACCAGTGGCTGTTCATCCTCGTGTGCGAGCACTTCCTGCGGCCCTGGGACAACGGTTTTGTCCTCGGGCTGGCGCTCATCCTGGGCTTCTACGGCACCTGTGTCGGGGTCGCGATGCTCTCGTACCGCTTTTTCGAGACGCCGATCAACACCTTCATCAAGCCCTCGATCGCCGCTTACGCACGGAAATGATCGGCCTTGTGCGAGGATTCGCCCATGGGGTTGGACTACAGCTACTGCGTCTTCGTGCCGGGCGGGAACGTGGCCCGTGCCTTGACCGAGCTGGCCGCGCTCGCGCCCGGCGACCAGGGGTCCACGGAGGTCGTCGTGCCCGGCGGGAAGCGGCTGACCTTGCCGTTCACTTCGGGTTTCAAGACCGATCCGATCGACTGTTCGGCGAGCGCGCGGTTGAGCCTCGACACGGCGATCCTGATCGACGTCGACGACGACGAGACCCGGCGGTACTTCTCCGTGCCGACCCGTGACGAGCACGGGCGGGCGACCCTCGGCTACCTCTATCTCACCGTCACCTTCGTTTCCCAGATGCATCCCCAGTATGCCGAGCTGGAGTTCACCGCCGCGACCACCGACATGAGCATGCTCATGGAGAACTCCGCCTCCGTGCAGTCGGCCTTCACCGCTTTCACCATCGCCAGCGGCGGCGTCTGCTGTTGGCTGGACCGGGAATGGACGAGTCTGGAGGTCCGCTGGCTCAACGGCGAGACCCGCCGCGACACCGTCCCCGGTCCCCGGTACGCCACAGGCCTGGACGTCGCGGCGGAGTGGCCCGCTCTAGGCTGACTTCGCTGCCAGGAAAACGAATTCCCGGCCGGGGCGGTCGGGGGCGTCGCGGACATCGGTGACGGTGAAGCCGTGGGCGACGAGGTCGGCCTCCACTTGTTCGCGTTCGCGGAACCGGAGTGTCGAGGTCGAGACGAGCCGCTCGCCGTCGGGGAAGACCGTAGTCCAACGGAAGGTGACCATCGGGCCGTCGACGTCGAGCAGATCCACCCAGGTCTGCGTGCCGTCCAGGATCCGGTGCGACTGTTCGCGGTTCCAGTCCAGCCACGCTTTCCTGGCCGGGATACGGGTTTCGAACATCAGGACCCCACCCGGTCGCAGCGCGGCGTTGGCGTGCGCGAGGGTCGCCGACCAGTCGCCGGGGTCGGTGATGGCCTGGGCGACATTCCCCGTCATGACCGCCAGGTCTGCTTGCCGGGGCGGTAGGTTCCTGGCGTCGCCGTGAATCCAGCGGACCCTGTCGGCTCCCGGTTTGGCTTTGGCTACGTCGAGGGAGGCCAGGGCCGGGTCTACGCCGATGACTTCGACGCCTTGTGCGGCCAGCTTCAAGGCCAGGACTCCTGTGCCGCAGCCGATGTCTATGACGGTGGTCGCCCTGAGGTCGGCGGCGACAGCGAGGTAGGGGTCCAGGTCGTCGCGTGCGCCCTCTTGGACGTCGTAGAACGCCGCCAGGCGGGGATCGTTGAAGCCTTCGTCAGCCATGTGTTTGATTCTGGATCAATTGGCGGGCGGGTGCAGGTGTTTTTTGCGGGGTTGGGTGTTTTTGTGATTGTTGGTTTCTTGGTGGTGGGTGGGTTTTGAGTCGCGGTGGTGCGTCGGGTGTCCGCACCGCGCGGTTGCCGGCCTCTGCCTATGCAACAAGCATTCTCTCTTCGGCATGCGGTGCTGGGGTGGAGGGGGCGCGAGGCAGGTGGGGCGGGCGGGGTGCGTGGCGCGACAAGGGTTTGGGGGGTGCGTGCGTTTACAGAAGGCTTGGGACGGGTCGAAGGGTGGGGGATTGATCTCCGCGAGGGAAGTGTTGCGAGGGCAGATGGAAAGCGCTTTCCAGCGAAGGGAATGAAGGCCGCCACGATCGTGTACAGGTTGGCGTGTAACGGAAGTCGATCACATAAGGGGAGTAGAATGGGGGTATGTCAGCGAATCCTGAATTCCCTGCCGACACCGAAGGGTGGCAGCACGGCGAACTGGAGCTGTGGCAAGCCGGCGAAGAAGCCGAAGCCCAGTATCGCGCGCTCTACATCCGGCAGCTGGAGCGGGTGTGGGCGGTGTGGGACCGATCGTTGAAGTCGAAAGAGGACCGCACCTCGATCGTGTCGACAATGGTGATCCGCTGGCGGCTCACAGTCAGGGAAGCCCGTGAGCGGCTTCGGTACGCGGAGTTGTTCCACAGCCAAGCGATCCGCGAGGCGGGTCGCGCTGGGGTGTTGGACCGGCAGCACCTGAAGATCATTCACGAGACGTTGCGGATCGCGCCGGCGGTCGAGCGGGACCGGGTTGAGGCGTCACTGTTGGAGAACGTCCAGTTCGACGAGGGCGAGTTCAAGAACATCGCCCAGCGGATCCTGTTCCACCTCGACCAGGACGGCAAAGCCCCGGACGACCGGGAGTTGCGGGCGCCGAAGCGGGAGTTCCGCTTCGAACGCAAGCTGGACGGCAGCATGGTGTTCTGGGGAAAGCTCGACCAGGAGTACGGGGCGAAGATCGTGGCGATGCTCAGTGCGCTGGCCAAGCCCACCTCGGGCAAGGATCCGCGCACGACGGCGGAGCGGCAGGGGGATGCGTTCGCGGAGATCATCGAACTCGCCTCCCGCAGTGAAGGCCTGCCCGAGCAGGGTGGGGAGCGGCCGCATCTGACGTTGTCGATGTCGTTCCAGGATTTCATGGACAACACGGGTGTGGCAAAGGTCGAAGGCGGCGGTGTGATGAGCGCAGCCGAGGCCCGCCGGATCGCGTGTGACAGCACGGTGATGCGGCTGGTGCTCGGAGCTGGCAAGGAGATCCTGGATGTGGGGCGGCAGCAGCGCACGGCCCCGAAGGGGATCCGCAAGGCCCTGATCGAGCGGGACGGCGCTTGCGCGTTCCCGGGATGCCAGGCGGAGCCGGCGCGATGCCACGCCCACCACGTGGTCGAGTGGGCGAACGGAGGACCGACCAGCCTGGACAACATGGTCCTGCTCTGCGGAGCCCACCACAGGCTCATTCACCACAGCCGGTGGACGGTGACGATGGTGGACCACAGGCCGGTGTTCTCCGACGGGCTAGAGGACGCGGGCTAGAGCGTACGGATGACGAACGGTAGGGGGCGTTCGTGGGGACGGACGGGCCTGCGCCGCCGGGAGTGGGATTGTGGCGCATGGTGTATCGGCCGCGCCCGGTCACCGGCGGTGAGGTCTGGGGGACCGGTCGCGCGGGGCAGCAGCCGTTAGGGGGTGGTCGCAGCGGCGAGGAGAGCGCGCGGGGAAGGGGGCCGGGGCCCAGCGCTGGGAGCGCGGGTGGAAGGCGCGCTAGCAGCGCTGGGTGGGGACCAGGAGGGCGGCCAGGGCCTGGCGGATGTCGGCGGCCTCGGCGTCGCGGGACTGGCGCTCGAAGACGGCGAGGGACTGCTCGAAGGCGGAGCGGGCCTGGTTGGAGTGGCCGAGGGCGAGGTGCGCGCGGGCGAGGTCGGCGAGGGTGTGGCCGATGACGCTGGAATTGCCGATCTGGCGGTAGAGGTCGAGGGCGCGCTGGTGGTGGCGCAGGGCAGTGGCGTGGTCGCCGGTGTTGGCGGCGATGACGCCGAGGACGTCGGTGACGTCGGCCTCGTTCTCGATGTCCTGGTGCTGCTGGAAAAGGGCGAGGGCCTCCTCGCAGCACTGGCGGGCCCAGGCATGGCGGCCGAGGCGGGTGGCGAAGGTGCCGACGAGAGAGAGGGACTCGCCGATCCAGATGGGCACGCCGGTCCGGCGGGCGGCGGAGAGGGCCTCCAACTGGTGGTCGAGAGCGGGCTGCCACTCCCGGAGACGCTTGTACACCAAGGCGATGGCCTGCTCGGTGCGGCACAGGTTGACGGCGTCGTGCTCCCGGTCGACGAGAGAGAGCGAGAACTGAAGCTGGTCGAGGGACTCGGAGAAGCGCTGGACGCGGGAATAGGCGCGGCCGACGAGACGGTGGATGAGAGAAGCGGTGAGGGTGTCCACATGGGACACGACGGCGAGCGCGGCCTCCCAGAAGGCCAGGTTGTCGAAGTGCAGGCCCCGCCGATAGCAGTAGGTGACGCTGTTCCACGCGAGCTGCCACACGACGTCGTACTGGCCGAGCTCGACGGCCAAACGCTGGACGGCCAGCAGACAGGCGAGTTCGGTGTCGAACCAGACCGAGGCGTCGGAAGGCGAATCGGGCTGGCAGTCGGCGGGCAGGGCGACGAACTGGACGCCCTGGGCGACGACGCCGTAAGACTCGTCGGCCAGCCGTGACGAGTGGACGTAGAACGCCATGAGGCGGCGGAGGGCCTCCGAAGAGTCGGAGACTTGCTCCACGGCGAACAGGCGCACAAGATCGTGCATACGCCAACGACCGGGGACATCCTGGTGCAAAAGGGAAAGCCGCTCCAGGGCACGCAGGACACGGCTGACGAGGGCGACGGGAAGGCCGGAGAGCGCGGCGGCGGCGCCGAGGCTGATGTCGGGCCCCGGGTGCAGGCCGAGCAGAGCGAAGACCTGGGCCTGCTCCGCGGTCAACGCCCGATGGGAACAGGAAAGCACGGCGGTGATGCCGGCGCCGGGATCGTCCTCGTCGAGCACCCCGAGCCGGCTGCCGGCGTCCCGGAGCTCGGAAGCCAAGGCGGACAAGGGAAAGCCGGGGCGGGTCTGCGCGCGGCCGGCGACCAGGCTCAACGCCAGCGGGAAACCGGCACACACGGCCAACAACTCGGACACGGCGCCGGGATCGGCGGCCAACCGGGCGGCCCCGACCCGGCTGCCCAACAACACCGAGGCGGCGGAGTCGTCGAGCAGACCGACGGCGAGCGGCCGGGCGCCCTGGTTGGCGACGAGCCCGGCCAGGCGGTCCCGGCTGGTGACGATCACGGCGCAGCCGGGGCTGCCCGGCAACAGGGGAGCGACCTGGGCGGAATCGGCGGCGTTGTCCAGCACCACCAACATCCGCCGATCGGCCAACAGGCTCCGGTACAGGGCGGCCTGCCCGTCCAGGTCGGTCGGCACGGAGGAGGCGGCGACGCCCAAGGCGTCCAGAAAAGCCCGCACGGCAACGGAAGTCGGCACGGGCTCGCTCAACGGGTCGAACCCGCGCAGGTTGACGTGCAACTGCCCGTCAGGGAACTCGTCCACGTGCTGATGGGCCCACCGCAACGCCAGGGCGGTCTTGCCGATGCCGCCGTTGCCCCAGATGGTGGCGACGGGCATGGCGTTGTCGCGAACGGCCAACACCTCGGACAGCGCCGCCAGCTCCGACGACCGGCCGGCGAACCAGGCCGGCGGCGCCGGCAGCTGCCGGGGCACGGCGGCGGCACGCCGAGCGGCCGCGGCGGCCAGCCGAGGGTCGGCGGTGAGGATGCGCTGGTGCAGCTCCCGCAGTTCGGGGCCTGGATCGGCGCCGAGGTCCTCGGCCAGCCGCAGCCGCACGGCCTGGTACCGCGACAGCGCCTCGGCCTGCCGCCCGGCCCGGTACAGCGCCAACATCAGCTGCCCGGCCACGCGCTCGTCCAACGGGTGCTCCGCGGCCCGGGCCAACAGCTCCGGCACCAGGGCGGCATGCTGCCCGAGCCGCAGCCGAAGGTCGGTGTGGTCGAGCTCCGCGGCGAGCCGTTCCCGGGCCAGCCGCCCCCGCTCCTCGACGGCCCAGTCGGAGTCCAACCCGGCCAGCGCCTCGCCCCGCCACAGCGCGAAGGCCCGCTCGAACAACAGGGTGTCCTCGCCCTCCCGGGCCTGGGCGACGAGGCTGCGGAACAGGGCCACGTCGATGTCCAGCGGATCCTCGACGAGGATCGAGTAGCCGCCGGTCCGCCGCACGATCGTCACGCCCTCGGCCCGCCGCAGCCGGGTCAGGTAGCTGTGCAGGGTGCCGGTGCCCCGCTGCGGCGGATGGTCGCCCCACACCCGGTCCACCAGCTCGTCGACCGGCACGACCTTGTTCACGTCGACCAGCAGGGCGGCCAGCACGCACTGCTGGCGCGCGTGCCCGACGTCGGACGGCCGCCCGCCGACCGACACCTCAATTCCACCCAAAAGTGCGAACCGTACAGCCACGCTCCGTGCATAGTGCCTCTGGCCTGCGGATTCAAGCGGAATACAAGAAACGACTCCATGTGATGCAGCACGATGACGGCAGATCACGCCGCGTCCAGGGCTTCCAGGGGGGAACCGGGGGCGCGGCGTGGTCGCCTAGTCGAGCTCGGAGAGCTGGTCGCGCATGCGTTCGACGTCGGTGTCCCGCCGCTGGGACCGGTACTGCTCCAGCGCGTACTGCCAGGTCTGTCGGGCCGCCGGTTTGTCGCCGAGCCCGAGCAGCGCCCGGCCGAGCCGCTCGTGCAGCCCGGCGATGACGGTGACGTTGCCCAGCTCGCGGTACAGCTCGATGGACTTCGAGAAGTGGTCGACGGCGTCGGCGTGCCGCCCGTCGCGCTCGGCGATGAAACCGAGCGAGTCGAGGGTGTCGGCCTCGCCGGGCCGGTCGCCGAGCTCGTGGAACACGGCCAGCGCCCGCACCGCCTCCTCCTGGGCGACGTCGAGCTTGCCCAGCCGGGCCAGGTACCAGGAGACGAGGTTGCGCATCTCGCCCTCCCAGAGCCGGTTGCCGACCCGCAGCACCAGGTCGAGCGCCTTGCTGGCGTGCTCAAGGGACGCCAGGTCGTCGCTGCGCCGCTCCAGCACGAGGGCCATGGCCTGATGGGTGCGGGACAGCTGGCCGAGATCGCCGGCCCGCTCGAACAGCTCCAGCGCCTGGTTGAGCTCGGCGACGGCCTCGGACAACTGGTGCAGCCGCGAGTAGGCCCGCCCGAGCTGCCGGTGCGCGACGCCCTGCGCGTACACGCTCAGGTGGACGGAAGCGGCCGCCCCGGTCTGCCAGAGCGCGAGGTTGTCGTGGTGTCGCCCGCGCCGGTAGTAGTAGATGACCTGCCCCTCGGCCAGCTGGAACGCCGGCAGGTGCCACCCCTTCTCCATGGCGACGCGCTGCGCGGCCAGCAGGCAGCGCCGCTCCGCGTCGAACCACACCATGGGCTCGGCCGGCACGAGCGGCTGGCAGCCGGGCGGGTTCGCCAGTTTTTCGTCGCTGGACGGGAAGCTGGGGTCGAGCACACGGTTGGCGGCCACGGCGCTGTTGGCGTAGAAGACGACGACCCGCCGCAGCGCCGCCTCGGCGTCGGAGGCCCGGTTGGCGGCGTACAGGCGGACCAGGTCGTGCATCCGCCAGCGGCCGGGGCTGTCCTGCGTCACGAGGCTGCGGTGTTCCAGGTCACGCAGCGCCTGCGCGGTGCGGCCGGCCGGCAGGCCCACGAGGGAGGCGGCGGCGTGCAGGTCGATGTCGTCGCCGGGGGCCAGCCCGAGCAGGGTGAACACCTGCTCCTGGTCGGCGTTCAGGGTCTCGAACGAGCACGACAGGACGGCGGTGATGCCGGCCCCGGGATCGTCCTCGTCCAACACGCCGAGGCGGGTGGCGGCGTCGCGGAGTTCAAAGGACAGGCGGGACAGCGGCAGCCCGGGACGGATCTGCGCGCGGCCGGCGGCGATGCTCAGGGCCAGCGGGAAACCACCGCACAGGGCCGAGATCTCGGCGACGGCCTCGGGTTCGGCGGCCAGCCGCTGCGCCCCGACCCGGTTGCCGAGCAGCGCCCGCGCCTCGCCGTCGTCCAGGGTGTCGGCGATCAGCGGACGGGCGCCGTGCTTGGTGACCAGGCTGGCCAGGCGGTTGCGGCTGGTCACGATGACGGCGCAGCCGGGGCTGCCCGGCAGCAGCGGCTCGACCTGGGCCACGTCGACGGCGTTGTCCAGCACGACCAGCATGCGACGGCCGGCGACCCGGCTCCGGTACAGGGCGGCCTGCGCGTCGGGATCGGCCGGCACGGCCCGAGGCTCGACGCCCAGCGCGCCGAGAAAGCCCCGCACGGCCACGGAAGGCGACACCGGCGGCGTGGACGGGTCGAAGCCGCGCAGGTTGACGTGCAACTGGCCGTCGGGGAAGTCCTCGGTCCGCAGGTGCGCCCAGCGCAGGGCCAGCGCGGTCTTGCCGATGCCGCCGTTGCCGACGATCACCGCGATCGGCACGCCCGTGGTGTCGGACAGGGTCTCGCTCAGCGCCGCCAGCTCCGTGGACCGGCCGGCGAAGCCGGCGGGCGGGGCCGGCAGCTGCCGCGGCACGACCTGGTCGGACTGCCGGGCCGGCACGGCCAGCACCGGGTTGGCGGTGAGGATCCGCTGGTGCATCTGCCGCAGGTGGACGCCGGGATCGGCGCCCAGCTCGCCGGCCAGCCGCGCGCGCAGCGACTCGTAGTGGGCGAGCGCCTCGGCCTGCCGCCCGTTCCGGTACAGGGCGAGCATCAGCTGCCCGGCGGCCCGCTCGTCCAGGGGATGTTCGGCGGCCCGCTCGACCAGCTCCGGCACGAGCGCCGCGTGCCGCCCGAGCTGGAGCCGCAGGTCGGTGACGTCCAGCTCGGCGGCCAGCAGCTGGCGGGCCAACAGCTCGCGGGTCGCGACGGCCCACGGCGAGTCCAGCCCGGCCAGCGCCTCGCCCCGCCACAGCTCCAGGGCCTGCTCGAACAGCTCGATCGCCCGCGCCGGCTCGGCCGACATCCGGGCCCGGCCGACCAGGTGCTCGAACAGGTGCACGTCCACGGCGAGCAGGTCGGCGACCTCCAGCACGTACCCGCCGGACCGCCGCAGGAACGCCAGCTCGGGCAGGGCGCCGCGCAGCCGGGTCAGGTAGCTCTGCAAGGTGCCGGTGGCCCGCTGCGGCGCCCGGTTGCCCCACACCCGGTCCACCAGCTCGTCCACGGCAACCACGCCGTTGACGTCGATGGCCAGCGCGGCGAACACGTGCTGCTGCCGCGTGTGGCCGACCGCCGCGGGCTGGCCGCCGACCTCGGCGCCGACGCCGCCGAGCAGCCGGATCCGGACCGCCACTACACCCCCTGACCTGCGGATTCAAGCGGAGTCCAACTTTTGTGGACACGCCGTCCGGCAGACTAGCCGACAGCCGCCGCCGTTCCTGGCGTGGAGGGGTCGCCAGGAACGGCGGTCGGCCCTGATTCAGTCCCGGAGTTCCCGGTAGAACGCCCGGATGTCCTCGACCAGCGCCGCCGGCTGCTCCATCGCCGCGAAGTGCCCGCCGCGCTCGAACTCGGTGAACCGCTGGAGGTTGTAGGCCCGCGCCACCCACTCCCGCGGCGGCCGGGCGATCTCGTGCGGGAAGCTCGCGTACGCGGTCGGGGCGTCGATGTAGCCGGGGCTGGCTATCGGCGCCTCCCGGTCGCGGAACGCCTCGTAGTACAGGCGGGTCGAGGTGGCGATGGAGTTGGTCAGCCAGTAGATGCTGATGTTGGTGAGCAGGTCGTCCTTGCTGAACACCGACTCCACGTCGCCGCCGCAGTCGCTCCAGGTGCGGAACTTCTCCACGATCCAGGCGGCCAGGCCGGCGGGGGAGTCGGACAGGCCGGCGCCGAGCGTGGCCGGCTTGCTGCCCTGGATCTGGGCGTAGGCGCCTTCGCTGTTGCGCCACGCCAACTGCCCGTCGATGTAGGCCTGCTCGGCCTCGGTCAGCGGTGTGGAGTGCTCCCCGACCACGGGCCGAGCGGCCATCATGTTCACGTGGATGCCGGCCAACTGGTCGCTGTGGTCGCGGCCGAGGCAGGTGGTGATGATCGAGCCCCAGTCGCCGCCCTGCGCCGCGTACCGGCCGTAGCCGAGGACCTGGGTCATCAGCTCGTGGAAGCGGTCGGCGATGGCCACCGGGCCGATGCCGGGCGTGCCGGGGTGCTCGGAGAAGCCGTAGCCGGGCAGGCTGGGCGCGACCACGGTGAACGCGTCGGCCTGGTCGCCGCCGTGCGCGGCCGGGTCGGTCAGCGGCCCGATGATCTTGCTGACCTCCCAGAACGAGCCGGGCCAGCCGTGGCTGAACAGCAGGGGTAACGGGGCGGGGCCTTTGCCCTCGACGTGCACGAAGTGCAGCCGCGAGTCCCGCACGGACGCCGTGAACTGGGGCATCTCGTTCAGCTTGGCCTCGGCCGCCGACCAGTCGAACTTGGTCCGCCAGTACTCGACCAGCTCCGCGAGGTAGCCCGGCGGCGTGCCGTGGGTCCAGTCCGCCGACAGGGCCGGCGCGAATCTGGTGCGGGCCAGCCGTTCGCGCAGGTCGTCCAGGTCACGGGTGGGGACCGAAATTCGAAACGGCTTCACGCCCTCGCCTCCAGTGATCGCGTGGTCACGGTCATCATGGTGGTCATGAACGGCTGGGTGCGTCCAGTGACTAAGGCCTGGGTGGTGCGCGACTTCGTGCCGGGTCCCGACGTGGACGAGTTCGCCGAGCCGGAGCAGGTGATCGCCGAGCTGGCCCGGCCGGGCGCCGCCCTCGGCACGCTGCTGGCCGTGCAGCATCCCCACCGGACGCCGGCCGCGCGGGCCCGCGGACTGGGCCTCACCGAGGCGCTGCCGATCGCCCGTGAGGCGCTGGATCACTTGCGCGCCAACCACTATCGCGAGGTTCACGACGTCGTCGCGCCGTACCGGGTGGACGGTCCCGACGGCTCCGCCCACGGGGTGCTGTGCCTGGTCGACCCGGCCGAGGTGGGGCGGGTCCGGCACACCGAGGAGGTGTTCCCGGAGGTCGTGGCCGAGCGGTCGGCGGTGCTGTCCGGGCTGGGCTGCGCCACCAGCGCCGCGATGCTCGTGCCCGTCTCGGACGGAGCGGTGCTCACCTCGCTGCTCTCGGACGTGTGTGACGAACTGGACGAACCGGCGGTGTCCGTTGTGGACTCGGCCGGGCGGCAGCACCGGATGTGGTTGCTGGGGAAGGGCTCCCGGCAGACCGAGCTGCTGGAGCTGCTCCAGCGGCAGTCGCTGCTCGTCGCCGACGGCAACCACCGGGTGGCGGCCGCCGGCGGCGCGTCGCTGCTGGCGTTGATCACCGCCGGGCCGGGCCTGCGCATCGGGGCGATCGACCGGGTGCTCATCGGCACCGGCCTCGACGCGGACACGCTCTACCGCAAGTGGCGGGACTTCGGGCTCGCGGTCACCCGGGGCGGCGATCCCCGGCCGCCTCGGCGGCCCGGGGTCGTGGTCGCGCTGGTCGGCAGCGAGGTGCTGCGGGTCGTGCTGCCCGATGTGGGCGCGGAGAAGCCGCAGATCGATCACGGCGTGGTGGAGCAGATCCTCGTCCACGACGCGCTGGGCATCGATCCCGACGGTCCCTCGCTTCGCGCCGCGCCCGCCGGGCGACCGCTGCCGCCCGGTGTGGACGCCCTGCTGCAACTGGCCCCCGTGCCGTTCGGGGACGTGCTCGCCGTGCACGCCGAGGGGCGTCGAATGCCTCGAAAGGCAACGTATTTCACGCCGAAACCCCGCAGCGGGCTGCTCCTCGCGGCGCTGTGACGGGGACTTCGGTTAGGGTCGTGGCATGGCAGTGCGGGCAGTTCGTGGCGCGACGCAGATCGACGCCGACGAGAGGGAGCAGTTGCTCGAGGCGACCGCGGAGCTGGTCGACGAGGTGCTCAAGCGCAACGGGCTGGAGCCCGACGACCTGATCAGCGTCGTGCTCACGGCGACACCGGACATCAAGTGCGAGTTCCCGGCCTACGCCGCGCGCATGGCCGGCCTGGCCGACGTGCCGCTGCTGTCCGCGACCGAGATCGACGTGACCGGCGCCATGCCCCGGGTCATCCGGCTGCTGGCCCACGTGGAGACCGATCTCACCCGCGCCGAGATCAAGCACGCCTACCTCCGCGGCGCCGCCGCCCTCCGCACGGATCTGCCGCACTGACCCCGCAGCGGGGACCCGGATGCAGGGAAGGACGCCTTACCCTCGTTGAACGCAGGGAAGGACGCCTTACCTGCATGCGGCCATGCAGGTAAGGCGTCCTTCCCTGCATGTCATCGTCCCTGATTCGTTGATCGGCCGGGGCACCAGGCAGAATGGGTGCGGACGGTCGGCGACTTCAGGAGGCGTTACGGTGGAACGCGGCGAGCTGCGTGGTGTGGTGGCCCTGGACGGGCCCTCCGGCACCGGCAAGTCCACCGTCGCCCGCAGGCTCGCGACGCAGCTGGGCGCACGCTACCTCGACACGGGTGCGATGTACCGCGCGGCGACCGTGGCCGTGCTGCGCGCCGGCGTCGACCCGATGGACGCCGACCGCGTGCGGGACGCCGTGGCCCGGGCCGAGCTGAAGGTCACCACCGACCCGCGGGCGCAGGCCACCACGCTGGACGGCGACGACGTCAGCGCGGAGATCCGCGGCCCGGAGGTCACCCTCGCGGTGTCCCCGGTGTCGGCGGTGCCCGAGGTGCGGGCCCAGCTCGTCGCCCAGCAGAGGTCGATCATCGCGACGGCGCTGGCCGAGGCCGGCGGCATCGTGGTCGAGGGCCGTGACATCGGCACCACCGTCGCCCCGGACGCCGGCCTGAAGGTGTACCTGACGGCGTCGGCGCAGGCCCGGGCCGAGCGCCGGACCAAGCAGGACGCCTCCCAGGGCCGGCAGTCGACCGTGGACGCGACGCTGGCCGATGTGCGCCGCCGCGACACGTACGACTCGACCCGCGCGGTGTCCCCGGCCAGGGCGGCCGACGACGCCGTCGAGCTGGACACCACGAACCTGGACCTGCCGGGTGTGCTCGCGGAGCTGATGTCCATGGTCGAGGACCGCGGCCTGCGTGCCGTCCCGACCGGGAGCGCGCGTGAACACTGACCTGCCAGAAGGCTCCATACCCTGGCTCCATGAATTCGCCCGCTGGCTGGGCACCTTCATCTTCGTGCCGTTCTACCGCCTGCGTGTGCACGGCCGCGAGAACGTGCCGGCCACCGGCCCGGTGCTGATGATCGCCAACCACAGCACCATGGTCGACGGCCCGGTGCTGTTCGCGACCTCGCCGCGGCGGCCCGTCTTCCTGATCAAGAGCGAGATGTTCAAGGGCCCGCTGGGCTTCCTGCTGCCGCGCATCGGCCAGATCTCGATCAAGCGCGGCGAGCCCGACCGGGCCCCGCTGATGACGGCGGTCCGTATCCTCAGGGCGGGCGGCCAGGTCGGCATCTTCCCCGAGGGCACTCGTGGGGCGGGCGACGTCGACGAGGCCCACAACGGCGCCGCCTGGCTGGCCCGCACGTCGGGCGCGGTGGTGCTGCCGGTGGCCTGCCGCGGCACGCTGCGACCGGCCGGCGTCACCCGGCGCCGGTTCCGGCCCGCCGTGGACGTGCTGGTGGGCAAGCCGTTCGAACTTCCGGCCGACAAGGGCCGTGCCGCGTTGACCACCGCCACCGAGCGGATCCGGGTCGAGCTGGCCGACCTCGTGGCCGAACTGGATCGCCGTCGGGCAGGTCGCCCGGCGGCGAGCACAAGCAAGGAGCACGAGGCGTGAGCGAGTTGGACGGCACCTGGAGCGACGAGGCCGAGTGGGCCGCCGTCGACGGCGGTGCGGAGCAGGGCGACGGCGATTCGGGCGCGGTCCCGCAGCCGGTGCTGGCCGTGGTCGGCCGGCCGAACGTGGGCAAGTCGACGCTGGTCAACCGGATCCTCGGCCGCCGCGAGGCGGTCGTGCAGGACACGCCCGGCGTGACCAGGGACCGGGTCGCCTACGACGCGCTGTGGAGCGGCCGGAAGTTCACCGTGGTGGACACCGGCGGCTGGGAGCCGGACGCCAGCGGGTTGCAGGCGTCCGTGGCTCAGCAGGCCGAGATGGCGATGCAGACCGCCGACACGATCATGGTCGTGGTGGACGCGTCGGTCGGCGCGACCGCCACCGACGAGGCCGTGGCCAAGGTGCTGCGCCGGTCGAAGCGGCCGGTCCTGCTGGTGGCCAACAAGGTCGACGACGACCGGCTGACCGCCGACGTGGCCTCGCTGTGGTCGCTGGGCCTGGGCCAGCCGTATCCGGTCAGCGGTCTGCACGGCCGCGGCTCGGGCGACCTGCTCGACGCCATCCTGGAGGCGCTGCCCGAGACGCCGCGTGACGACTACGTCGAGCGCATCGGCGGCCCGCGCCGGGTGGCGCTGATCGGCAAGCCCAACGTGGGCAAGTCCAGCCTGCTCAACCGGCTGTCCGGCGAGCAGCGCGCGGTGGTCGACTCCGTCGCCGGCACCACCGTCGACCCGGTGGACTCGCTGGTCGAGCTGGACGACGAGGTGTGGCGCTTCGTCGACACGGCCGGCCTGCGCAAGCGGGTCAACTTCGCCAGCGGCACCGAGTACTACGCCTCGCTGCGCACCAAGGCGGCCATCGACGCGGCCGAGGTCGCCATCGTGCTGCTGGACGCCAGCGAGCCGATCGCCGAGCAGGACCTCCGCGTCGTGACCATGGTCGTGGAGGCCGGCAAGGCGCTGGTGCTGGCCATGAACAAGTGGGACCTGGTCGACGAGGACCGCCGCTACCAGCTGGAGAAGGAGCTGGAGCGGGGCCTGGTGCGGGTGCCGTGGGCGCAGCGGATCAACGTCTCCGCCGCCACCGGCCGCTCGGTGCGCAAGCTGGCCCCGGCCCTGCGCACCGCGCTGACCTCGTGGGACTCCCGGATCCCGACCGGCGCGCTGAACTCCTGGCTGTCCGACCTGATCGCCGCGACGCCGCCGCCGGTGCGCAGCGGCAAGCAGCCCAAGGTGCTGTTCGCGACGCAGGCCCAGACCCGGCCGCCGACGATCGTGCTGTTCACCACCGGCTTCCTGGAGGCCGGCTACCGCCGGTTCATCGAGCGCAAGCTGCGCGAGCAGTTCGGCTTCGTCGGCACGCCCATCCAGATCTCCGTGCGGGTGCGGGAGAAGAAGCCGCGCAAGGGATAGCGCATGCCGGTACGGGTGGTGCTCGCCGAGGACGATCCCGCGCTGCGGGCCGGCCTTCGCCTGCTGCTGGAGGCCGGCGGCCGGGTCGAGGTCGTCGCCGAAGTCGACCCGGGGCCGAAGCTGCCGTCGCTGGTGCGCGCGCAGCGGCCGGACGTCGTGCTGATCAGCGACGTGTCGGCGCTGCGTGGTCTGGTTGTGGGCGGCCTTGACGGCGGCCCGCCGGTGGCGGTGCTGGCGTCGTCCGTTGTGGACGATGACGTGACCCGGGCCATCGATCTCGGCGCGCTGGGTTTTCTGCTGGCCGACGCCGAGCCGGAGAGCCTGGTGCGGGCGGTGCTCGACCTGGCGGCCGGCGGCGTGGTGTTCGACCCGCGGGTGGCGGCGCTTCTGCTGCCCCGACTGCGGAGTAATCCGTTGCCGGACAACGAGTTGCTGCACGGACTGTCCACACGGGAGCGTCAGGTGCTCGACCTGATCGCCGGCGGCCGGTCCAACGGGACGATCGCCGCGGAGCTGGGGCTGACCGAGGCGACCGTGAAGAGCTACGTGTCGACGCTGCTGGGCAAGCTCGGCGTGCGCAACCGCGTGCAGGCCGCGCTGATCGTCCGACAGATCCGGCCGTAACGGTTACAGTGCCTCGTGACCTCGCAGCGTGTGCGCAATCCCTGGGGGCAGGGTGAGCGGCTGCGGCTGGAGATTCTCGACTCGGCCGCCCGGCTGCTGTCCGAGCTGGGCGGCGAGCAGGGGCTGACCATCCGGGGCGTCGCCCGCGCCACCGGCATCGCGCCGGCCAGCATCTACCAGCACTTCGCCGACAAGGCCGCGCTGGTCGAGGGCCTGATCGAGTTCGACTACCAGCAGCTGTCGACGGCCATGGCCGAGGCCGACGGGCAGTGTCCGGCCGATGCGGTGCTGGACCGGGTCAAGGCGCAGATGCGGGCCTACTGCCTGTTCGCGATGGCCCACCCCGGGCACTACCGGCTGATGCTCAACAACCGGCCGGTGACCACGCCGCCGTCCGGGCCGCTGGTCGACATCGTGAAGATGCTGATCGACGCGTTCGAACGCTGCGAGCGGGCCGGGGTGCGGCTGCGGGTGCCGGCGCGACGGGCCGCGATCATCGTGTTCGTCGGCGCCCACGGCTGGGTCGCGCTGCTGCACGCCTCGGAGAACGCCGCCCAGGGGCCCTCCATCCTCGACTTCGTGGACGAGCTGGTCTGGCTCGTCACGGAGTGACCCCGGTCACTCGCTCGCCGCTACTAGTTGGATAGCGCAACCAAATGACGCTATGCTGGCCAAGTCAGTGAACGATCGTTTGGTGACTGGGGGTCACAGTGACCGATTTTCCTTCTGGGACGGAAACCCTGCCCGTGTCCGAGATCGTGCCGGACTTCCCGATGGCCCGAGCGGACAAGTGCCCGTTCGACCCGCCGCCGCAGGTGCTCGCGGCCGACCCGGTCAGCCGGGTGCGGATCTGGGACGGCAGCACGCCGTGGCTGATCACCGACTACGAACTGCAACGCTCCGTGCTCGGCGACCCACGCTTCAGCGCCGACAGCCGCAAGGCCGGCTTCCCCGCGCAGACGGCCGCCATCCTGGCCCGGCGCGAGAACAGCCGGGCGTTCATCTCGATGGACGACCCCGAGCACGACCGGCACCGCAAGATGCTGACCCGTAACTTCATGATCAAGCGGGTGGAGGCCATGCGGCCGCGCGTCCAGGAGATCGTCGACGGCCTGATCGACGACATGCTGGCCGGCGACAAGCCCGCCGACCTGGTCACCGACTTCGCGCTGCCGGTGCCGTCGCTGGTCATCTGCGAGCTGCTCGGCGTGCCGTACTCGGACCACGACTTCTTCCAGGCCCGCAGCAAGAAGCTGGTCGCCCGCAGCACGCCCGTCGAGGAAGCGGTCAAGGCCGGCGACGAGCTGCGCCAGTACCTGCTGGACCTGGTGGCGGCCAAGGAGAAGGAGCCGACCGACGACCTGATCGGCCGCCTGGTCAGCGACCAGCTGGCCACCGGCGAGCTGACCCGCCGCGAGGTCGCCGACATGGCGGTGCTGATGCTCGTCGCCGGGCACGAGACCACCGCCAACATGATCGGGCTCGGCACGCTCGCGCTGCTGGAGCACCCCGAGCAGCTGGCCGAGCTGCGCGACACCGAGGACCCGAAGCTCGTCGCCAACGCCGTCGAGGAACTGTTGCGGTACCTGACGATCGTGCACACCGGGCGGCGCCGCGTGGCCACCGAGGACGTCGAGGTCGCCGGCCAGCTGGTGCGGGCGGGCGAGGGCGTCATCCTGGCCAACGACGCCGGCAACCGGAACGAGGACGCCTTCCCCGAGCCCGATCGGCTGGACATCCACCGGCAGGCGCGGCACCACATCGCCTTCGGCTTCGGCGTGCACCAGTGTCTGGGCCAGCCGCTGGCCCGGATGGAGCTCCAGGTCGTCTACAGCACGCTGTACCGGCGGATCCCCACGCTGAAGCTGGCCGTCCCGTTCGAGGACGTCCAGTTCAAGCACGACGCGTTCGTGTACGGCGTCCACTCGCTTCCCGTGACCTGGTAAGGAAATCCGGCCATGAAGGTGCTCATCGATCAGGACAAGTGCGTGGGCGCGGGGCAGTGCGTGCTGTTGGCGCCCGACGTGTTCGACCAGCGTGACGAGGACGGCGTCGTCGTGCTGCTGCAGGAGTTCCCGCCCGCATCGCTGCATGACGACGTCCGTCAGGCCGCCCGGGTGTGCCCGGCGCTGGCCATCGACCTGGAAGAGCAGTGATCGCTGTTGTCGGGGCGTCGGCCGCGGGTCTCACCGCGGCCCAGACGCTCCGCCGTGAGGGGTACGAGGGCCCGCTGACGGTCGTCGGCGACGAGGAACACATGCCGTACGACCGTCCGCCGCTGTCCAAGCAGGTCCTCTCCGGGGTCTGGGAGCCGTCGAAGATCGCTCTCCAGTCCACTGTGGACGACATCGAGTGGCGGCTGGGGGTGCGGGCCGTCGGGCTCGATGTCGGGGGCCGCCGGCTCGCACTGTCCACCGGGGACTCTCTGACGTACGACAAGCTGGTCATCGCCACCGGCGTCACCCCTCGGCGGCTGCCCTTCGGTCAGGACCTCGCGGGCGTGCACACCCTGCGGACTTTGCCCGATGCCCTGGCGTTCAAGGAGGAGCTGGCCACCGCGCGGTCGGTGGTGATCGTCGGGGCCGGCTTCATGGGCTCCGAGGTGGCCGCCGTGGCGTCAGGCATGGGTGCGGACGTCACCGTCGTCGATCCTCTGTCGGCGCCCATGATCCGTCAGTTCGGGCCCTGGCTCGGTGGGCTCGTCGCCAAGCTGCACGCCGACCACGGCGTGCGGATGCGCCTCGGTGTCGGCGTCACCGGCCTGGTCGGCTCTGGCCGTGTCGAAGGGGTCGAGCTGGCCGACGGCACCGTGCTGCCGGCCGATGTGGTGCTGGTGGCCATCGGATCCGTGCCGAACACCGCGTGGCTGGCCGGCAGCGGCCTGTCCCTGACCGACGGCGTCGACTGCGACTCGCTGTGCCGGGCGGCCCCGAACGTCGTGGCCGCCGGCGACGTCGCTTCGTGGACCCATCCCGTCCATGGCCGGCGGATCCGGGTCGAGCACCGCATGAACGCCACCGAACAGGGCATGGCCGCCGCCCGCACCCTGCTCGGCAAGGGCGAGCCGTATTCGCCGATCCCGTACTTCTGGACCGACCAGTACGACGTCAAGATCCAGGCCTACGGCACCTTCCCCGAGGACGCCGTGCCGTCGGTCGCCGCCGGCGACGTCGGCGCCGGTCGGTTCACCGCCCTGTACGTGGCCGACGGCCGGGTCGCCGGCGTTGTCGGCTGGAACCTGCCGCGCGACACCCGCCAGCTCCGGGCCCGCATCGGCGAGCCGGCGTAGGGGCCGTTTCCCCGGCTCACGGACCGGTCAAATATGACCGGTCCGTGACCTGGCCCGGGCCGATACGGCCCGGCAGGATCTAGGGCGATGGCCTCGGACGTCGCGTTCTTGGGGGGAGGGGACGCGGCCCCGTGGCTCATCGGCTCGCCGGACCTGGACCCCCAGACCCGGTTCCGGCGAGCCGTACCTCACGCGCCGCTGCCGTAGTCGCGGGTCAGGATCTCCAGGTTGTGCCCGTCCGGGTCCGGGAAGTAGACGCCCCGGCCCCCGTCGTTGGTGTTGATCTCCCCCGGCCGCTGCCGGTGCGGATCCGCCCAGTACGGCAGGCCCGCCGCCCGGATCCGCTCGAAGATCGGCTGGAACTGCTCGTCGGCCACCTTGAACGCGTAGTGCAGCGACCCGATCTCGCCGTCCACGCGCATGAAGTCGAGGCTCACGCCGTTGTCCAGCGAGACCACCCGGAACGGCCCGAACGTGATCGGCGCCGCCACCCCCAGCACCTCGGCCAGGAACGTCGCGGACTTGTGGGGATCGGAGGCGGGAACGATGGTGTGGTTCAGTTCGACGGCCATGAATCCACGGTAGAACCTCAAGTCCGCTGGAGGTCTACCCCCGTTCGAGGTGCGCGTTCCTGCCTGCTCGGCAACGCCCTGTTCGGCCTATGGTGGCTGGCGTTGGTGGCCGCCGGCCGGGCCGTTCGTGAAGGCATCGGGATTGGCGTGGCGACGACCGCCGCTGATTGGTCAGGATGGTGCGGTGTCCCAGCGTGAACTCGTGGTCCTCGGCTCGGCCAGCCAGACGCCGACCCGGCACCGCAACCACAACGGCTACCTGCTGCGCTTCGACCGCGAGGGCATCCTGTTCGACCCGGGCGAGGGCACCCAGCGGCAGATGATCCTGGCCGGGCGGTCCGCCACCGAGATCACCCGCATCTGCGTCACCCACTTCCACGGCGACCACAGCCTCGGCCTCGCCGGCACCATCCAGCGGCTGTCCCTCGACAACGTGCCTCACCCCGTGCACTGCTACTACCCGGCGTCCGGGCAGGTGTACTTCGACCGCCTCCGCCACGCGACCTCCTTCCACGAGCGGGCCACCCTCGTCCCCGTTCCGTTGCATGCGGACGGTCCCGTCGACGCCTCGCTGTCGGTCGCCGCCCTGGAGCACCGGATCGACTGCTACGGCTACCGCTTCGCCGAGCCCGACGGCCGCCGCATGCGCCCCGACCGCCTCGCCGCCGCGGGCGTTCGCGGCCCCCTGATCAGCGAGCTCCAGCGGGCCGGTGTCGTGTCAGTGGAGGGTCGCTCTGTCACCCTCGACGAAGTCAGCGTCCCCCGCGCCGGCCAGGTATTCGCCTTCGTCATGGACACCCGCCTCTGCCCCGGCGCTGTCACCCTCGCCAAGGAAGCTGACCTCCTCGTCGCCGAGTCCACCTTTCTCGATGCCGACCAGGCCTTGGCCCACTCCTACTACCACCTCACCTCCCGCGAAGCCGGCCGCCTCGCCGCCGAATCCGGCGCCCGCGAGCTGGTGCTCACCCACTTCTCCCAGCGCTACCCGTACGACGAGGCCGAGCGTTTCCGCGACGAGGCGGCCTTGGAGTTCAAGGGCGAGATCCACCTGGCGGTCGACCTGGCCACCATCCCCCTACCCACCCGCCAATAACCGCGAGTCCCGCTCTCGGGCAAGCATGTGTTGAGTTCATGCCTGCCCGAGAGCGG
>NZ_JBFBAM010000089.1:0-36637 GCF_040682195.1 Kutzneria sp. NPDC051319 | reverse complement strand
GCATCACAGTCACGTCGGCGTCCCGGACGGACGCCGGCCTATTTTCCCGCATCAACAGCGGCCGTCACAGGCCCCCGTTACTCGCGGGGGTTAGAGGGTGGGGACCGACGCGCGCATGTGGGTGAGGATGGAGAGGCGGTTCTCGGAGAGGATGCGTTGGGTGGTCACGCGGTCCGGGTAGCAGCGCATGAACATGTTCGTGAAGTGGGTGCCGTAGTGGATGGCCTCGTCGCCCTGGCCGCCGTGGAGGACGGCGGGGAAGTCGGGCTCGTGAAAGTAGGCGATGGAGTAGCGGTCGCGGTCGGCGAGCTTCACCTTGTGCGGCGTGGAAAGCAGCTCGCCGCCGGTGAGGAGCTGGAGGATGTCGCCGGGAAAGACCGTGAAGGTGCTGGGCACGGGGTCGACGAGGTGCCAGGGTTCCTCGTTCTCGAAGGCACCGGCGGAGCTCTCGTCGTCGAGCCAGTTGCGGGGACGCTTCTCGCCGACGACGGGCGGCCGCACGAACAGGCCGTTGCCGACGTCGTCCTGGGTGGCGATGACGAGCATGCCGTAGTCGGTGTGAGCGCCGATTCCCCGTGCGGTGACGGCGGAGCGGGCCGGGAACCGCAGGACCCGCATGTGATGCCAGCCATCAGCGGCCAGATCGGTCAGGGCGTTCATGTCCAACCCGAGGCCGAGCGCGGTGAGCTTGAGGATCTTGTCGCCGATCAGGCTGAACTGGGACATGAGGGCGGTCATCACGTCGCGGTAGACCGGATCGGGCCAGGGCGCCGGCCCGTGGCAGGGCCAGCCGGCGCGGACGCGGGGATCGGACAGGGGCAGGTCCTTGCACACGGTGAAGATCTCCGAGAAGTCCTTCTCCCCGGCGGTTTCCTCCTCTCCCGAGGCGACGTAGCCGGCATAGGTGAGGTCGCTGACCAGGGCTGTCTTCTCGGGTAGCGGCCGGGCGAAGAACCGGCGGCTCTCGCGTAGGGCGGCCGCGGCGACCGCGTCGGCGACGCTGCCGGTGGCCACCTGGAGGATGCCGTCGGCCTGCCAGGTGCGGACGAGTTCGACGCCCAGCGCGATGTCCCAGATCGAACCGGTGACCTCGGCGGGGAGCTGGAAGGTGCGAAGTGTCGTCGTCATGGCGTCCACACGATCGTGCGGACCCGAACGGTTCGACCGGACGGCGAAGGCGGCCGAAAGATACATCGGCGGGCGCCCGGAGGCGCCCGCCGATGGGCGCGGGGCGTTACTCCGCGCGGGACAGGGAGACCGCGAAGCGCTCGGCGCTGTCGGTCCACCAGTGCGCCAGGCCGAAGCCGGCGTCGGCCAGCTCGTCGCCGACGCGGGACTGCCGGAACTTGGCGGAGATCTCGGTGCGCATCTCCTCGCCCTCGGCGAAGTCGATCTCGATGCCGGCCCCGGGCAGGGCGACGTGCATGGGGCGCAGGGCCCGCAGGCGCATCTCGATCCACTCGTTGTCCGAGTCCCACAACGCGACGTGTTCGAACGAATCCGCGTCGAAGTCGGCGTCGAGTTCGCGGTTGACGACCCGCAGCACATTGCGGTTGAACGCGGCGGTGACGCCGGCGGAGTCGTCGTAGGCCGGCACGAGAACACCGGGGTCCTTGACCAGGTCGGTGCCGAGCAGCAGCCACTCCCCCGGCTCGAGAACCTCGCGGATGGAGCCGAAGAACTTGGCCCGCTCCGCCGGCAGGAGGTTGCCGATGGTGCCGCCGAGGAAGGCGAACAGCCGGGGGCCGTCGCCCGGCAACAGGGCCAGGTGCTCGGTGAAGTCCCCGACGACGGCATGCACGGCCAGGCCCGGGTACTCGCCGACGATGGTCTCGGCGGCGGCGCTCAGCGCGCTCTCGGAGACGTCCATGGGCACGAACTGCTTCAGAGAACCGTTGGCCTGCAAGGCATCCAACAGCGTCCGGGTCTTGTCCGACGAGCCCGAGCCGAGCTCGATGAGGGTGCGGGCCCGGGTCACGGAAGCGATCTCCGCGGCCCGGGCCCGCAGCACCTCCCGCTCGGCCCGCGTCGGGTAGTACTCGGGCAGCTCGGTGATCTGCTCGAACAGATCGCTGCCGACGGCGTCGTAGAACCACTTGGGCGGCAACGACTTCAGCGGGCCGGCCAGACCGGCCCGCACGTCGTTGCGCAGCGCGCGGGCCATGTGGTCGGCGGTGAGGTGGTTTTCCACTACCGGGTTGGTCATGGTTCCTGCCGTCCTGGATCCAGGGGTCGGATGTCCACAGTGGTCTTGGAGGCGAACACGATGCTGTGGTCGGGCACGGCGACCCAGGCCGGGTCGTCGTCGATGGGCTCGGACGCGACGGTCACCGCGCCCGGCCCGGGCCGCACCCACAGCGAGTGCCACCACGCGGTGGCAACGAGCAGTTCGTCGTTGCCCAGCAACAGGTTCAGTCGGGAGTCGGGCGCGGCCGCGGCGACCTCCAGCATGACGGCCTCGATGGCGTCGACGGGGTCCTGCCCCGCCCGCAGGCGGTGCCGGACCAGCGCCCACAGCAGGGCGGCGTCGGTCGGGGCGTCGAGCGTGATCAGATCGGTCACCGGAAGTCGTTGCGCCAGCAGTGAAACGCTGTCCGGCCAGCCGCGCACGACGCCGTTGTGGCTGAACAGCCAGCTCCCCTCGGCAAAAGGGGCGCTGGCCGTCTCCACCACGGGCATGCCGACGGTCGCCGAGCGGGCCGCGGCGACCACGGCGGTGGCCCTGGTCGCCGCGGCCAGCGAGGCGAAGCCGCTGTCGGTCCACATCGGCACGGCCCGCCGGTAGCGCACCGGCGCCTTCTCCCCGGGCGCGAACCAGCCGGCCCCGAAACCGTCGGCGTTGATGGTCCCGCCGTGCCGCATGTCCTGCGGCGCGTACGACTGGCGCAGCAGCGAGTGCGGCGGCGCCAGCAGCAGGTCGGCCAGCGGCACGGCGGGGCCCAGGTAACCCAGATGGCGGCACACCGGCGTCAGTCCGGCCGGTGGTCGCGGGCGCACCGGAAGCCGGCGAAGATCTGCCGCCGGATCGGGTGGTCCCAGTTGCGGAAGGTGCCGCGCACGGCCGCCTTGTCGGTGCCGAACGACCCGCCCCGCAGCATCTTGTAGTCCCCGCCGAAGAACACCTCGGAGTACTCCTTGTACGGGAACGCCCTGAAGCCGGGATAGGGCCGGAAGTCCGAGTCGAGCCACTCCCACACGTCGCCGACCAGCTGCCGCACACCCAGCGGCGACTGCCCCAGCGGGTACGCGCCGACCGGGGCCGGCCGCAGGTGGCGCTGGCCGAGGTTGGCGTGCTCGTCCGTCGGATCCTCGTCGCCCCAGGGATATCGGCGGGATCGACCGGTGTCCGGGTCGAAGCGGGCGGCCTTCTCCCACTCCGGCTCGGTCGGCAGCCGCTTGCCGGCCCACGCCGCGTAGGCCTCGGCCTCGTGGTAGCTGACGTGCACGACCGGCTCGTCGACCGGAATCGGCTCCACCACGCCGAATCTGGTGCGCTGCCAGCCGTCGCCGTCACGGTGCCAGAACCGAGGCGACGTCAGGCCGGCCTCGGTCCGGTAGGCCCAGCCTCGCTCGCTCCACCAGCGCGCGTCGTCATAACCGCCGGCGTCGATGAAGGCCAGGTAGTGCCCGTTGCTCACCGGCACGGTGTCGATCCAGAACGAGTCGACGTGCACCTGATGGGCCGGGCGCTCGTTGTCCAGGGCCCACGGTTCGAGCGAGGTGCCCATCTCGAACGAGCCGCCCGGCACGAACACCTCGGCCGGCAGCCGCTCCGCCGGGGCCGCCGGCGGGTTGGGGGCGTGCAGGACGGGATTGCCCTTGCGGAGCTGGTGGGTGGCCAGCATGGTCTCGTCGTGCTGCTGCTCGTGCTGCACGATCATGCCGAAGGCGAAGCCGTTCTCGACGAGCTCGCGGCCCTCCAGCGGCGTGCGGTCCAGCACGTCGAACACCTTGTCCCGCACCTCACGCACATAGGTGCGGGCCTCGGCCGGGTTGAGCAGCGGCAGCGACGGCCGCTCGGCCCGCGGATGCTGGAACGCGTCGTACAGCTCGTCGATGTCCTGGCGCACCGGCTCGCGGCCGCCGACGTCACGGACCAGCCACAGCTCCTCCTGGTTGCCGATGTGGGCGAGGTCCCACACCAGCGGCGACATCAGCTTGGAGTGCTGGCGGACCAGGTCGTCCTCGTCGACGGCCTCGGTGAGCAGCGTGCTGCGGTCACGGGAGCGCTCAAGAGCCTCGGCGATGGCCGAGCGAAGATCAGATGAGGTCACAGTCCCCCCTCGCTAGCGCTCGGCGCGTCTGCGACGCGGGTCCCTGCATTGAATGGCTCGCTCGCAAGCTCGCTCACTGTGTCTTGCCTCCAAGCTTCGCGGTGGCCGTCGCGAGGCGGCGATCGAGGCTGTCGATCACCGGCGCGGACAGCTCCGTCGGCAGGCCGAGCCGATGCAGGTTGTGCAGGCCCAGCTCGAGGGCGGCGGCCGCGGTCCGGGCGACCGGGCGGTCGTCCAGGCCGAGGCGGGCCGCCGGCAGCCAGCGCCCGGCCGAGGGCGCGGCCGCGTCCAGCGCGGCGTCGACGACGTCGTCCGCGCTGAACAGGGCGATGAGCAGCGCGACCGCCGGACTCCAGTCGCCGGGCGGCTGCGAGTCCAGGTACCGGACCTCGAAGTAGCCGCGCGGCCGGACCGGGGTGAACATGGTGCTGAGGTGGTAGTCGAGATCGTCGGTGGTGGGCACGCCGGGCAGCGCGCCCGCGATCCAGTCGGCGAAGGTGACGTCGCCGGGCACGTCCCAGCTGTCGCCGCCGTGCCGGAAGCAGATCAGCGGCGTGTCCAGCACGCGGCGGGCCCAGCTGGCTGCCGGGTCGTGGCCGGTGTCGCCCGGGCCGCTGCGCACGGGTTCGGCCCCCAGCACCACTCGCGTGCGGGCCGAGGCCCACCCGGTCGAGCGGCCGGCCAGTCCCGGCGAGTTGGCGAACGCCGCCAGCAGCGCCGGACCCAGCGCGTGCAGCGCGTTCCAGCGTGTGGCGACCTGTCCCGCTTCGCCCGTGTCCAGGCACACCTGTAGGCCCGCGGTGCTGCACATCATGGCGACACCGTCGGGCCCGTATCGGTCGAACCGGGAGTTCATCGCCGCGTAGCGAGGGGTGTTCAGGATCCTGCGCGGTGGGCGGTAGGGATCGGCGCCGGCCGTGCCCAGTTCCAGACCTTCCGCCGCGAGCAGCCGCTGCAGCTGCGCGATGTCGGCGGAGACGGTGGTGAGCAGGTCGGCTGTTGTCGTCTTGGGTGGAGTGGAGATCTCCACCTGGCCACCGGGCTCGACGGTGACAGGGGAACCACCGCGAAGCGGCAGATTCGGGCTGTCCGGCCGGAGCGTGGCGGGGGCATGGGGCCCCAGGGCTTTCGCTAGGACTTCGGGGTCGAGCGGCTGACATCGGTCCTGCGCGTGGTGCACCGTCCACTCGATCTCGGCGCCAACGTACCTCGGTGGCCCGTGCTTGAAGCAGACCGAGGCCACGTAGGCCTCGGCCCGTTCACGGTCCGGGAGTAAATCGGGCGCCGGATCGGTGGCGGGAGTAACACTGACGGTAGTCACCGTTACCACCCTTCGTGATCGTCGTCGTTCCGACGCTACACGGGGGGTCTGACAATCGCACGGCTTCCCAGGTCAGGCAGGTAGGTCGTTCACCTGTTGGTAAGGACTTCCGACCGTCCGTGCCGCCTCGGCTGCCCGAGATGACACGGACCGGCCGGTCAGCGCCTCGACAGCACCATGTGGCTGTGCCGCGGGCGGTAGGTGGTGCTGGCCAGCGGCTCGGGGTCGGGGTGCACGGGCGTGAGGTTCCACGGGCCGAAGAAGGTGGCCACCATGATCATCATCTCGGTGAAGGCGAAGGACTCCCCGATGCACTTGCGGACGCCGGAGCCGAACGGCAGGTAGGCCTGGCGGTGCAGGGACCTGGCCCGCTCCGGCAGCCAGCGGTCGGGGTCGAAAACGCGAGCATTGTCGAAATTGCGAGGGTCCATGTGCTCGGCGTACGGACTGAACATCACGTCCGCGCCGGCCGGGATCCGCACGCCGGCCAGCTCGACGTCGGTGGTGGCGTAGCGGGAGAGGATCCACGCCACGGGATACATGCGCAGCGCCTCCTGCACGACCCGGGCGGTGTACTCCAGCTTGGGCAGGTCCTCGTAGTCGAGCCGGCGGCCGGCCAGCACGAGATCGAGCTCCTCGTGCATGCGGTCCCGGATCTCGGGGTGCTGGTGCAGCGCGTAGGCCATCCACAGCATCATCGTCGCGGACGTCTCGGTGCCGGCGACCATCATGCTGCGGATCTCGTCGTGAAGCTGAGTGTCGGTCATGCCGTTGCCGGTGTCGTCCTGGGCCAGCATCATCATCGACATCAGGTCGCCCTGGTCGGCGCCGGTGCGCCGGTACTCGGCGATCACGTTGTCCACCACGCGGTGCAGCTCGCGCAGGGCGGCGTCCTCACGCAGCTTGGGCGGCAGCGGCAGCTTGTGCACGAAGGAGATGGGGATGAAGGCCCGCCGCCCCACGCCGTTGACGATCACCTGCATCACCGCCCGCACCTCGGCCGCGGTGTCGGTGTCGCGCACGCCGGAGAACAGGCACCGGGTCAACGCGTCCATAGTGGCCACGTTCATCAGGGCGTCGAAGTCCACTGTGGACCCGTCGGTCCACTGCTCGACGATCTCGGCCGACACGTCCGCCATCACCTCGGTGTAGCGGGCCAGCCGGCCGTGATGGAAGGCCGGGTTCATCAGCGGTCGGGCCCGGCGCGCCTGCTCGCGGTCGCAGCCGACCAAGCCGTTGCCCAGCAAGGTCTTCGACTGCTTGAACAGCGGCCCGCCCTTGTCGAAGCACTGCGACTTGGTGATCAGCAGCTCCTTGCACATGGCCGGCGTGGTGACCAGGTACACGGGGCGCGGCCCCAGGTTGAACCGGACCACGCTGCCGGCGTCGCGCATCTGCTCGACGAACTCCAGCGGCCGACGTAGAAGGTCCACTGCGTGTCCGAGCAGCGGCAGGCCGCCCGGCAAGACGGTGATCGGCGAGGCTTTGATCGACATCTGCTGTCCTGTCCACTAGACGGCCAGACACCGATGTGATAGCACCGCGCCGCCGCCCACACAGCCGTTCAGAAGCAATGGCTGCGCAAAACCCCCGTGTTTGACCACGGGGGCTTGCGTTTCGGCTCAGCCTGTACTAGCTGGGGAAATCACTAGGGGAACTTGAGCTTCACGATGACGTTGTCCTTGGAGCTCGGCGTGCCGCCGTTCTTGTCGTCGTTGGTGGAGGTCACCCACAGCCCGCCGTCCGGCGTCTTGACCACGGTGCGCAGCCGGCCCCACCGCCCGGCGAAGATCGCCTGCGGGGTGCTGGTGCCGGTGCCGGCGGAGTTGATCTGCGCCACGTACATGCGCTCGCCGGTCACCGCGGCGACGTAGATCCAGTTGTTGACGATCTCGATGGCGCTCGGGCCGCCCGACGAGGTCGACCACGTCTGCTTGGGCGCGATGAAGCCGCCGCAGTTGCCCTGCGTGCCCTCGCACGACGGCCAGCCGAAGTTGCCGCCCTTCTGGATCAGGTTCAGCTCGTCCTGGCTGTTCTCGCCGAACTCGGTCTCCCACAGCTGGCCGCGCGAGTCCCAGGCGATGCCCTGCGGGTTGCGGTGCCCCATGCTGTAGACGTACCGCGCGTTGCCGCCCGTGGCGTAGAACGGGTTGTCGGTGGGCGCGGTGCCGTCGGCGTTGAGCCGCAACACCTTGCCGTTCAGGGAGCTCTTGTTCTGGGCGTTGGAGCCGTTCTTGGCGTCGCCGGCGGTGGCGTAGAGCTTGCCGTCCGGGCCGAAGCGCAGCCGGCCGCCGTTGTGGTACCGGTTCTTCTCGATGCCGGTCAGGATCGGCGTCGACGTGGTCGACAGCTTGCCGTCCTGGTAGGTCATCCGCACGATCCGGTTGTCGTTGGCCGCGGTGTGGTCGATGTAGATGAAGTGGTCGTTGGCGAAGTTGGGCGACACGGCCAGGCCGAGCACACCGCCCTCGCCGCTGGTCGTCACGGCGCCGGGAACCTTGCCCAGCACGGTGACCTGGCCGTCGAGGGTGACCCGGTCGATCTCGAACCGGTCACGCTCGGCCACCAGCGCCGAGCCGTCCGGCAGCCAGTCGATGCCCCACGGCAGGTCGAGCTTGGCGACATCCTTCTCGTAGGTGGGAATGCCGCCCTTGCCGCCGGGCGCGGAGGTGGTGACCGACAAGGCATTGCTCGCCGCGGAGGTGTTGCCGTCGGGGTCGCGTGCGGTCACCGTGAACGTGTACTTGGTGCTGGGGTTGAGATCCGTGACCGTGGTGGCGGTCGAGTTGGTCGTGGCGACCTTGGTGGCGCCCTGGTACACGTCGTAGCCGGAGATCACGCCGCCGTTGTCGGTGGAGGCGTCCCATGCCAGCGCGGCGCTGTCGGCCGTCACGCCCGTGGAGCGCAGGTTCTTGGGCGCGGACGGCGGAGTGTGGTCATCGCTCGGCGGTGTCGTGAAGGTGACGACGTTGCTCTGCTGCGAGGCGTTGCCCGCCGCGTCGAACGCGCCGACCGAGATGTCGTAGGACGTGTTCGGGGTCAGGGTGTCCACAGTGGCCGACAGCGTCTTGCCGTCCACGGTCTTGAGCACGTTGCCGCCACGGTTGACCTCGTAGCGCACCACGCTGGTGTCGTCGGAGGCGGCGCCCCAGGCGAAGTGCGCGGTGGTCGGCGTGAGGTCGCTGACCACCAGGTTGGTCGGCGGGGTCGGCGGCGTGGTGTCGACGTTGTTCGGCGTCACCGTCACGTTGTCGAGGTTGGGGCCGCCGTTGGCGGTGGTCGCCGTGGCCCGGACCTTGTTGCTGCCGGCCTTGAGGTTGACGGTGGTGGTGGCCACATTCCACGTCGTCCAGCTGCCGGTGGTCGGGAAGCCCAGGTTGCTGACCGCCGCGGTGCCGTTGACGGTCACGTCCATCGGGCGGTTGTCGGGGGCGTCGAAGGCGTAGCGGAAGTCCAGGCGGGCGCTGCCGGCCGCCGGCGCGTTCACCGTGAACTCGACGTAGCCGCCGACGGTGTTTGTGTAGTCGACAAAACCTGTTCCGGTGTAACCGGTGTGATTGTTCGCGACGGTCGCTTGAGAAATCGTCGCGTTCTCTGCTTCATAGACCGTGCCGGCCTTGGGCGCGGCCAGCGCGTCCGGGACGACAATGGCCAGCGCGACGACCGCGGACAGGCCGCAGGCGAGCGCCAGCTTCAGGCGGGATGGGGGTGCCACGATTCCTCCCACAGCAGGGGTACGGGGGTGGCGGCGGAACGGTCAGGAAAATCCTTGCCCGTAAGGGGGATCACACCATTTGTCGGTTCGGGTGTCAATACGTGAAAGCGCTTGCTTTCATTCGCCACTGAAATCATAGGATGTTTCATCGGTTACGTTCTGTATGCAATCCGTACGTACGGATTGCAATTGCCGCCCCCGCGCTGCGACGATGGCCGAATGCCCCGCGTCAGCCAGGACCACCTCGAGGCCCGCCGCCGCCAGATCCTCGACGGCGCGCGCGCCTGCTTCGCCCGCCATGGCTACGAGGGCGCCACGGTACGGCGGTTGGAAGAGGCTACCGGACTCTCGCGCGGCGCGATCTTCCATCACTTCCGCGACAAGGAGTCGCTGTTCCTCGCCCTGGCCGAGGACGACGCCCTGCGCATGGCCGAGGTGGTGGCCGAGCAGGGCCTCGTGCAGGTGATGCGCGACCTGCTTGCGGGTCGCAAGGACGGGGACGACGACGAGCACCCGGCCGACTGGCTGGGCACCCGTCTGGAGGTCTCCCGCCGCCTGCGCACCGACCCCGACTTCCGCGCCCGCTGGGCCGAGCGCTCCGAGCAGCTGACCAAGGCCACCCAGGACCGCCTCCGCCGTCAGCGCGAGGCCGGCAACCTCCGTGACGACGTGGCGGTCGAGGTGCTGTCCGACTTCCTGGAGCTGGTGCTGGAGGGCCTCGTCTCGCACCTGGCGATGGGCCTGCCTGCCGACGACCTCGGCCCCGTGCTCGACCTGGTCGAGGAGACCGTCCGCCGGCACCGCCGCAGCGACTGCTGACAACGCCCAATCCGGCGAGCCCACCGGCGCGGACGGACGTCATGAAGGCGTGAGAAAGAGCTCGGTGCCGGCGTTCTCATCTCCGCCGGCCGCAGTCGGTTCCGTGTCACCGCGGCCCGTGGGCCCCGGTCATCAGGGCGGCCAGGTCCTCCGGGTGTATGAACGACGGCGGCATCGGCGGACCCCAGATCAGCCGGCCGTTGCCGCCGGCGAAGACGTCCGGATCCCAGTCCGTGTCCTCGGGGATGCAGTCGAGATCGCTGTAGTACTCGGAGAAGTTGCCGGCCGGGTCCTTGAGGTACCAGAAGAAGTTGGAGCCGTAGTGGTGCCGGCCGAGGCCCCAGACGTGGCGTTCCGGGTGGCCCTCCAGCATGCCGGCGGCGCCCCGGCCCACCTAGTCGACGTCGTCGACCTGCCAGGACGTGTGCTGCAGGAAGTCGACCGGGGCCCGCACCAGCAGCAGGTTGTGGTGGTCGGTCGAGCACCGCGTGAAGGCGCTGGTCCGCAGCACGTCGCTGACCTTGAAGCCGATGCCGTCGACGAAGAACCGCTTGGACGCGTCGAAGTCGGTGGTGCCGAGCACGATGTGGCCCAGTTTGCGGGGCCGCACCCGGTCGGGCCGCCGCAGGACCTCGGCCCGCGTGCCGGGGCGGTCGATGCGCCCCGGCCAGTTGTAGCGGGTCGGCTCGACGGCGGGCTGGACCAGCCGGGGCCGGACCTCCAGGTTGACCTCGACGCCGCCGACCGGGTCGATCGCGGTCAGCCGGTCCGCGCCGCGACGGGTCACCATCTCCAGTCGACGCAGTCGCGCCTCGACGCGGTTGAGGTCGTCGGGGTCGTCGACGCCGACGGTGCACGCCACCAGCCGGCGGAACGGCGTCTCGACCAGCCGCAGCTGGTTGCCGCCGTCGGCGGTGGCGTACCAGCCGCCGCCGGTCGGGGTGAGGCCGAATTCCGTGTAGTAGGCCCCGGTCTCCTCGACGTTCGGCACACCGACGACGATCGACGCCAACATGTGTAGAGCCATTGTCCGCTTCCTTGCTCTCAGCGACCGGCGACGATGCGCAGGTACTCCAGCGGCGCGGCGTGGGCAAGGGTGTGCCCATCGGTGCCGCGGTGCCCGCTGACCACGGTCTTGACGTCCAGATCGAGCTCACCGATGGCGTCATAGAGCTGGACGGCCAGGCGGCCGCGGCCGGAGTTGGCCGCCGGCTCGGTCGGCGTGGGGTTCCACAGGTCGGACTCGAACAGGACGCCCGGCTTGCTGACGTAGACGACCAGGCCGTCCCTGGTGTGGTCGGTGGTGATGCGCTGGATCCGCAGCACGCCGCCGTCGGCGGTGGGCAGGTCGAGGCGGTCCTTGACGCCGATCACCTCGGTCTCGACCGGGTTGGCGGCGAGGCGGTCGGGGTCGACGGTGTGCGGGCTGCTCAACAGGTCGCGGAAATACTCGACGCTGGGCTCGCCGACGATGACCTGCACTCCCCCGTCGGCCACGAATTCGCGAATGCCGCCGATGTGGTCGTAGTGGAAATGCGTGCCGACGACCTTGCGCAGCGGCTTTCCGGGAAACGCCCGCTTCACCTGGGCCAGTGCGGCACGGGTGTATTCGTCGTAGAGCGGGGCGTCGACCGCGACGACGTGGTCGTCCATTTCCACCACGAGCACGTTGTGGCTCGGACCGAGCACGATCTTCACCCCGGGGGCGACCTCCACCGGCTCCGGATCGGTGGGCGCGGTTTGCAGATCGAAATAGAACCGCACACCGGCCAGCACGTAATTCATGATCCACTCGGTGGCGTAGTTCGCGTAGGCGGACTGCGCGGCGCTGGCGTCGACAACGGTCTCGTCGGCCACATGGAAGTCGGCCTCACGATCGAGCTCGATCGCGGTGCGGGTCTCGTCATGCACGATCTGGTCGTCGACGGCGATCACCACGTGGTGCGGCAGGACCAGCGCGCCGACCGGGCGGTAGTCGTCGAAGCGGATCTCGACCTGGGCATCGCCGTGCGGCGAGTGCTCCTCGACGAGCTCCAGCCGCACCGGCAGCGCGTTGTCACCGAACACGACCCGAACCGGCGGCCGGCCGGTCTCCCGCAGGGTCACGGCCGAGTCCTCGACCACCACGTCGGCCGCCGGGGCCAGCAGCTTGACGGCCAGGCGCGGCACCGAGGTCAGGTCGATGTGCCGCTGCCGCGCGGCCACCCGCCAGGACGGAATCGCCGTCGACACCGGCCGCGGGTCGAACATGAAGTCGATGCCGTCCACATATCCGAAGCTGCCGTTGCCGATTTCGGTGTGGTGCAGCTTGGTCGGCACCAGCTTCGTGTCGGCCGACAGTTCCAGGCGGTAGCGCGGCCGCACCACGTCGACCGTCTGGGTGTAGGAGAATTCGGACACCAGTTCCGGCTCGGTCGGCGCCTTTCCCCATCCCGGATGCCAGCGCCGACCGGTCGCCGACACCGTTTCCGTCGTCGTCGCGGCCAGCGCCGCGCGGCCGCCGAGCGCATCCACCATCGCGTCGAGAATCATGACCCTCTCCCCTTTCGCAGTTCCTCGACTTCGAGTCTGCGTCCGGCCCGGCGAGGCGTCCAGTGCACATTGTTCAGCAGTACTATGTACCGCATGCATATCGAGAACGCCGATCTCAACCTGCTCAAGGCGCTCGATGTCCTGCTCGAGGAGCGGCACGTGTCCCGGGCGGCGGCGCGCTTCCACCTGAGCCAGTCGGCCATGAGCCGCACCCTGAGCCGGCTGCGCGAGACCTTCGGCGACGAGCTGCTGGTCCGCACCGTCCGCGGTTACGAGCTGACGCCGCGGGCCCGGGCCATCCAGCAGGAGCTGGAGTTCATCCTGCCCCGGCTGCGGGCGCTGGTCCGGGGCGGCGTGTTCGACCCGGCGACGTCGAACGACTCGATCCGGGTCAACTGCACCGACTACGCCGTCACGGTGCTGGGCGCGCGGCTGTTCGGCCGTCTCTTCGAGCAGGCTCCCCGCCTGTCGCTGACGATCGAGCCGCTCAGCCCACGCACGTACGACGAGATCGAGCACGGCCGGGTCGACCTTGCCCTGTCGCCGGTCCAGCCGCCGTCCGGGCTGCACTGGCAGCCGCTGTTCCAGGAGGACTACGTCTGCGCGGTGGCCGCCGACCACCCGATCACCGCGCCGCGGCTCACCCTGGAGCAGCTGGCCGAATACCCCCGGGTGAGCGTGGTGGTGCTGCCGCAGCAGGTGATGGTGATCGACCGGCGGCTGGCGGAGCTCGGCGTGACCCAGCGCAGCGGTCTGCGGGTGCCGTACTTCGAGGCGGCGTTCACCGCCCTTCCGGGCACCCTGTTGATCGCGCTGGTGCCGCGGCGGCTGGTGGACATCCCTCGATGCGGCGACACGGTGCGGCTGATCGAGGTGCCGGAGGAGCTGGCCGTGCCCTTCCCGTACGGCATGGTCTGGCACCCACGGCTCAACTCCGACCCGGCGCACCTGTGGGTGCGGTCCCTGGTCGCCGAGGTGGCGTCCGAGCTCAGACCCTGAACACCTTGAGGTTGCCCAGTTTCACCGTGCCGGTGAGGCGGATGCGCGGGCCGCCGTTGCCGTCCTGCTCGCCGTAGACCGCGCGCTTGCCCATGATCGCGGCGCCGTCGTCGATCACTGTCGCGTCGTCGGCGACCATCAGCTGGACCTTGCCGCAGAAGGCGTCCACCTGCACCTCGATGTCCGCGCCGGGCGGCACGGAGACGAGGTTGAGCACCACCGCGCCGAACAGCGAGCGGGCGTGGATGCGGCGGCTGACGTCGGGCACGCGGACAATCTTGCTGAGCACCGCCGAGACCTCGGTGGCGCCGTCGGGCAGCGGAACCACCTCGGCCGCGCCCAGGTCCGACAGCAGCGGCCGCAGGTCGCCCGTGACGCGCGCGGCGTACACGGCCTCGACCCGCTCCGCGTGTTCCGGCCAGGTCAGGCGGCCGTCGGCGACCGCCCGGTTGAGCAGTTCGACCGCGCGCTCGCGTTCGTCATTGGACAACCGCAGCGGCACCACCGGCCGTGCCGGCTCGGGCAGCGACATGATGAACACCCCCTATCTCTTAGTGGCCAAGATTCTCATCCTCGGGGCACGCGCGGTCAAGGCGGTGGTACAAAGGCGGCAACGGGGTGAGGAGAACACCATGTCCGACAGGCAACTCGCGGCCGGGATCGCGATGGGCAAGGTCGTCCTGGGCTGGTTCCGGCTGCTGGACGATCCCGGCGCCATGCTGATCCGTCCCTCCCAGGCCATCGATCCGTATCCGCATTACGAGCGCGTCCGCGCGCGGGGCAAGGTCGTGCCCAGCAAGCTCGGCATGCTGCTGGTGTCCGACCACGAGCTGTGCAGCGCCGTGCTGCGCGACCCGGCCTTCGGTGTCGCGCCCAACAAGGAGATCGGCCAGCCCGATCCCGGCCTCGACGGGTTGGTGAACCCGTTGGAGGACTCGTTCATCTTCCGCAACCCGCCCGAGCACGGCCGGTTACGGCGCGTGGTGTCGCCGCTGTTCACGCCGCGGGCCATGCAGGAGCGGCAGGGCCGCGTCGAGGCCATCGTGGACGAGTTCCTCGACCAGCTGGCCGGCCGCGAGGAGTTCGACCTGGTCGACGAGTTCGCGTCCCGGGTGCCTATCAAGATCATCTGCGACCTGTTGGGCGTGCCCGACACCGAGCACCGGCGGATGACCGCGTGGGGCACCACCTTGGCCGCCTCCATCGACGGCATGGGCAGCATGGCCCAGGTTCGTGAGCTCCGGTCCACGCTGCGGGAGCTCAACGACTTCCTGGCCGAGCGCATCAAGCTGCGTCGTGCGGAGCCGAACGACGACGTGATCGGCCACATGTTGGCCGAAGGCGGCCTCACCGACTTCGAACTGCTGGCCAGCTCCGGCCTGCTACTGGCCGCCGGCTTCGAGACCACCGTCAACCTCATCGGCAACGGCGTGCTGGCCCTGTTGGCGAATCCCTCGGCCCGCCAACGACTCGTCGACGATCCCGCCGCCGCCGACAACATCGTCGAGGAGATCCTCCGCCTCGATCCCCCGATCCAGTACACCGCACGGCTTCCGCTCGCCGGCGCCAAGCTCGCCGGCCGGGATGTCCCCGCCGGCAAGGTCATCGTGCTGCTCACCGCCGCCGCCAACCGCGATCCCGCCGTCTTCCCCGATCCCCACCGTTTCGACCCCGACCGCCCCAACGCCCGTGAGCACCTGACCTTCTCGTCCGGTGTCCACTACTGCCTCGGCGCCGGTCTCGCCCGTATGGAAGGCGCCATCGCCCTCCGGGCCCTCTTCCGCCGCTTCCCCGACCTCCGCCTCTCCGGCACCGTCCAGCGCCGCGCCAGCCGTGCCGTCCGCGGTCCCCTGCACCTGCCCGTTCGGGTCACTTCCCGCCAACCAGCCGCGATCGCCTGACCACTAACCGTCAATGGAGACCCGCATCACCCACCCGTTCGGGTCATGACGTTCCGCTTTTCCCCAAACTTCAGGCACTCTGGAACCAGCAGCCCCTCGATCCGCCGCCCCGCCGCCGTGGCGGATCGAAGGGCTGCTGCTCGTTCCGCGACTGTCCACTCCGGACTCCACCGCCCAGCGCATCGTCGATTTCGACGCCTGCCGTCGCTTCCGGTAACGCCGGAGCCGTTGCCCGCGAAGACCGGGAGTGCCGGAGCAGGAGTCGCGCCCCACGGTGGCCGAGCTGGAGCAGGAGTTCGACGACGCCATGGCCTCGGCCGAGTTCCGCCGCTTCCGTGAGAAGGAAGCCGAGATCCGGTCGGCCTTCCTGACCCGGCGCCCCGCGCTGTCGGACTCCCTGAACGACGCCAGCATGGTGCTGGCGGAGCAACGCCGCAGGCTGGACGCAAATTCATGGTCGCTCAGTAACGTCGTCGCCACGGCTGTGCGACCGCACAGCCCTCTCCCTTTCTCCGGCCCGTCGCTCTGGGCAACCGGACTCGTAGTTATCACCATCCTGATTGCCGCCACATTTCCGACATTATCAATCTGGTACCTGCTGATCGGCATTGGCGTCGCAGCACTCATGATTACATCAGCCTGGTCGCTCACCGAAGACGTTCCCACCTTGAAACAACGTCGCCTGCAAACAAGGGAAGAATTCAGGGTTGCCGAGGCCTCCTATTCGACCCAGCTGACCCACGCGGCCCGGGGAGCACTGCGCCGATGCGTCACCGACGTCTACCGGCCGACCGGCGTACTCGTCTTCCCGATGACGGCGCCGACCCTGGTGGAACTGTCGAGCGGCAAGATCTCGCCCTCACGAACACATGACGAGGTCGTCGAATTCATACGAAACCATGAAACGTCGGCGATCGGAATCGCGGGCCCACGCGGCGCCGGCAAATCCACTCTCATGGAGGCGGTCCGACACACCGAGGACATGGTCACCCATCATGTGCTGCTCACCGCGCCGGTGAAGTACGACCCGGTGGACTTCACTCGCCAGCTGTTCGCACAGGCGGCGGAGGAGATCGCGAGGAAGTCCGGCTACAGCCCGGAGCGGGAACAGAAGGCACGAGACCGCCGGTTCCGCACGCAGCGGGCCATGCGTGACGCGCTGACCCTGGGATTGTTCCTGATGCTCGCCTCCACGGTCTTTCTCTGGGCGATCAGCCACAACGACACGTGGGCCTGGCAATGGCAAACCGTCCTTGGGTTGGCCGCCACCGGCCTGCTGGTCCTGGTCGTCATCACACCGATGGTGTCGCTCCTTCTGTTCGGCGCTCGGTCGTCACGGACGCGGTACAGGTACCTTGACGTCCAGAAATCGGCCCAACTGGCGGTGGAGGCGCTTGACGATCTGGCCTGGAGCCGGGAAGAAGGGCAGAAGGAATCCAGCTCCATGAAGCTGCTGTCCGGACTGATATCTCTGGGCGGCGAGGACAGCGTCAGCCGGAAGCGGAGGGAGCGGTCGCAGCCGGAGCTGGTGGCCGACTTCAGAGAGATGCTGACGCAGTTCTCCCGCGACCGGACGGATCCGACGAAGCAGCGGTTCGTGGTGTTCATCGACGAGCTGGACAAGCTGGCCCGGGTGGATGACCTCACGGAAGCGGTGAATGGCATCAAGGATCTGATGCATATTCCGGGGGTGCACTTCGTGGTGTCGGTGTCGGTCGATGCGCTGGTGCAGTTCGAACAGAGGGGGATGGCAGCGCGGGATGCGTTTGACTCGACGTTTGACACGGTGTTCAGGATGCGGGGGCTGACGCTGGCGGAGTCGAGGGACATCCTGGAGGGGAGGGTGGCGAACTTTCCGACGGTGCTGACGCACGGGTGCCACGTGTGGTCGGGAGGGCTGGCGAGGGATCTGCTGAGGACGGCCCGGCGGTGCGTGGAGATCCACCGTAGGGACGGGAACGTCGCGCAGATCATGAGGACCGCGGTCACGGAGGATCTGCTGGCACTGATCGACAACGCGCTGAGGGCGGCGGACGCACCGCTGGATCACCTGTGCGAGCTGAGGCAGGCGGTGTTGACGGTGGCGGAAGGGAACGCGGATCCTCGGCGGCGGATTCCGGGGCCGGCGGAGAACAGCAACCAGGTGGCCTATGTGGTCGCGGTGGGACTGGCGCTGCTGAGCTGTTTTCATGGATGGGCGCCGGACGACAACCGGTGGGAGCGGCCGCCGAAGTGGGATGACTGCATGGAGGCGTTGGCGGCAGCCATGTCGGCGAGGGCGGATCCGCCGGTGATCAGGGATCGGGCGCTACGCAAGGCCAAGGCGCTGGTGCAGGCGACGATGTGACCAGGGGCCGCCGTTGTGCAGGGAAGGACGCCTTACCCGCGTTGAACGAGGGTAAGGCGTCCTTCCCTGCATGAAGAAGATCAGTCCACGCCCTGCATCTTGCGGGAGATGGACGGGGCCAGGAAGAGCAGGCCGACGGCGAGCACGACGGTGACGCCGCCGACGATGCCGAAGTACGGGATCTCCGTCTGCGGCGTCGCGAAGGGCACGATCTGGGCGCTGATGCCCTGGGCGGCGGCGTCGGACAGGAACCAGAGGCTCAGCATCTGGGCGCCGAAAGCCTTGGGGGCCAGGCGGGTCGTGGCCGAGAGGCCGACCGGGGACAGGCACAGCTCGCCGAGGATGACGATGAAGAAGCTGCCGACCAGCCAGAACGGGCTGACCTTGGCGTCGGGGCCGTAGAGCGCGGCGGGCAGGATCATGAGCAGGTAGGACAGGCCGGCCAGGCCGAGGCCGAGGGAGAACTTCACGGGAGTGGACGGCTGGCGGCTGCCGAGTTTGGTCCACAGCAGCGCGAACAGCGGCGCGAACACGACGATGAAGCCGGGGTTGAGCGTCTGGAACCACGAGGCCAGTAGCGGCAGCCCGGCGACGTGCAGGTCGGTGCGGTGGTCGGCGTAGTCGGCCAGCACGACCGAGCCCTGCTCCTCGATCATCCAGAAGAACAGGGAGGCGATGAACAGCGGGATGTAGGCGATCACCCGCGACCGCTCCACCGGGCTGACCTGCTTGCTGCGGATCATCGTGTAGAAGTACAGCGCGGGCAGGATGAGGCCGAGCGCGCTGATCACGTTGATCACGAGCGTGACGGTGAACAGCCCGGCCACCGCGATGATCACGAAGGCGGCGGCGACGATCACGGCGCCGATGGCGATGCGGCCGAAGACCCTGCCGCGCTCCTCGGGGGACAGCGGATTGCTGGGCGCGTCGCCGACGGCGGCCAGGCGCTTGCGGCCGAAGATGTAGATCACCAGGGCCAGGAACATGCCGATGGCGGCCACGGAGAAGCCGAGGTGGTAGCTGATCTTCTGGCCGAGCGTGCCGACCAGCAGCGGCGCGACCACGGCGCCGAGGTTGGTGCTCATGTAGAAGATCGAGAAGCCGGCGTCGCGGCGGCGGTCCTTCTCGTCGTAGAGGCCGCCGACCATGTTGGAGATGTTGGGCTTGAGCAGGCCGGTGCCGACGGTGATCAGCAGCATCGACACGTACAGCGCGCCCACGCCCGAGGGGAACGACAGCGCGATGTGCCCGCACATGATCAGCACGCCGCCGTACAGCACGGCCCGGCGCGAGCCGAGGATGCGGTCGGCCAGCCAGCCGCCCAGCACGCCGGACATGAACACGCTGGCCCCGTAGATCGACATCAGGCTCTTGGCCAGTGTCGGATCGAGGCCGAGTCCGCCGTCGCTGAGCTTGCTGTACATGAAGAACAGCAGGATCGCGCGCATCCCGTAGTAGGAGACACGTTCCCAGAACTCGGTGAAGAACAGCGGCCCGAGAGCGGCAGGATGCCCGAAGAAGCCCTTTTGGGGCGGCTTCGCGCTCTCAACGGTGGCGCTCAACCGACTACCTCCCGTGGTGCACTCACAGTGAATACGACGTTCACTCAACGTCGTGTGGCGCACCCTAGCGTGAGGCGCGGAGCCCCTGTCGCCACCCCGTCAGCTTCTGGCCGAACGCCGAGGTCAGAGCGACGCCGACGATCACGAGGCCGGCCGCGGCGATGGAGAGTCCGGACATTTTCTCGTGCAGAACCAGCGCCGACGACGACATTCCGAACACGGGCACGAGCAGAGAGTAAGGAGCAACGACTGTTGCGCCGTAGCGACGAATGAGCATCCCCCACAGGCCGTAACCGACGAGCGTCGACAGCCATGCGACGTACCCCAGCGAGAACAGCGCCGAGACGGTCAGGTGGGACAGCGCCGCCAGGTCCTGCTCGGGGCCTTCGACCAGCAGCGACAGCCCCACCATGGGCAGCGGCGGCACGACGCTGACCCACACCATGAACTTGAACGCGTCGGGCGGCGCGGCCTTGCGGGTGGCGACGTTGCCCAGCGCCCAGCTCACCGCGCCCGCCAGCACCAGCACGAACGCCAGGATCGGGCTGGCCTGCCCGTAGTCGACGGCGACCAGGGCGATGCCGGCCAGCGCGATCACCATGCCCACGACCTGCCGCCGCCCCGGCCGCTCCCCCAGCAGCAGCGCGGCGAACACCATGGTGAACACGGCCTGCGTCTGGATCACGAGCGAGGACAGCCCGGCCGGCATTCCCAGGTGGATGGCCAGGAACAGCAGTCCGAACTGGAAGGCGCCGATCGCCGTGCCCACGGCGAGCACCCACCGCCACCGCACCTGCGGCCGCCCGATGAACAACACCGCGGGCAGCGCCGCGACGGCGAAGCGCAGCGCGGTGAACAGGAACGGCGGGAACGACTCCAGCCCGATGTCGATGACCACGAAGTTGACGCCCCAGATGAGGGCGACCAGGACCGCCGCGAGCAGGTGACGAGGGTGCATGCCGCCAGGATCGGCGGCCGGTCAGTTAAGCACCAGCAAATAGTTCTTCACGGTTCGCGGTAGCATCGCTACATGATTGACCTGGCTCGGCTGCGGGCCCTGCACGCGATCGCCGTCTACGGCTCGGTGAACGGGGCGGCGGAGGCGCTGGGCTACACACCGTCGGCGATCTCGCAGCAACTGAACAAGCTGGAGCGGGAGACGCAAACCACACTGCTGGAGCGCCGCGGCCGCGGGGTCGTGCTGACCGACGCGGCCCAGGCGCTGGCCGACACCGCGGCCGAGGTGCTCAAGCTGGTCGAGCAGGCGGAGATCCAGCTGGAGGAGCAGCGCGGCAAACCGGTCGGCAACGTGGCGCTGGGGGCGTTCGCGACGGGCTGTCGCGGCCTGCTGCCGTCGGTCGTGTCGGAGCTGATGGTCGAGCACCCGGCGCTGGACGTGACCGTGGTGGAGATCGACCCGCCGGGCGCGGTGACGGCCGTGCAGCGCGGAGAGCTCGACGTGGCCGTGGTGCACGACTGGCAGATCGCCCCGCTGGCCATGCCGGACGACCTGGCCCGCGAGGTGATCGGCGAGGACGTGGCCGATCTTCTGGTCCCGGCCGATCATCGGCTGGCCGGGCGAAAGGCCGTCACCGCCGAGGATCTGGTGCACGAGCGGTGGCTGTGCCAGCCGCCCGGATCGATCTGCCACGACTGGCTGGTGGCCACCGTGCGCTCGACCGGCCACGAGCCGCGGGTGTCCTACGTGGTCCCCGAGTACCAGAGCCAGCTGGAGTTCCTGCGCGCCGGCATCGGGATCGCGCTGATGCCCCGGCTCGGCCGCGCGCCGCTGCCGGACACCGTGGTCGCGGTGACGCTGGAGCCGGTGCCGAGGCGCCGGCTGTTCACGGTGTGGCGGGAGCGCACGAGTCGTCGGCCGGCGATCAAGGCGACCGCGGACGCGCTCAGGCGTGTGACAACCCGGGTCCTCGACGCGACAAGCCGGGCCCGCTGACACGTCGGCGGCACAGGTCACCGGTACTGTCCCAGTTCAGTTGGCGAAGGGAGTGGGCCTGTGCCCGGACGGCAGATCACGCTCGCCGAGGTGGCCCGGCACGCCGGGGTGTCACTGGCCACGGCGTCCAGGGTGATCAACGGCAGCGATCGGCAGGTCAGCGACCCGCTGCGGGACAGGGTGATGGCCAGCGCCGACTCGCTGGGCTACCTGCCCAACGCCTCGGCGCAGGCCTTGGCCCGCAACAGCAGCTCCCTGGTCGGCCTGGTGGTGCACGACATCTCCGATCCGTACTTCTCCAGCATCGCCGCCGGTGTCACGAGAGTGGCCGAGGACGCGGGCCTGGTCGTGGTGCTGGGCACGACCGCGCGTAGCCCGGACCGGGAGCGGGAACTGCTGGCCACGCTGCGCGGGCATCGCGCCAAGGCGGTGGTGATGGTCGGCAGCCGGTCCACCAAGCGTTCCGTCACGGCCAAGCTGGCCGAGGAGATCGCCGCCTTCACCGAGCAGGGCGGCCGGGTGGCCTGCGTGTCGCAGGCCAAGCTGCCGGTGGACACAGTGGTGCCGAGCAACCGGGCCGGGGCCAAGGCGCTCGCGGTGGCGCTGGCCGGGCTCGGGCACCGCAAGTTCGTGGTGCTCGGCGGGCCGCCGGAGCTGCTGACCAGCCGCGACCGGGTGGCGGGTTTCAAGGCGGGGCTGGCCGATTCCGGCGTCGAGCTGCCCGATCAGTCCATTCGGTACGGTGAGTTCACGCGCGACGGCGGCTACGACACGGTGACCGAGATGCTGGCCGAGAGCACCGACGCCACGTGCGTGTTCGCCGTGAACGACGTGATGGCGCTGGGCGCGATGGCGGCGATGCGGGCGGCCGGGGTGCGGGTGCCCGACGACATCTCGGTGGCCGGCTTCGACGACATCCCGACGCTGCGCGACGTCTCCCCCACGCTGACCACGGTTCGGCTGCCGCTGGAGGAGATGGGCGCGCGGGCGGCGCACATGGCCCTGAGCGACCACGACGGCGAGCCGCGCACGGAGCGGATCGCGGCGGAGGTCGTGCTGCGAGAGAGCATCCGCAAGATTTGATCCTGCTGCGGACTTCCACCCAGTCGGTGGCCATCGCCGACAACCGGATCGTCGCCGTCGGGCCGGATGCCGAAGAGCTCGGCACAGCCGACGTCGTCGACCTGGGCGACGGCCTGCTGCTGCCGTCGTTCGGCGACGGGCACGCGCATCCGGTGCTCGGCGGGCTGGAGCGGCAGGGGCCCTCGATCACCAATCAGTCCACTGTGGACGGCATTGTGGCCGAGGTTGCTCGGTGGGCGACGGAAAATCCCGGCGACGGCTGGATCCTGGCCGCGAGCTACGACCCGGCCCTGGCCCCGGACGGCGCCTTCGACGCACGATGGCTGGACGCCGCCGTGCCGGACCGGCCGGTGGCGTTGCGGTCCCGCGACTACCACGCCTTGTGGTGCAACAGCCTTGCCCTGCAACGGGCCGGCATCACCCGCGACACACCGGATCCGCGGCTGGGCCGGATTCTCCGACGCGCCGACGGCAGCCCGTTGGGCACGCTGCTGGAGTGGCACGCCTGCGATCTCGTGCTGGACCTGATCCCGGCCCGCGAACCGGACGATCTCGTTGCGGCGCTGGAAGAAGCCGGCCGGGTGTATGCGGCAGTGGGCGTCACGTGGGTGCAGGACGCGTGGGTCGAGCCGGCGATGGTGGACGCCTATCTCCTTGCTGTGGAACGGGAATGTCTGACGTTCCGCGCGGATCTGGCCCAGCGGGCCGATCCCGACCGCTGGCGGGAGCAGACCTCGGCCTTCGACCGGCAGCGAGAGCGGTGCCAGCGCTACGGCCGGGACCTGGTCACCGCCCGCACCGTGAAGTTCTTCGCCGACGGGGTGGTCGAGACCGGCACGGCGTCGATGCTCGAACCGTACGCGGATGTGCCGCAGTCGCACGGAATGCCGGTGTGGTCGCCGTCGGAGCTGGCCGCCGCGGTCACGGCGTTCGACGCCGAACGGTTCCAGATCCACGTGCACGCCATCGGCGATGCCGCCGTGCGCGCCGCCCTGGACGCGATCGAACAGGCAAGGGCCGCCAATCCGGACTGGGACCGCCGGCCGGTGATCGCCCACGTGCAGGTGGTGGATCCGGCGGATCTGCCCCGGTTCGCGGAGCTGGGCGTGATCGCCACCGTGCAGCCGCAGTGGGCCCAGACCGATCCCCTGATGACCGAGCTCACCATCCCCCGCCTCGGCCCGGCGCGCGCCGACCGGCAGTACCCGTTCGCGACGCTGGCCCGCCTCGGCGCGCGGCTGGCGTTCGGCAGCGACTGGCCGGTCAGCCCGGCCGATCCGCTCGAAGGCCTGCGGATCGCCACGAGACGGGAGTGGCTGCCGGGCGAGCGGTTGGACGTGGCGCAAGCGTTCGCCGCGCAGACCACGGGTGTGGCGTGGCAGGCGCAGGCCGAGCACACGTGGGGCGAGATCTCCGTCGGCCGCCGCGCTGACCTGGTGTGCCTGAATGGTGACCCACAGCACACGCCGCTCGAAGAAATCCTGGTGACAGGAACGTGGTTGTCCGGCCGACGCATATACGCAGCCCTTACACTGGCAGCTGACGTGTCACGTTGTTCACCATCTGAGGAGTGACTGTTTCCGTGCCTGACGCGCGGTCACCTGGCCACAGTAGTGAGCCGGGGGAAAGCCCCGGCTGCGATACGACCCCGGTCACGGACGTGAGTCCCCGATGACCGGATATCTTTTCGACGTCCTCTGCCTGCTCGCGGTCCTGGTGCTGACTGCGGCCAACGCGCTGTTCGTCACGGCGGAGTTCTCCCTGACCACCCTGGAACGCAGCCAGGTGGACACGGCCGTCGCCCAACTCGGCGACGCGCGCTCCCGCACCGTGCAGAAGGCGCACCGCACGCTGTCGTTCCAGCTCTCCGGCGCCCAGCTGGGCATCACGCTGGCGACCCTGGTCACCGGCGCGCTGGCCGAGCCGGCGCTGGCCGACCTGATCGAGGCGCCGCTGACGGCGATCGGCATCCCGCCCGGCGGGGCCGAGGCCGTGGGCGCGGCGCTGGCGCTGCTGCTGGCGTCCGCGCTGTCGGTGGTGCTGGGCGAGCTCGTGCCGAAGAACCTGGCGATCGCCCGTCCGATGCAGACCGCCCGCGCGGTGGCCGGCTTCCAGTACGCGTTCTCACGGGCGTGCAAGGCCCCGATCACCGTGCTCAACGGCACCGCGAACTGGATCGTGCGGCGCTTCGGCGTGGAACCGGCCGAGGAGCTGCGATCCGCGCGGTCGCCGCAGGAGCTGGGCTCGCTGGTCCGCTCCAGCGCCGCGCACGGCACCCTCGACCAGGGCACCGCGACGCTGCTGGACCGGTCGCTGCGGTTCGGCGACCGCACGGCCGACGAGCTGATGACGCCTCGCGTGCAGGTCGAGGCCCTGCGCGGCGACGACACCGTGCTCGACCTCGTCAACGCCGCGCTGCGCACCGGCTTCTCGCGTTTCCTGGTGCACGACGGCGACCTCGACGACGTTCGCGGTGTCGTGCACGTGAAGCAGGTCTTCGGCGTGCCGGCCGCGCAGCGCGCGACCACGCCCCTGTCGGCGCTGATCCGGCCCGTGCCGACGGTGCCGGAGAGCCTGGAGGCCGACGCCCTGTTGGAGCGGCTGGGCTCCGGGTTGCAGATCGCCATCGTGGTCGACGAGTACGGCGGCACCGCCGGCATCGTGACCATGGAGGACCTCGTCGAGGAGATCATCGGCGACGTCCGCGACGAGCACGACCGGCGCGAGGTGGCGCCGGTGCGGCCGCTGGGCAAGGACAGCTGGATGGTGTCCGGGCTGCTGCGGGAGGACGAAGTGGCCGAGGCCACCGGCTTCCGCATGCCCGACGGCGACTACGAGACCCTGGCCGGCCTGGTGCTGACCCGGCTCGGCGAGATCCCCGAGGTGGGCGACGAACTGCGTGTGGACGGCTGGCGGATCACGGTGATGGCGATGGACCGGCACCGCATCGCGGAGCTGCGGGTGGCCAAGGTCGGCGAAGTGCCCGCGACGATCCCGAGCGAGGTGACGGCGTGAACGACGTCCTCGCGCTGTTGCTGACCATCCTTTTGTTGCTGGGCAACGGCTTCTTCGTCGGCGCCGAGTTCGCGATCATCACGGCCCGCCGCGACCGGCTGGAGGAGTTGGCCCGGCTGGGGCAGCAGCGGGCCCGCACGGTGATCCGCGCCGGGCACCAGCTGCCGCTGCTGATCGCCGGCGCGCAGCTGGGCGTGACGGTGTGCTCGCTGGCGCTGGGCGCGCTGGCCGAGCCGGCCATCGCCGGTCTGCTGGAGGAGCCGCTGGCCCCGCTGGGCGTGCCGCCGACGCTGGTGCACGGCATCTCCTTCGTGGTGGCGCTGGCCCTGGTGTCGTTCTGCCACACGGTGATCGGCGAGATGGTGCCGAAGAACCTGACGCTGGCCGGCCCCGAGCGGGCGGCGCTGTGGCTGGTGCCGGTGCACTTCGCCTTCTGCCGGCTGACCCGGCCGCTGCTCAACACGTTCACGGTGATGTCGCAGGCGCTGCTGCGGCTGATCAAGGTCGAGCCGAAGGACGAGCTGGAGGGCGCCTACACGCCCGACGAGCTGGCGTCGCTGCTGGGCGAGTCCCGGCAGGAGGGCCTGCTGGACGAGCCGGAGCACCGGCGGCTGGCCAAGACCCTGTCCTCGGCCGCGCGCACCGTCAACGACGTGCTGGTGCCGCTGGACCGCCTGACCACGGTGCCGGCCGAGCCGACCGTCGGCGACGTGGCGGCGGCGGTGGCCGCGACCGGCTTCTCCCGCTTCCCGCTGCTGGCCGCCGATCGACGGCTGGCCGGCTACCTGCACGTCAAGGACGTGCTGGACCTGGCCGACCAGCCGCCGTCGACGCCGGTGCCGCGCAACCGGGTCCGTGGCCTGCCGGAACTGCCGGCCGACGCCCGGCTGGACGACGCGCTGGCCGCGCTGCGGCGGGCCCAGAGCCACCTGGCCCGGGCCGTCGACGCCGACGGCCAGCAGTTGGGCGTGGTGGCCCTGGAGGACCTGGTCGAGGAGTACGTCGGCACGGTCCGGGACGGGACCCACGTGGGCGGAAAGTGACCCAGGGTGTCCCGGTACCCCCGATCGGGCACCGTGTTCTTCGCGCGTAGGGCAGAATCTGCGCTTTCATGACGCTGATGTCACACCCAGTGAGTCAACTTGACCCTTGGGGAGTGACCTGGCGCTCGGAGAGGGACGTGATGGCTCGACACCGCGCACTGGTGACGAGGGTGCGGCGGCGCCTGGCCAAGTGGCCGGTCGCGATCACCGGCCTGGTGGTGCTGATCCTGCTGGGCTGGCTGGCGTGGACCTGGCTGGGCGGCGTGCTGGAGCGGCGCGCCGCCGCCGAGGCCAACGGCTGCACCAACGGCGACGTGGTGCTGCGGGTGGCCGTCACACCGAGCATCGCGCAGCCGGTGCGGGACGCGGCCCAGCGCTGGACCGAGACGCACCCGGTCATCGACGACTCGTGCGTTCGGCTCCAGGTGCAGTCGGTGGAGTCGCAGACCGTGCTGACCGGGCTGACCACCAAGTGGGACACCGGCAAGCTCGGCGAGCAGCCGGCGGCCTGGCTGCCGGACTCCATGCTGTGGGCCAACCGGCTGACCGCGCAGAACAACTCCATCGTCAGCACGCAGCCGCAGTCGGTGGCCACCAGCCCGGTCGTGCTGGCCACCCAGCAGTCCGGCGCGGACGCGCTGGCCAGCGGCGATCTCGTGCAGTGGACGGATCTGCCGGGGCTGACGTCCGCGCCCAACGGCTGGTCCGGCTACGGCAAGCCGCAGTGGGGCAAGTTCCGGCTCGCGGTGCCGGATCCGGCCACGAACCCGGCCAGCGCGCTGGCCGTCCAGTCGGCGCTGGCCGGCGCCACGGCCAACGGCACCGGCCCGGTGACCACGGACATGCTGGCCCAGCCAGGCGTCAAGGACACCATCGCCAAGCTGGCCAACTCCCGGGCCTCCGGCGCGCCGGCCGACACCCTGGACGCGCTGGACGGCCTGGCCAAGGCGGCCGACATCGGCACCGCCAGCTACGGCGCCGTCCCCGTGACCGAGGTCGACCTCTACCGGCGCAACCTCGGCAAGGACGGCGCACCCAAGCCGGCGACGCCGCTGTACGAGGTGGCGATGGGCGGCGCGAGCCCGGCCGCCGACTTCCCGTTCGTCACGCTGTCGGGTAGCTGGGTCAGCCAGACCCAGAACAAGGCGGCGCAACAGTTCCGGGACTTCGTGCGGCAGGGCGCGCAGCAGAAGCTGTTCGCCACCGCCGGGTTGCGGGTCGCCGCGACGCCGGACCATCCGACCGACGCCACCGGCATGCGCTGGCCGGCGATCTCGCAGACCCTGGTCCCGGCCGACGCCACCACCACCCAGGACATCTCGGCCAGTTGGACGGCCGCGGCCCTGGGCAACGAGGTGCTGTCGGTGCTGGTGGACACCTCGCCGGCGATGGGGGCCGACGGCGTGAAGGCCGTGCGCAACGCCCTGACCGGCGAGGTCAACCGAACGGTGTCCGGCTCGATGGGGCTGTGGGCCTACGCCGCGGGCCTGGACGGGGACAAACCGTACAAGCAGCTCGTGCCGGTGGTGCGGATCGACCAGGGCGTCGACCAGCTGCACGCCGGCATCGACAAGCTCACCCCCGGCAACGGCAGCCAGCTGTACGCCAGCATTCTCGCCGTCTACCAGTCGGTGCTGGCCAACTACCAGGACGGCAAGCACAACCGGGTCGTCGTGGTCGTGGCCGGCAAGAACGACGGCGGGCTCACGGTGGACCAGCTGCGGACCCAGCTCGGCCAGCTCAAGGACGGCAAGCGGCCGGTCTCGGTCAACATCATCGCCGTGGGCGGGAACGTGGACCACGACCAGCTCAGCGGCATCGCCCAGGACACCGGCGGCAGCCTCGCGTCGGTGCAGAACGGCAGCGGCGTGGACGCCGCGCTGGCCCAGCTGCTCTCGACCACCGGATGAGTTCCGCCAATGCGGCCACACGCCGGCCGCATTGGCCCTAAGCTGACCGACGCCGCTGCCAATCCCCCCTGGTGGCCGGCGACAAGCTGGAGCCCTTGCCTACCCCCCGGACAGGGGCTCCAGCTCCTCAAGCTCAGCCCTTCAGGAACTCGTCGCGGGCCACGATGCCGATGTCGGCCGTGTCGGTGAAGAAGCCGTCGATGCCGGCCCGCAGGTACGTCTCGATCTCGCCGAACAGGTTGCCGTAGGCCGTCGGGTCGGCCGACGAGCGGAAGTCGGCCGGCAGGAACACGTTCTCCGGCCGGAACGTGTACGGGTGCACCTTCAGGCGGGCCGCGTGCGCGTCCTTGACGAACGACGTCTGCCGGCCCAGGTGACCCGTGGCGTCCCACGGGATGATCTCGTTCTTGTCCGGGCCGACGCCCTGCGCGTAGGTCGCGATCTCCCGCAGGCCGGCGGCCGAGGTGATGTCCGCGTACGTGCGCTTGTCGCCGGCCACCGTGAAGTCGTACGGCTGGCCCGCGACCGCGGTCAGCTGGATCAGCGGCACCCGCAACTGGCGGTGCAGCCACTTGAGGTTGGACACCTCGAACGACTGCACGTACACCTTGGCGCCGGGGTGGTTGAGGCCGTTGCGGTTGAGCGCGTCCACCAGCTTCTGGTCGGTGGGCAGGCCCTCGGCCTTGAAGAAGGTGGGGTGCTTGGTCTCCGGGTAGATGCCGATGTCCCGGTGCAGCTCCTTGTCCAGGCGCTTCACCAGGTCGATGACCTCCTGGAAGGTCGGGATCTGGTAGCGGCCGTCGTAGACGGTGTTGCGCTGGCGCACCTGGGGCAGGCGCTCCACCGCGCGCAGCGTCTTCAGCTCGGCCAGCGTGAAGTCGGTGGTGAACCAGCCCGTCAGCGGGACGCCGTCGAGCACCTTGGTCGTCTTGCGGCCGGCGAACTCCGGATGCTGGGCCACATCCGTGGTGCCGCCGATCTCCGGCTCGTGCCGGGCCACCAGCACACCGTCCTTGGTGGACACCAGGTCGGGCTCGACGTAGTCGGCGCCCATGCGCGCCGCCAGCTCGTAGGAGGCCAGCGTGTGCTCGGGCCGGTAGCCCGACGCTCCGCGGTGGCCGATCACCGTCGGGCCGTACGAAGCGCCGTACTCCGGCGACTGGGGCACGGCATTGGCGGCGGGAATGGCGGTGATGGCGACCGCCGCGGCCGCGGCCAGCACGATCCCGGCGATCCGGGTTCTGCTCATGGAGGCTCCTGACATCGTGGACCGATCGGGCAGCGTCACCCCAGTCCCTCGGTGCGAAATCGGCGCCAACCTACCCACAGGCGCCGCTCAACGACAGGTAAAGCCCCCGCGTCGTGCCCCGCGTGCAGCCTTTCCGCGCCGCGCGGGAGATCACCCCCAGGACCAGTGACCCCCGTCACATCAAACTATATGGACACAGTGTCTCCATTGGTGTTTATATGGACACAACGTCCACAAAATGACCGAGGAGCGGACACCATGAGCGAGAGCCAGATCGTCGTCGTCACCGGGGCATCGAGCGGGTTCGGCTGGATGAGCGCCCACCGCCTGGCCGACGCCGGCCACACCGTGTACGCCGGCATGCGGGCCACCGCCGGCCGCAACGCTGACAAGGTCACCCAGATCCAGCAGTACTCGAAGGACAACGACGTCAACCTCCGCGCCGTCGAGATGGACGTGGCCGACCAGGCCTCCGTCGACGCCGCGGTGGCGCGGATCATCGAGGAAGAGGGCCGCATCGACGTCCTGTTCCACAACGTCGGCCACATGGTGCTGGGGCCGTCCGAGGCCTTCACCCCGGAGCAGCTGGCCGAGCTGTACGAGTCCAACGTGCTGGGCTCGCAGCGGGTCAACCGCGCCGTCCTGCCGCACATGCGCGCCGCCCACCACGGCCTGGTCGTCTGGAACGGCAGCAGCAGCTCGGCCCGCGCCGGGACGCCGCCCTACCTGGGCCCGTACTTCGCGGCCAAGGCGGCCATGGACTCGCTGGCCCTGAGCTACGCGGTCGAGCTGGCCCGGTTCGGCATCGAGACCTCGCTGATCGTGCCCGGCGCCTTCACCGGCGGCACCAACCACTTCGCCAACTCGGGCCGGCCGGCCGACACGGGCGTGGTCGAGGCGTACGAGGAGTTCTACTCGGGCCTGACCGCGCAGGTCACGGCCAAGCTCACCGAGCTGGAGCCGGCCGACGCCGACCCGTCCGAGGTGGCCAGGGCCGTGGTCCGCGTGGTCGGCACCCCTTACGGCAAGCGCCCGCTGCGCACCCACATCGACCCGTCGCAGGACGGCGCCGAGGTCGTCAACGCGGTGGCCGACCGGCTGCGCTCGGACTTCTACGAGCGGCTCGGCCTGGCCGACCTGCTGCACCCGCGGACCGTGTAATCCCGGCCACAAACGGCGGATGACAACGTTGTCAGGCGGAACGCCTGCAACCCCAGCGGCGGATAACACGTCTACAGGGAAAATTCAGAAACTTCTTAACGTAGATTGGGGCCGACCGTCGACGACGCCGTCGGCCCCACCGCCGCCGCCAGAGGAACCGCCGATGAGTACCGCCGCCGCCACGCGCCTTACCGTGCTCGCCACGAGCGCGGTCCTGGTCGCGTTGACCGCCTCCGCGTGCGCGGCCGGCGTAACCGAGGGATCCTCGATCAAGCCCGCCCCGCAGGCCGCGGTCACCGCCGCCAGTGGCGGCAACACCTGCGCCAAGCCCGACGTGCCGGCCGGCCTGAGCACCCAGCACGTGATGTCCGACGGGATGCGCCGCACCGTCGTCGTCTACTACCCGCACGGGCACAAGCCGGGCAAGCCGATGCCGATGGTCATCGACCTGCACGGCAGCGGCAGCACCCCGCTGCAGCAGCTGGCCGGTTCGGAAATCGCGGCCACCGCGGACAAACACGGCTTCGTGGTCGTCGCGCCGCAGGCCGGCATTCCGTTCATCGCCGGCAAGTCCCACGGTTTCGCCTGGAACGTGCCCGGGGTGCCGCTGATGAGCGGCCGGCCGGTGCCCAAGGGCGCGCCCAACGACATCCAGTTCATGCGCGACGCCATCGCCGCCATGAACAAGGCGCTGTGCGTGGACACCAAGCGCATCTACGTCACCGGCTTCTCCGGCGGCGCCCGGATGGCCTCGCAGGTCGGCTGCGAGCTGTCCGGCCAGATCGCCGCCGTGGCCCCGATGTCCGGGCTGCGCATGCCCGGCAACTGCAAGCTGGGCCGGCCGGAGTCGGTGCTGTCCTTCCACGGCACCTCCGACGGCACCAACCCGTACAACGGCAGCAAGCAGATCTACTGGTCCTACAGCGTGCCGGTCGCCGCCCAGCGCTGGGCCGCCGCCGACCACTGCGACAAGGGCGTGCAGAAGCAGGTTGTCAACGGTGTCATCAGCACCACCTACGGCAATTGCGACAACGGCCGCCAGGTCGTGCTGTACACCGTCACCGGCCAGCGGCACATGTGGCCCGGCACCCCCGACTCGATGGCCAAGGGCTACACCGTCCCGAAGATCGACCCCAACGAGATCATGTGGTCCTTCTTCGAGTCGCACCCCCTCGACGCCGCCACCGCCTGACCGCCTTCATGCAGGGAAGGACGCCTTACCCTCGTTGAACGCGGGTAAGGCGTCCTTCCCTGCATCAGGCCGGGGCGCCGTCCTGGTCGAGCTTGGGCCACGGGATCGTGGTGAAGTCCGGCCGGCGCTTCTCCACGAAGGCGCTGACGCCCTCGGCGTAGTCGCGGCTGGCGTAGGAGGCGCGGTACCAGCGCTGCGACCACTCGTCCTCGGCGGCCTCACCGGCCACGGCACGGGCGATCAGCTGCTTGGCCCCGGCCAATGTGATCGGGGCACGCTGGGCCAGGGTTGCGGCCAGGGCATAGGCCTTGGCGGCGACCTCTTCCACCGGGTGCACCTCGTGCACGAGTCCGATGCGCAGGGCCACCTCGGCGTCGAGCAGCTCGCCCGTGAACAGGATGTAGCGGGCCCAGGCCGCGCCGACCGTTTCCACCACACGGGCCGTGGACATCTGGTGGTAGACGACGCCCAGTTTCGACGGCGTGATGCCGAACTTGGCCGTATTGTCGGCAATTCGGATATCGCAGGCCAAAGCGAGCTCGCAGCCGCCACCCACGCACCAGCCCTGAATGAGCGCGACCGACGGCTTTGACATCGTTGCCAATGCCCGCTCCGCCTCGTGCACGACCTCCGAGTACGCCGCCGCGGCCTCCTCGCCCTTGCGCACGGTCTGGAACTCGGCGATGTCCGCCCCGGCCGAGAACGGGCCGTCACCCGCGCCGCGGACCACCAGCACCCGCACGGTCTCGTCGTCCTCGACCGCGCGCACCACGTCCGGGATCGCCTGCCACATCCGCAGCGCGAAGGCGTTTCGCTTGGCCCGGCGGTCGATCGTCAGCGTGGCCACCGGTCCGTCGACCGTCAGCGAGAGTTCCTCGGGCAGGCTCATACCGGCAAATTACCCGGGTCAACGGTGAACGCGCCCCGACGATCGCAGGTGGCTGCGTCACACCGCGCGCTGCGAGGCTGGCCCCACGTCCATGCCAGAGGAGTGACGAGAATGCTTCGACGTTTGGCCCTCGGCCTCGCCGCCACCCTGCTCCCGTTGGCCGGCATCGGTTTCGCCGCGCCGGCGGACGCGGCGCCGACCGTGGTCACCCTGCACTACAGCGCGAGCGGGATCACGCACTACTCGGCCCAGGTGGTCCAGGCCGTGAAGAACTGGGACACCCGGCTGAAGAACGTGCAGCTGGTGTCCGGCGGCACCGCCACCATCAGGCTGCACGAGATCAACGGCGGCGGCTCCTACACCAACACCGACGGGCACGGCCACGGCGACATCTACATCGACCGCCAGCAGGTCGCGCAGGGCTTCGACCCGACCCGGATCCTCACCCACGAGTTCGGCCACAACCTCGGGCTGCCCGACGACTACACGGGGCCCTGCTCCGAGGTCATGTCCGGGCACGGACCGGGCACCGCGTGCAAGAACGCTATCCCCTCGGCGGCCGAGGTCGCCACGGTGGACGCCAACTTCCGCAACGGCTTCGCCGCCGTCGCGGAGCTGCACAGCGTGCACTGACGCAGTCGCGGAAGGTTTGACGGCAGGCGTACCCGGCTGGACGGGTGCGCCTGCTTTTTTGACCAGGCGCCGTCCGCCTCACATGGACGGACTGACGGGCACATCTGTCCGGCTGCGGGCGCAGCCCAGGGTGACGTCGAGGCGGGCGACCTGGCCGGTGCGGAGGCTGATGCGGTGGGCGGTGGGTGGGTAGGCGGTGGCGACGACGGTGACGGGGCCGGGTGGGAGGCCGGTGACGTGGTAGCGGCCGTGGGAGTCGGCGGTGGTGGTGGCGACCATGCGGCCGGCGGAGTCGAGGAGGCTGAGGGAGGCGTGGGGGCGGGTGGTGCCGGCGACGGAGCCGCCGGTGAGGGGGAGGCCGCTGAGCTCACGGAGGACGTGGCGGAGATGGATGAGGGGCCGCGAGGAGGGGACGCCGGGTGAGAAGAGGGAGGCGTCGGCGGCGGCGAGGGGGGCCTCGGCGGCGGGCTGGACGGCGCCGACGGGAGAGGCGATGAGCTGGCGGACGGCGTCGGCGAGAGAGCGGCAGGCGGGAGAGAGCTGGGGGTCGGGGCGCCGGAGGGCACGGGCGTGCATGCCGAGGGAGGCATAGAGGGCGAGGCGGTGGCGGGTGCGCGGGGAGACGGTGCCGTTGAGCATGGGCACGGTCAGGGGCCGGGCGACCAAGGCCAGCTGCCAGAGCTTGGTGTCCAAGGTGCGGCTGACGGCGTCGAGGTCGCGACGGTCGGCGGCGGCGTCGAGCAGGTCGGCCAGGGCGGTGAGCACGGCGTCGCGAGCGCTGCGGACGGTGTCCTTTGTGGACAGAGGTGTGACGACGAGGGCGACCAGGAAGCCGATGGCGGCGCCGATGGCGGTCTCCTCCAGGCGCAGCACCAGGAGGTCGGTGGAGAACTCGTTGAGCACGCTGTAGAGCTGCCCGACCATGACGGTGACGAAGAAGATCATGTACAGGTAGGAGATCCGCAGCAGGTAGAAGCCGAGGAACATGCTGCCGACGATCACGGCCAGCACCCCGGCGGTGCTGCCGGCGGTGATCTCGGCGAACAGCACGGAGGCGACGAGGCCGAACATGGTGCCGGCGATGCGGTTGAGGCCCTTGACGAAGGTCTCGGTGCGGGTGGCGGTGCCGGCGAACATGACAAAGGCCGCGATGACAGCCCAGTAGTAGCGGGCGGGCGACAGGGCCTCGCCGGCGACGATGGCCAACGCGCCGGCGACGGCGACCTGGATGGCCTGACGGGTGGTCATGTCCAAGCGGGCCAAGGGATTCCAGTGGCCGCCACGAGCTGGCACGTCCTTGGCGACGGCGGGAGAGCCGGGCAGGGCGCCGAAAGCGAGGGAGATGGACGGCTCGAACTCGTCGAGCACGTCGTCGGTGGTGTCGTCGGAGCCGGAGGCGATGGTCACCAGTTCCGTCACGGCGACGGCAAAGTGCTCATCCGGCAGGACGCGGGCCAGCTCGGCGGCGCGGCGGTCGTCACGGCGGGCCAGGCGGTCGGCGACCCGGGCGGCGGCGCGGGCATGGTCGGTGCCGACGAGGGCTTCGGCGGCGGTGACAAGTTGATCCAGGGCGTGCTGGGCGTCGATCAGCTTGCGGCGTAAGCGAGACGGTGAGGTGCCAGCCGGCAGGGCGCCGGACTCGGCGGACCAGCCCTCGACCATCAGGGCCGCCTCGGTGACACCGGCCAGGCGGGCGTGCAGACGACGGCGTGACCGGTCGAAGCGACGGGAATCGGTACAGGACAGCAGGTCCGAGGTGGCGCGAGAGACGGCACGGGCCCGGGCGTCGAAGGCCCGCACGACCCGGGCCAAGGTCTTGGCGGAGTTCACGCGAAGCACGGTGACCGACAGCAGCAGCACCCACACCGTCGCCACGATCACGGTGATCAGCAGCCCGGGCAGCATGGCCACGGTGGTGTGCAGGAAGGCCGCGAAGAAGTAGCCCATCCAGCCCATGAAGCCGTAGAAGAAGAAGTCGACGCCGAACCGGCGCACGAATACGGCCGCGAACATCACCGCGACGAACACAGCCAGCATCAGATCGGTGTTGCCGTCGACCAGCGCGCCGGCCAGCATGCCGATGCCGAAGGCGACCGGAAACAGCGCGGCGGTGCGGGTCTTGGCCCACGCGCTGCCGGAACCGAGCGCCATCGCGCCCATCATCGCCACCACCGCGCCCAGCAGCATGGCGATCAGGGTTCCCATCGCGTTCGCCCCGGTGACCAGCGCGAACCCGAACTCCACGGCCAGCCCGCTGGCCATCGCGAACGTCGCCGAGGCCGCCGACCACAACCGGCTCAACCCCGGGTCGGACGCCACCGCCCGATCCCGCATCTCGCTCAGCGCGAGCGTCATCCAGGCCCCCATTCCTCGATGCCGGTACCATACCGCTAATTACCGGTGTCGTACCGGCATCTTTCCCGGAGGGCCCCATGACGGACGCGGCGGCGGCGCTGGACGTGGTCGAGCTGGCCACGGCCGTGCTCGCGCGCAACTTCGAGCTGCTCCGGCGACGCAGCGAGGTGTACAAGGAGCTCGACAAGTCCGAGTACCTGCTGCTGCGCACCCTGGACCTCCTCGGCCCGGTCGACATCAGCACGCTGGCCGGCGCGCTGGGCCTCGACCCGTCCACCGCGGGCCGGCAGGTCACCGGCATGCGGGGCCGCGAGCTCGTGACGAAGATCCACGACACCACCGACCGTCGACGCTGCATCATCGCGCCCACGGAGCTGGGGCTGGAGCTCATGGCCCTGACCCGGCAGCGCCGGCTGACCGTGTCGGCGGAACTGCTCGGCGACTGGACACCGGACGAGCTACGCACCTTCGCCGAGCTGCTGACCCGCCACAACGACGCCGTCGCCGCGCGCTACCTGACGACCTGAACCCCCGCGAGTCCCGCTTAGCGTCACACCGAATGTGTGAAACGGTTTCATACATTCGGTGTGACGGAGAGCGGGACTGACCCGAAAATAGTGGTGAGTCGACCATGTCCAGGGCATGGCTGTTCCCTCAGACCACCGCCGAGCCGCCGGCAGCCT